>JAIBCM010000001.1:0-300000 GCA_019694135.1 Verrucomicrobiia bacterium | reverse complement strand
GTTGGTGTGCGTGCAAAATTGATCTAGTAACAAGTTGGCATGATTGACTTTTCGACCTGTAGCAAAAGACCAATAAGAGCCTACGCCCTCACTGCTCATGCCTTCTGTCTGAACAATGCTGGGGTTTGCATAGCCGCGTGGCGCTACCAATCGCCACAACCAACTGAGAGCTGGTGGCAAAATATGAAAAAAACCAAGGATGCCATAACTGGGTTTTTCGCGAGTGCAGGGCGGAGTACGCACTCCGAAACTTCGGATGTCCACGCTAACAGGTTGACTAACGACTCCGGGATAAATTTCACGTGGAATAATAACTCGCGGATTGGGGCAAGGTTGACCAGGCGCATCGAGGGTGGGTTCCCACAACATGGCGCGAGAATCGGGCACGGCATCGATATTTAAAAACAAAAGAGGAACGGGTGGTTGAGTTGTTAACCGTTCGAGTGGTAAATCGGTTCCATATTGATCGATATGATTCACTCGGACAAACCAAGCATTTTCTGCATCTTGAACCACGAGCTTACCTTTGTCCGATTGCAATGAAGGATGGCACAGTGCCATGTCATCGGTTACAGGCATAAGATCGCAGGATCGTGCTATGGTTAAATATCGACGTTCTGAAGTCATGATATTTTTTCCAAGAAGCAGTCGACCGTCCGCTTCACGATGAGCTTGTTCTAACATTTCACTTTTACCACCGCCACTCGCACCTTCATGCATGAAAGTAACCACATTATCGTAAGGAGTAACGACTTGAACGGTTGAGCAATGGGCGGTGATCCATTGTTCGCGTTCACCCAAACCTAATAAAGCGCCATAAACACCTTTCTTAGCACTGGGACCAGGATAAAGATTATAAGAAAAAAGTTCATGCAAGTCGGTGGTGCGGTTATGAACCACGACTTGTTGCCCTTCAAAATGAGTGTGACGAAAAGGAGGAGCCACATAAATCACGCATTGAGGCGAAAAATTCGATGAAATTTTTTCGTAAGGCACAATGCCTTGTAACAAAGCCAACCCAAACGCAAAAAAACCAGCATTCTCAGGCATGATTACCAGAGCATTCATTCCAATGCCCTCACCGCCAGCAACAAATCCGAATAAGATGAGGGGTTGTGTTTTGAGCCAAGCAAAAGTTTGTTCGCGTATGGGCGCAAAATCTTTTTCCCATTTTTCACGAAAAGTTGGTTTATCTGTGGGTTGATTATCACCAATGACGAGACAATCTGGTTCACGTCGGCGCATGTAAGGTTCGTTATAATTAGCGCTTAATCCGTTGCGGACGCGCGCTACCGTTGCTTCCACGATTCGCCCTTTTCCTTCTACTTCATACGCAACTTCAAACTGATTGTTAGTCGGGTTGCCACATGCTAAATCGAGAAGTTCCGAGGGTGAGCTGGCGATGGTTAAACGTGGACAGCTTTTTAGAATGACTGCTGCATCGGATGGAGGATGATAACGACCCCAATCAGGTTTGGTTTTAGAGTCCGTCATGATAAATAGTTTATGAGTTTTCCAAACCCGGTAACAATTCTTCAACCGATTTGGTAGGGCGAGGTTTAATTTTTTTCTCCGGTTTTTTAAGATGATTAGGCAGCAAATTAGGTTCTGTAATCTGATTTTCTTCGAGTTCTTGTAATAAAATTTTGGCTCTTTCCAAGACGGGTTTAGGCAAACCGGCTAAGCGTGCGACTTGGATTCCATAACTTTTATCAGCGCTGCCTTCGACAATTTTTCGCAGGAAAATCACTTGGTCGTTCCACTCGCGCACGGCCACGTTCATGAGTTTAGCGGCGGTTAAATTTTGTGAAAGGCTGCTGGTTTCGTGATAGTGCGTGGCAAAAAGAGTGAGAGCTTTAATTTCGTTATGCAAAAATTCTGCGACTGACCAAGCGATTGAAAGCCCATCAAAGGTGCTAGTGCCGCGGCCAATTTCGTCGAGCACCACCAAGCTGCGCGAGGTCGCATGATGCAAAATATTTGCGGTTTCATTCATTTCAACCATGAAAGTGCTTTGACCGCGTGATAAATCGTCGGATGCTCCTACTCGCGTGAAAATGCGATCGACTAAACCGACGCGAGCGCTTTTGGCTGGCACGTAAGATCCGAGATGAGCCATTAAGGTTAACAGCGCAACTTGACGCAAATAAGTGCTTTTTCCCGCCATGTTAGGTCCGGTGAGAATGATGAGTCGTTGTGTTTGTGAGTTGAGAAAGGTGTCATTGGGAACAAATCTTTCCTCGAATGTTAATTGTTCCAGAACCGGATGGCGACCTTCGGAAATTTCCAAGCAAGATTCTTCGAGAATTTCTGGTCTGTGATAGGCTTGGAGTCGTGCGACTTGGGTTAAACTGGTCATTGCATCCAAAACGCCGAGTTGTTCTGCGGTCTGTTGCAAGGGTTGAATAAATTGCAGAATGAATTGTCTGACTTCCTGAAAAATTTCTTGCTCCAGAGCTTTGGCCTTTTCTTCAGCGCCCAAAATTTTGGATTCCATTTCTTTGAGTTCAGGTGTGATAAAACGTTCGGCATTTACGGTAGTCTGTTTGCGATGATAATCCGTTGGCACGCTATTTAAATTGGCTTTGGTGACTTCGATGTAATAACCAAACACTGAATTGTAACGAACTTTCAACGACTTAATTCCTGTGCGATCTTGTTCTTTTTGTTGCAACTGAAGAATCCATTGTTTGCCCTCCGTAGATGCAGAGCGAAGTTCGTCCAAGTGGGAGTTAAAGCCTGAAGCGATAACGCCACCGTCACGCAAAATAGGCGGGCATTCCTCATGAATCGCTTTTTTAATTTTTTCCACCACTTCGGGCAAGGGGTGAAGGGATTGTTTGAGGTTTTGTAGCAAGGAAGGCAAAGGGTCTTGAAAAAAATCTTGGATAAGTGGAATTTTTTCGAGTGAAAATCGGAGCGCGAGCAAATCTCGACCGGATCCTGAACCTTGAGTCAAACGACCAATGCAACGTTCTATGTCACGAATTTCAGATAAAAGATCGCGCAAAGATTTGAGTGGAAAAGAATCTTTTAATAAAAAAGTAATCGCATCTTGTCGCGCGAGAATCGCTTGCTTTTCCCTTAAAGGATGCAAAACCCAATCTCGCAAACGTCGTCCGCCAAGCGGCGAACAGGTATGATCCAAAACGCCCAGCAATGTTGTTTCATAAGGTGCGTTAGCACGGGCGGGCTCCACCAATTCCAAAGTCCGACGCGTGGTTTCATCTAAAACCATAAAGGCTTCGCTTTGATAAACGCGCAATGTTTGAACATGAGCTAAAGAGCGACGCAAAATAGTTGTAGCATAATGTAAAAGAGCTCCGGCAGCTGAGATGCCTGCGGATAAATTTTGACAACCGAAGCCGTCGAGCGACTGGGTTTTAAAATGATCGCGCAACGTTTGATAAGCCGTCTCATATTGAAAAGACCAGGGTTCATGTTTGGAAAAAACAGTGGGCAACTCTTTGAGAAAAGTGAAATGGTCCGATTCGTCAGGGATAATAATTTCCGAAGGTAAAATTTTTGCAATTTCGCTTTGGAGCTTAGATTGATCGAAACATTCGGTGACGCGAAAATCGCCAGTAGTTGTATCTAAAAAAGCAAAGCCATAATTTTTTTCTCGCTCAAAAATAGCAGCTAAATAATTTGGCTTTTTGCCATCCAAAGTTTCCGATTCCACGACGCTTCCGGGCGAAAGCACTTGGGTAATTTCACGTTTGACCACTTGACCAGGTCGAGGCGCTTCCATTTGATCGCAAATCGCGACGCGTTTTCCTGCGGCAATGAGTTTGGTGATATAAGCATTGGCAGCATGATAAGGCATGCCACACATGGGAGTGCCATTGCGTTGAGTAAGAGCTAAATTTAAAATTTTAGCACCCTGCTGAGCATCCTCAAAAAAAAGCTCATAAAAATCGCCCAAGCGAAAAAGCAGCAATGTGTTAGAGGGCAACTGTTTTTTCATTTGCCAATACTGCTTCATCATGGGTGTAAGAGTTTCCCCGGACATAGTTTTACGTTAAGGAAAAAAAACTATGAAGTCAAAAGAAGAGAAAATTTGTTAATGGTAAGGCAAGCGCCCCGTTTGCTATTAGCTTGACAAATACATATTTTTTATATTAATATGTATTAATGAAGCAGCACGTGAATCTAACCTTGGATCCTAAAGTAACCCAACGCGCTAAGTATTTGGCTCGAGAAAGAAATACCAGTGTTTCAGCGTTGGTTGAGGATTTATTGAGCCAAGCATCAACAGGGACAAGGCGGAAGAGAAAAAATTCTCAAACTTTCACGACTCAGTGGAAGGGGCGATTGGCTTTGGCTGGTAAAAGGGAAAAGCGTTATCGAGCCTTGGCGAAACATTATGATCTGGAATGAGCGATGCGCATTTTAATTGATTGCGATGTTTTATTGGATGTGGCGTTAGAGCGAGCGGAGCATTGGCAGGCGAGTGCAGCGATTTTGGATTGGGCGGAAAAAAGGCCGGGTTTAGCAGCAGTAGCCTGGCATTCTTTAGCTAATTTATTTTATCTTTGTCGAGGGGATGTGAGAGGATTTGTTCGAGATTTATTAGAGTTTGTAGAGGTGGCGCCAGTTTCTACTCTTGCCATGCGCCATGCTTTGAATTATGCGATGTCAGATTTGGAAGATGCCATGCAGGCGGCAGCAGCAGTGAGTTTTGGCGCCCTTTTTATTGTGTCTCGAAATTATTCTGATTATCGTCGTTCCCCAATTAAAGCCATGTCGCCAATCGACTTTTGTCGTCAACACAATAAGTAAAGATTTTAGAATGAAAAAAATTGGTTAATATTTACCAATGAAAATCGGCATTGTTCAATTTCCTGGCTCCACGTGCGATCGCGATGTTTTTGAGGTGCTCACGCGAGAGTTGGGTGCACATGCGGATTATCTTTGGTATGATATTTCCGAATGTAGGAATTATGATTTGATTGTTTTGCCCGGAGGATTTTCTTATGGGGATTCTTTGAGGCCGGGGGCGATTGCTGCAACCACTCCCATTATGTCTGGAATTAAAAAATTTGCTGAGAGCGGTGGTTTAATTTTGGGAATTTGTAATGGATTCCAGATTTTGTGTGAGTGTCAATTATTGCCAGGAATTTTGCGTAAAAATCAGCAAGGGAAATTTATTTGTCACGAGGCCAAGATAAAAGTAGAAAAAAATCGATCTTATTTTATGAATTTTTTGTCTGTGGGAGATGTTTTAGATTTATCGATTGCGCATGCGGCAGGATGTTATTGGGTGGAGGAAAAAACTTTGCGGAGTTTAAAAGAAAAAGAACAAATCGTTTTTCGTTATTGCGATGCATTAGGGAATGGTTCGGTGAATCAAATTGCAGGTGTTTGCAATGAAAAGGGTAATGTGGTTGGAATGATGCCGCACCCTGAAAGAACTTTGGGGTTTCCTGATGGTCTTCGTTTTTGGAAAAATTTGGTGACTCAAGTTTTGGAAAGTAAATTGTGAAGCCAGAAAATGTTTCTCTTTCTCAGGCAGAGTGCGAAAAAATTTATCATACACTCGCTCGTGAGCCGAACGAAGTGGAGTGGCAATTGTTTTCTGCGTTATGGAGTGAGCATTGTTCTTACAAAAGTTCGAAAAAAATTTTAGAACAGTTGCCGCGTGAAGAAAAGTCGGTGCTCGTAAAAGCGGGCGAGGGAAATGCGGGGGTGATCGATGTTGGGAAAGGTTGGGCAGTGGCTTTTAAAATGGAGTCTCACAATCATCCCAGTGCTGTGGAACCTTTTCAGGGAGCCGCGACCGGCGTTGGTGGTATTTTACGGGATATTTTGGCGATGGGTGCGAGACCTGTTTTTTTGATGGATTCGTTGCGCGTGGGTAATTTGACTTCACATCGAGCGCGACATCATTTGAGCGAAATGGTTAAAGGCATTTCGCATTATGGAAATTGTGTGGGTGTGCCGACGATGGGTGGAGAACTTTTTGCGGATGATTGTTATGAACATAATCCTTTAGTGAATGTTTTGTGCTTGGGAATTGTGAAAAAAAACTCGATTCAAAAAAGTTCTGTAGAACAAGTGGGAGATGTGATTGTTTACGTGGGTGCGAAGACAGGGCGGGAAGGATTGGCTGGCGCCAGTTTTGCCTCGCAGGTTTTGGGGGAAGATAAAAAAAATTCATCTTCGATTCAAAGAGGTGATCCTTTTAAGGGAAAATGTTTGATTGAAGCGTGTTTGGAAATTTTTGAGCAATGCGATGTCGTGGCGGTTCAAGACATGGGCGCTGCGGGGTTGGCGAATGCCGTGGCAGAATTGGTGGCACGAGGAAATCGAGGGGCGAAGTTGAATTTAGATCGGGTTCCTATTTCTAATGAAAAACTTTTGCCTCACGAGATTTTGTTGAGCGAATCTCAAGAGCGTATGGTTTTTGTGTTGAAACCAGATGAAGTGAGAAAAATTAAAACGATTAGTAAGCGTTGGGGATTGGAGACGGCGATATTGGGTGAAGTGATTGTAGAAGAGGAATTTCAGGCATGCTTTGAAAATGATTTAGTAGCAAAATTGCCCATAAAGTTTTTGGTAAAAGGATTTCCATTAAAAGAAAAAGTGTCTTTGAATTTTTCTTCGAAGAAGCAAGTTTTTCAACAAAAGCGTCCATCTTTGGATTGTCGTGCAACACTTTTGGAGATGTTAGCCTTGCCTTCGATTGCTTCGAAGCGTTGGATTTTTGAGCAGTTTGATTATCATGTGGGGAATGCGACCCAGATAATTCCGGGAAGTGATGCTGCAGTAGTGAGATTGCGATTGGATCAGGATGAAATTTTTTTGGCGGCAACCATGGATGGAAATGGTTGGTATTGTCATTTGGATCCTTTTGAAGGAACGCAGTTATTGGTGGCAGAAAGCGCGAGAAATTTGTGTTGTGTTGGTGCTAGGCCGCTAGCTGTGACGAATAATTTAAATTTTGGAAATCCGCAAAATCTTGATCGATTCCTCGAGTTTCAAGAATCGGTAAAAGGTTTGGCTGAGGCGTGCTGCGCGTTGGATATTCCGGTGATCAGTGGAAATGTTAGTTTTTATAATGAATCTTCTCAAGGTGGAGTTTTCCCAACACCCGTTATCGGTATGGTTGGGAAGATTGAGAGGGAAAAAGATGTGACGACAGTCGGCTTTAAAAAGCCGGGAGATAGCATTGCGCTAATAGGGGGTTGGGGTGAGGCGCTAGAGAGTTCTTATTGTGATTTTAAATTGCAAAGTTTGGCCGAAGGAAAATGTCCAAAAGTTTCCTGGGAAAAAGAAAAAGTAGTGCAAAGCGCAGTTCTTGAGGCAATTCAAAATGGTTTAATAAAAAGTGCGCATGATTGCTCAGAGGGCGGTTTAGCCGTGGCCCTGGCGGAGTGTTGTTTGATAGGAGATAAATTAGGGGCGTCGATTGAAATCAATGAGGAAAATATCGAGGCTGTTTTGTTTAACGAAAGTCCTTCACGTGTGGTGATTAGTTTCGATCCGACTTATGAAAAAGTGATTACAAAATTATGTAAGGAGCAAAATGTGCCAATCGTTTTATTGGGTGAGGTAGGTGGTGAGTCTTTGATGGTTCGTTCATCAAAGCATTTTTTTGAATGGTCTATAGTGGAATTATCAAAAAGTTGGGAACAGGCTTTGTCTCGCAGTTTTTCTTAAGGCGAGGAGGTGTTGAGTTGAACATTTTGCATCTGTGATTGTGTGCAGGCATTGAGCGCATCGATGATGCGTTGGTAGGGCACATTGGCTTCGGGAAGGATGAGAATGGGGTGTTGAGTGCCATAAAGTTTTGCAATGGTACTCAATCGTTTTTTAAGTGCCGGTAGTTCGTGACTGGAAATTGAGTCAATTGGATTTTCATTGAAATAAATTTGCAAGTTTGAATGAATTTTTAGAAAAATAGGGACTGTGGGTTTATCTTGATTGTAAGCGGTGCCGGTTGAAGTGAGTTGCAGTTTGAGTCCTTGCTCGATTTTTTGCGAGGCGGCCATGACCATGAAAAAGAGTAATAGAACAAAAAGGATATCGAGCAGTGGCGCAATTTGGAGCCCGTGTTCTTCCGATTCAACTCCTAAACCGCCCAGTGCCATAATTTAGTTTGTTGTAGGTTGAGGGATTGCAGCAAAGGTAATTTGGCGGAATCCACTTTTTTGGCAAAGTTGTAGAATGTTTTGAAGAAAATGGTAGGGTAGTTTTTCTTCAGCGCGAATTACAATTTCGTAAGATTTTTCGGGATGAACTTTTTGAAAGGCGCGATAATTTTGGTTAAGAATTGCATTGAGCTCTGGCAAGGTGCGTGCGGGAATTTGGTCGATAGAAAAAGTGAGTTCCTCTTCCTTTTCTCGCCAGGCAATATTAATCACGCATTGACCCATTTGCTCATTTTCTACTTGGGATTGTTTTGTCGTAATATGAGGTAATTGTAGCGAGGTGTCGTTTCTTAAAATTTTTGTGGTGGTAATCGCCATAAAAAAAATAAGGAGAACGAGCAGCAAATCGATCATGGGTGTGATTTGAAATTCCAAATCCGTTTCTTCTTCGATGAATGTGAGAAAGGGAGAGTGACGAAATTTCATGCAGAAAAAGTGAATTCAGTTTTGGCATGGTTCATGATTTCCAAAGGAATGAGATCGATGAGATCATTGATGGTGGCATCTGCGAGAGTTAAAACTGTAATAAGCCGATTTTTCAAAAGATAAAAAAAGATGAAAGCGGGAATAGCGATTACCAAACCTCCGGCGGTTGCGGTTAACACTTCAGCGATTCTTGCCGAGAGTGCGCCAGGATCGGCGATGCCTGCGGAGCCTAAAACGGCGAAGGCTTTGATCATTCCGATAACTGTTCCAGTCAGTCCGATCATGGGAGTGACGACGCCGATGGCGGAAAGATAAGAAATGCGGGATTTCAAAAGTGTGGCTTGTCGTAAAGCGGCCATTTGTGTGGCGTGTTCCACCACGTCATGTCCGCGTCCCAATCGGCTTAAAGCCGCTTTTAATAATGCACTAAGATAACTGGGGTGTTCCTGGCATTGATTCCATAATTCTTGAAATCGATTTTGGAGAATTAACGTTTTACTGTTTTGAATTTGTTCTGGAGGACAGAGTTTTTTGAAACGCAAAAGAAAAAAACCTTCCACAACGAGCGCGATGGTAAAAATAGAGGCCAGCGCTAGCAAATACATAACAGGTCCTCCTTGTTGCCAAACTTCACGGAATGTTTTTTGTGAGACGTGAGAAAGTTCCGCAGGTTGCGCTAAAAGCTGAAATAGCGAGCTAAAAAAGATTAAAAAACTAATGATGGGATAAATCCTTTTGGGAATGCGCTTGATTTTGTGCCAACTCCCAGCATCATCGCAGGGTAAGTGATGCTCTTTTGTCTTAACCATACAGCTTATCGCTATAACGAAGTCTGGGCAAAGGGTCAACGCTGTTAATAGGAGAGTATAAGTTATGATTCGTTTGATGCGTGAACGTTCCAAGTTTTTATTATGGGCTTTGGTGATTATTGTTGTGGTCTCTTTTTCGCTATGGGGCACTTACAGTTTTCGAGATAATTATTCTCACGGAACAGATTCCAAAATAGGTCGAATTGGCGGGCGAGAAATTTCTTTGCAGGAATATCAAAAAGTGATGCAAAGAATGTATTACTATCTTCTTTTAACGAGTGGTCATGATATTCCCATTAGTGAGCAGCTCAACCAGCATTTGCAAACTATGGCTTGGCAACAATTGTTGTTAATTGAAAAAGCCACGCAGCTTGGAATCAATGTTTCGGATCAGCAAATTGCTGATTCCATTCGACGAATGCCCATTTTTTGGGACGAAAAAACTGGCACTTACCAACCTGAAAAATATTTGGAATTTGTGCAAAAACGGTTGCCTGCGATGGGACTCAATGAGGTGCAGTTTCATGAGATGGTGCGCGATCATGTTTTAAACGAACGAATGACAGCTTTGATTGTTTCTTCGGCGCGAGTAGCTCCTGCTGAAGTGAAGCATTACGCCGGAAAATTATACGGAAAAACTGAGTTGGTTTCTGTTGAGTTTGATCGAGCCGATTATACGGCTGGCATTGTGCCTCGCGATGAAGAATTAAAAAAAGCTTACTCGGAAAATTTGCAAATTTATAGCACGCCTGAAGAGCGAAAAGTGAAATACATTCAATTTCGTTTACCGGATATTGCGAGCAAATTGCCAAAAGAAAAAAAACAGGAAGCTTTGAATAAGTTGGGTGAAGCGGCAGTTAATTTTACGGTTGCCTTATTAGGAGATGAAGAAAAAAAGGCGCCTTCTTTCGAGGCGCTGGCTAAGGAAAATGGCTACGAGATTAAAGAAACAGAATTTTTCACTTATCAAAACCCACCAAAAGATTTTATTGAGGATTCGGAATTTGTGGTTGCAGCTTTTGGGTTAAATAATGAACAACCGGATAGCGAAGTGGTGCAAGTGGATGACAGTTTTTATGTTCTACATCTAAGTGGATTACGTCCGTCTCAACCTCAATCCTTTGAAAAAGTTAGAGGCAAAGTGGTCAATGATTGGATTAAACAACGCTCTTTAGAAGCCGCTTTGAAAGCCACTAATGAGATGCGCCAAAAAATAGCTAACTTGATGCAAGCCGGAAAAAATTTTGATCAAGCTGTGGCTGAACTGAAATTGAAAACTCATAAAATTCCAGCCTTTGTTCCTTTAGAAGAAGAAAGAGAAGAAAAGGAGAAAAAGAATAAAACAAAAGAGGATAGGGAATTGGAACGTTTTAAAAATGTTGCGGTTCAACTAGAACCAGGCGAAATCAGCGCGCCTCAGCGCAAGGAAGATGGCGCCTTTTTTGTTTATCTCGTATCACGTCAAGAGCCTAAAGTGGATGCGGAAAAACAAGAGGAAATTAAACAACAGCTTCTGGATCAGAAAAGGCAATTACAATTTCAAGAATGGGTAGTTACTGCAATGCGCCAAAAGGGTAACGAAATTTATTCACAGTCGCAATCGGGTTAAGAGGGAAGGAATTTGAAGACCTTACCGCTTGCGCTTAGTCTGGTAAAAGGGATAAACTAAGATTATGAAAGTTGCCTTTCTTGGTGCCGGGCGTATGGCCACGGCTTTAGCGCATGGCCTAATTGAAAAAAAAGTTCTTACCTCAGAGCATGTTTTTGCTTCGGATCCTGCCGATGAAGCACGGGCCAGTTTTGAAAAACGAACGGGGGCCAAGACCTTTTCCGATAACCGTCGAATGCTTGAGCATGCGGAAATTATTATTTTAGCGGTGAAACCGCAGCAGGTTAAAACGCTTTTGGAAAAAATCGGATCGTCTTTGGAAAATAAATTATTTATTTCAATTGCCGCAGGTGTTGTTTTAGCGCGTTTAGAAAGTTTGGTTCATGCTACGACGCGATTAATACGAGTTATGCCTAATACTCCCGCTTTAGTTGGTGCAGGAGCTTCGGTTTTTTCTTTGGGGGCTCGTGCCACAGAAAAAGATGCAATGGTTGTGAAAGGACTCTTTAGCGCGGTGGGACTTGTGGAACAAGTACCGGAAGCATGGTTAAATGAAGTCACGGCTTTAAGTGGCAGTGGGCCGGCTTATTTTTTTGCTATCTTAGAAGCTTTACTGGATCGCGCTGCAATTCAACATTTGCCTGATGATTTAGCATTGAAATTAGCGACACAAACTATGTTGGGTGCTGCAAAAATGGTTTTAGAAACAGGTAAGTCTTTGAGTGAGTTGCGTGAAGCGGTAACGAGTCCAGGTGGCACAACGTTTGAAGCGCTACAAGTTTTGAAAAATCGTAATATGCATGAAGCTTTTGTCGAAGCAGTGCAAGCCGCGACACGTCGCTCCAAAGAACTTTCTGCTTTGGCTTGATAAAAAGCTATGTCACAACTTTGGAAGCAATGGCTCAAGACGGTCAATCGTTATCCCCAAAAGAAAATTTTCATCGATACATCGTTGAATCAAATAATTACAGCTCAAGAGTTAACTCAAAGGGTTGAACAATTAACTGAAACATCATTATTCCAAAAAATTAAAGAGGCTGAAGTCGCTTTTTGCCTCCCAAACGGGATGGATTGGTTAACGCTTTTTTTAGCGATTCAAAAAGCTGGTGCAATCGCTTTACCTTTAGACAATACTTTATCTCAATCTGCCCAGTGGAATGTAGCGAAACAGTTGGGAGCTCATTTTTTGTGGCAAGATCACGGCTTATATGATTTTAAACAAATAAAATTTCCTAAGAAAAATAGTTGTCTGATCAAGTTAACCTCTGGCACTTCGGGTAAAGTTAAAAAAGTTTATTGTTCTACGCAAAACATGGTTGCCGATGGGCAACAAATTATTTCCACGATGAAAATTAAAAGTAGCGATATCAATTTAGGTTTGATTCCTTTTGGTCATTCGTATGGATTGGGCAATTTAATTATGCCATTGATTTTGCAAGGCACACCCATCGTAAGCGCGCCAACATTTTTGCCCGCTCAGATTCCTCAATGGATTAAACAATTCCAAGTTACAATTTTTCCTTCCGTGCCCACCATTTTTCAATTGCTAAATGAATTGCCATCTGTGCGATCGTTGAAGCCGCTGCGCTTGGTTGTTTCAGCTGGGGCGCGTCTTTCTTGCGATGTGGCTCAACATTTTTTTAAGAAGTTTGAATTAAAACTTCATAATTTCTATGGTTCTTCCGAAACTGGCGGCATTTGTTATGATAAAACCGGTTTGGCTACTTTATCTGGTCGTTCCGTTGGCAAACCGTTGGATCGAGTGAAAGTGAAAATCATGCCTCTGGAGCGAATCCAAGTTAAAAGTCGCGCTGTTTTTAATAGGGTCTTTTTGCTTCATGATTTAGGGAGGTGGAATCGCTGGGGGGAGCTTGAGTTATTGGGACGTCAACAACCTTTGGTTAATGTGGGTGGAAAAAAAATTAATCCTCAAGAAATTGAACTTTTATTGCGTGCCGAAAAAAACATTTCTGAGATCTTGACCATGCCTTATCAGGATAAAGCGAGGGAATTTTTTGTTGTAATCGTGGAAGGTTCATGCAACGAAAAGGAAATTTGGCGTTTCCTATATCAAAAACTGCCGCTTTGGAAAATGCCGAAGAAAATAATCGTAACTCCCAAAATGCCTCGAACAGTCCGCGGGAAATTAGACGTCAATCAATTGAAAAAACTTTTACGCTTAATGTAGTGAAGCGCTGAGTATGAGCCTGCCCTCAGCAACGACTTGGGTTTCGACTTTGAGCGTGATTTGAAATTGGGCTAAAGCGCCAAAATCTTTTTCTAATTTTACTTCAATCAATAGGATTTGGTTTGGAAAAACAGGTTGAATGAAGCGAAATGGTAACACTTGAGCTAGAGCATAAGGGGCAGGTTGATTTAATTTTTGTTGTGCGCTCCATAAAATTCCTGCTGCTTGCGCTGCACATTCTACCAATAAAACTCCAGGCATTAAAGGTTTTTCGGGAAAATGATCGGCAAAAAAAGAAAGTTTCGGATCAAGCCATTTTTTGGCAGTTAATTGTTTTTGAGAATCATCCAAAACAAAGGAGTCAACAAATGAAAAACCCGGACCATGAGGGGTGAGTGAGTTCATGAAGCATCTGGTGGAGCAAAAAGCTGTGAAGGCAAGGTTGCATTGCGCTGGGGTTGTGTGAATTCGTAAATGATTTCGTTTTCACCTTCAAAAACCAGGTGGATTTGTTGTGGAAGAAAGGTTTGTCGATTCACACGGGTTTGGATTACGAGTGGTAAGGTTTTTTCCTTTCTCTTTGGAGTTAGTGAAATGATTAAATTTTTTTCATCTTCGAACATGGCAATATCAAAATCTTTTTTCCAGGATTGCGCATCTTCTTGAAAAAAACGGCGCATCATGGCGAAACTATTTTCGCGATTAAGCGATTGAATTTTTAATGGTTTATCTTTTTTTTGCAGATAAAGTTTACCATCTCGCAATAGAATAAATTCTTCGGCTGGCTTACTATAGCGAATCAAAAGCCAGCCTTGTGGGTTTTGAAAATAAATTCTGCCCAAACTCACCACAGGTTTTTTCATGCCACTTAAATGAAGAATTTGGCGCACAGCAGCGGTAAAAGTTTTTGTGGAATGTTGATATTGCGTGAATTGTTTTTCGTGACGAGCTTGCTCTGCATCTGACACAGGATCTTGAGCTGTGCAGCAAAGACTGGTTACTAAACAGAAGATAAAGATACGAATTGAAACCATTGATCGTAATGATGACATATTGTTGGCAAAAGAACATCGGCAATTTTTTGAGTGTAGTAAGCAATGGTTTCTTCGCGAGTGCCTTGGTTTTCGATGTAGAAAGGTTCAAAAGCTTCCATTTCATAAAAACCCGTTGATTCTGCTACGGCTACTGCTGGGATAACGGGACATTGCGCCAATAAGGCGATGAGCAAGATATTGCCGGAAAAGAAAGCTTCGCCATGAGGCAGTCGGACGGGAATATTTTTTTGCGACGAAGGGCGATCAATCAACGCAGCGACAAAATTGCCGGCTTTCAAATAGTTTAATACCTTCAGAAAGGAAAAAGGATCGTCACCAATCGTGATAGTTTCTGCCTTCCACAGTTTTCGATAATTGGCGCGCCATTGAGTGAGAGCTTGATTGGGTTCAGGTAAAGTTAGCACTGCCATAGGAAAACCGAGCTCATTCATTACAACTCCCCCGAGTTCGAATAATCCTAAATGGGCTGTCACTAAAATGGCGCCTTGTTTTTTTTGGTAAGCAGATACGAGATATTCATAGCCCTTTTTTTTCTTAATCAATTCAATTTTTTTTTCATTGGCATAACGACTCAAATAAAAATAGTCAGCCAAGCAAGCTCCGAATTTTCCAAAAACTTTTTGGGCATTTTGGAAAGTGGTGGAGGCGTGAATAAGCGCCAGATTTTTTTTAACCACTTGCACTTTAGCAGAGTGAAAGTGTGAGTAAATGAGTCCTGCTTGGTAGCCAACCCATCGAAGTATTCGGCGTGGAATAAAGGTCGCTAATCTTTTTGCCCAATGAAACCAGACGGCTTGATAAAAAGTGCGCGAGTAATGAGGATGGCTCATGAGGATTGTTTATGATAAAGCCTTTCATAAAACACTGGCAATAGAATCAGGCCAGTTATGACTGCTGCTAAAATTCCAAGATCCATAACCATTCCAAAATTTTGTAAAACGGGTTGACTGCTTAATAAAGGCGCAGAAAAACCAATAAGTGATGATAGACCAGTAAGAGTCACGGGTGCGGCTAAATGGAGATAAGTCATCTTAAAACTTCCGTGATATTGTTCCAAAGCCAGCAAGATATGCAGACTATAGTCGATCGTTAAACCAATTAATAAAGGGATAGTTAACAAAGAAACTAAAGTCATGGAGATTTGCCCCAAGAAAAGAAAGACTGCAAGCAAGCCAAGCGCGGTGATTAAAGCAAAAAGATTTAAAAAAACTAATTTAATTTTTCGATGTGCGATAGCACAAAGTGTCACTAAAATGGCAAGCATAGCAAACGATAATCGTTTGAAATCTTCGACTGCAACGTGATTCAAGTCGCGTTGTAATTGGGGCCAGGCATTTGCGCTACGGATCAAGGAGGTAAGTTGGGAATTTCCTGCATGCCATGCGTTGAGTTTTTCAATAACTTCCCAGGTTAATTTTCCCCAGGAGCGGTCGAGCCCATTTTTTTCGAAAGTTGCAAAAAAAGAAGTCTCAGAAATGGGCACCCAATTTCCCCGATTTTTTTCTAGCGCTTCGACAAATGAGTGAATTTGGGAGGATAAGGCAGGCAATTGTGAGGAGAGTAGCTGTTGTCCACGATAAGCTTCCAAATGAGTGGATTGAAGTTGAGAAAGGTCATTTTGATAAAATGGATAATGACGAAACTTCACGAAAACAAAAGCGCAGCATATTAAAAATAAATAAAATCCCCAACGGATTGTTTGAGTGTGATGTTGTAAAAATTGCGCGCTTTTTTCGCTGCCTTGCAAAATCCAATGAGGCGCATTGAGTTTCTTTTTTTCCAGCCAGACGCTTAAAAATTCTGTGGCAAAACCTGCCGTAGCAATTAAACCAATGGCCACTAACACAGCGAGTTGTTGCAAACCGGGAAAGTGAGAAACATAAAGAACTCCGAAAGCGCCTGCAGTGGTAAGTGCGCTTAACCAAATTCCATGACGCAACATTTTCCAAGAGGGGGAATTAAGGGAATGACCTGTTGCAAAATGATGATAAACTAAAATGCAATAATCCATTCCTACACCAAGCAAGATAGACGCAAAACCTAAACTCAAAACATTCAGTTCACCAAAAATGAAACGACCCGCAATAAAACCGCATAATAATGACAAGGTTTGTAAAAGAAGAATCCAACCCAACGGCTTTAGGGATCGGTAAAAGCCGAGAAATGCTAAAGAAACGAGAGCTAGAGTGAAAATTAGCATTACGATCATATCGCGTTGCATGGCTTGAGAGATTTCCGCAACGAAAGCCGGACGACCTGTCAGAAAAGCGTGAGAAGAAAAATCAGGTTCGATTTGTTGTGCAATTTGTTTTATTTCATTTCGAAACTGTTGTGCAGCCCCAAAATTTTTTAAATTTTTTTTGGCAATAATCTTGAGCAGCAAAGGTCGATTGCTTGGAAAAGAATAAGTTTTTGGAAAAAAATCGATCAAGCGCAAAGGATCG
Source organism: Verrucomicrobiia bacterium (assembly GCA_019694135.1). Lineage (NCBI taxonomy): Bacteria > Pseudomonadati > Verrucomicrobiota > Verrucomicrobiia > Verrucomicrobiia bacterium. The sequence continues at coordinate 283,316 of JAIBCM010000001.1, read as the reverse complement.
AATCGTAACCTAGCCAACTCACTTTCTTCTAACCCGCCGGCAAATTGTTCTAATGTTTTTGCTAAACGTTCGGAGCGATGAGAGGGTTGCAAAGCATTCACCAAATCTTGAAATGGGTTGGTTGACAATAAAATCGTTGCTAAAGCTAATTGTGTGCTAATAGGAAGCGGGCCTTGTGGTGATTTCTCAACCGATTGAACGGAAGGAAGTTTTTGTAGCGAATCGATTAAAGAGAGAATTTTTTCTCCCCACGGCACTTGATCTTCCGAAGTGTCAAAAACAATCCATAATACATTGTCCGACTCTAAATTTTCCTGAGCCTCTTCCAGTTGTTTTACCGAAGGCAGCCCTGTTGGGAATAGAGGTAATAACTCCGTTTGAAAGCGCAATGTTTTGATGGCCCATAATCCCGTTACTAAGATAAGCGAAATAACAGTCCAACGAATTTTCCAAGATTTCATGAAGAAAAGAAATCAAGAGGTGGCAGTTCGAGAAAAATTGAGACGAGGAACTAAAGGGAAAAATCGTTGCAAACGACCCAAAAAATAAAAAAGTTTCAAGCGCCACCAAAAAGCAAATGAAAAATCAGTGTGCCCTCCTAAGACGGCTAAAACTGCTCGCAGGAGCTGTAATCGTGAAGTAGGATGCATAAAAACTTCGAATGCGTCTTGATCGTAAAAAGCATTAATCATATCAACATAGACTTCCATCATATGACGAACTTGATGGGTATATTTTTGCTGCGACGCGGTCGATAACGCGCTTTTTTTCGCATCAACTTTTAAAAGCGTTTTGACTGCTAATTGGGCCGATTTTAATGCCATCATGACGCCGGAAGAAAAAATAGGATCCACAAAACCGGCGGCGTCACCGATCATAAGCGCGCGTGGTTGAGCAAATGAAATAAAGCGGTAACTATAATCGCTGGTAACATGAAATTCGCCCACGCGTTTGGCTTGATGAAGACGCATTTGTAACTCTTTTTCTTTTTGAATGATTTGTTGAAAGCTTTCTTCGGGCTGCAACCGGTTTTCTTTGAAATCGTTTAACGCTTGAATATAACCCACCGACGTTTTGGTTTCGGTAAGAGGAATGAACCAGAACCAACCGTTAGCTAGTCGAACAATTGTGATATGGCCTGCTGCTTTTCCTTCGTTTCGGAAAACATTTTCAAAATGGGCAAAAATAGCGATGCGTTTGGAAGATTGTGTTTCTCGTTTGGGGAGTTGAAGTTGTTTGCCTAAAAAACTATCGCGACCTGAAGCGTCAATTAGCCAATGAGAAGTAATATGATGCGAGCCTTTTTCATCGTTGTAGTCCAGATTAACGTAATCATCATGAAATTCTACGCGCGTTGCTTGGGCTTTTTGTTGAATTTCGCAGCCGAAACTTTCAGCATGTTCCAATAGGATTTTGTCAAATCGGCTCCGGTCCACTTGGAAGGTTTTGGCATAACATTCGCCCAAACTATTACCGAACCAAAACTGTTGGAATTTCGATCCATTGCCTAAACAAAATTCTGCTCCCCACTTAGGCATGAAACCAGCCTTTTCAATTTTTTCCCATACTCCTAATTCTTTTAAAATATCATTGCCATAGGGAATTAAAGATTCGCCCACATGAAATCGTGGGAACGTTTCTTTTTCTAGGATGAGAACTTTTTTCCCGGCTTGAGCAAGCAATGCACCTGCCGTACTGCCCCCCGGACCACCGCCGATAATCACGACGTCGTAAGTGTGAGAAGCGGGAGCCATAGATCAGAGTTGTCGCCTTAACCAATCGCGCAAAGTGCCAAGGGTTTGAAAAATTTCGCGCGCAAGATTAGGGTCTTGGATGGACACGCCATATTTTTTTTCGAGCGCTACGGTTAATTGTAAAGCGTCAATGGAATCCAACCCCAAACTTTCTGGGCCAAACAACGGAGTTTGCTCCTGAACGCTAGAGAGATCATTTTTAAGCATACAGTTTTCTATCAAAAGCTGTTTTAATTCATCGAGACTGACTTGAAGCATTTTCCAATCTATCACAATTCATACTAAATTCCAAAGCGGAAATCTGTTGGTTTAATCCCCATATGGGTTGAAAAAGTGATGTAGACTCGTGGGATTGCCGAATCGCGCGCAAGCTATGCCAGGCTGCGGAGGCAGTGAATCCCTCACCGCAATAGGCATAGGATTGAGTTAAAATTTGTAAGTTTTTACAGCAAGCGGTCTCGATAGGATTAAACCAATTACGCTGTGCGCTGGTTAAAGTTTTATGATGTGGCAAACATTTTTCAAAAAGTGTTTTGGCTTGTTGCTTGGCTTGCTGGTGATTGCGGTAAGAATATCCTTCATGGATTTGGGTGATGCAAATTTTATCAGAAACCGAAGCGCGCTTTAATAAAAATGCCCCAGCGCCTTCGGTAGGAACCCATCCTTTTTTAAACCAGCCTGCTAAATGATAAGCTTCACAAGCGATGGGATCTAGTTCTTCAGCGCCTAAGACGAGAACTTTTTCCATTGTTTCCTTGCCGCAGGTTTGGAGCCAGGTTTTTGCAATCTGTATAGCAGTGACCCAGGCCGTATGATCGCCGACGATGGAATAGCAAGCGCCTTTTACTCCAAGCACAGCGGCCACATGACTTAGTGGAGAGTTGAAAACCGTTTCCGGGAAAAGTGCGGGACTGGCAAAACGTTGGCCTTGTTCTAAAACCCCCTGAAAAAAACGTCGGCTATAAGAAATGCAACCTGTATTAAAGGCTGCGACTAAACCTATTTTTTTTCGGGAGACATCACTTTCGCTAGCAAGCGCTTGATGTGCCGCTTCCATCATAAAAAAAGATAAAGGACTTGCACGTCGCAAACGTGGCTCTTGTTGCCATCGCTTCCAATGCTCTTCTTTTAAATTAATTGAGTAAACCGGAAACGTTTTGTCAGGATTTCGGAGAGAAACTATTTTTTGCAGAGGCCAAGGGTCCGATTGAAAAAGCGAATGCACACCGATTCCATTCGGGGTAACCGCACCTTGGCCGCAAACGGCTAAAGAAAAAGAGTTAGTTAACATAACGTCGAAAAACAAGTGCAGCATTGGAACCGCCAAATCCTAAATTAACACTCATGGTGATATGAATGGGTTGGAAGGGATCAGAGGCTGTGACTAAACTCGAGGCGATTTCTGGAATAGGATTTTTTAAGTTAATTTGAGTTGGTAGCTTTTGATGCATTAAAGTTTTTGCAGCAAAAATAGCTTCTATAGCGCCTGCGGCGCCTAAGGTATGACCCATTTGGGCTTTGGTGGAACTCATTTTTATTTGAGCGAATGTTTCACCAAAAAAATGGGTGAAAGAAGCAGTTTCTGCGGAGTCGTTTAAAGATGTGCCCGTGCCATGAGCGTTAATGTAATGAATTTCTTGCGGATCAATTTTAGCAGATTTGCAAGCGCTTTGCATGGCTTGGAAGAGAGCATGCCCTTGAGGCGCAGGTTGGGTCAGATGATGGACGTCGGTGCTGTGACCGTAGCCGATTATTTCTGCTAAAATTTTAGCGCCTCTTTTTTTAGCGTAAGCTTCGGATTCCAAAACTAAAAAAGCTGCTGCTTCTCCCAAAATGAGGCCGGAACGATTTTTGTCGAATGGACGACAAACCTCAGTTGAAGTGGCTTGTAGACAATCAAAACCGACAAAAATTAATTCCGTTAGCGCTTCCACCCCGCCTGTTAAAACATAGTCCGTTTGACCGGCTCGAATCATATCATAAGCATGGCCAATGGCATTAGCGCCACTGGCGCAGGCATTGGCTATGATCATGGAAGGCCCTGAGATATTAAGCTGTTCCTGAAGATCCAGCAATTGTTGTTGAGGTTGGTAGCGAGCTACGAGCCCTAAAAGACTTCCTTTTTGATGGGTTAAAATTTTTTTAAGAAAAGTTTCTCCAAATGTCATGCCACCGCCTGTAGTGCTCAAACTAATAGGCAGATAAGAAAGAGAAGAGAGGCCGGCTTGTGAGAGGGCTTCTTGCGCAGCGGGAATGGCTAAGCGGGAAGCTCGAGAGAGTCGAGATATTGTCTTGCGATTGATGGGTGGGGAGGGAAGTTGAGATTCACAAGCGTTTTGGCAGCGACATTGCGAAACGTCAAAAAGCGTAACGGGTCGTTGTGAGCTTTTTCCATGAATTAACTCTGTCCAAGTTGTGGATAAATCATTCCCCAATGGCGTGACCGCTCCCATGCCAGTGATTACGACTTTTGTTTTGGACATAGTGTTATTGGAAGGGACTCAAGTAAACAGGTCGAGCTTGAACTTTGCCGCCTTGAAAATAAAAAGTTTTTTCAAAACTAAATTGATGCGCATGAGGATAGTAAGAAAGTATTAATGGGCGTTGCGGGGTGTTGGGATCGTAAGCCAGGTAATCATATCGATTTTGTTGAAATGTAACTTGGAAAATAATAACTGCATGATTGATGCTCAGAGAAGGAAAATTAATCAGCCAAACGATCACAGGTTGATTTTTCTGTAATGAGGTTTGAAGGAAGTTGTAGAGTTTAGCTTGTTGAAAATGGCTTGGAGGCAAAACAATGGGGAAATTCCCTGGTCGAAAATAAGTGGGCCAACCCAGACCAATATTTTTTTGGAAAATAATAGGCTCTTCTTGGCTGGCTTCGTATAAACTGGCGTAGCCAGGGATTTCAATTTTTTCTGAAGTTGAGAAGGCCGATTTCCAAACAGGAATGCAAGTAATTTGGCGAACTCGTTCGACTAGTTTATCTTGAGTTAGCTTAGATTTTTGTGGTGAGAATTTTGCGAATTTCCAGAATTGCAGTGCGGCGCGTGCTACAACAAAACAGCGTCGTGTGTAACGCTTTTTATTTTCTTTTCGAAGAGAAGGTTTACCCGCTTCATAACGCCAAACGGTTTCGTTTGCGAATGCGAAGTGATCTTTTTCAAAATCAAAGGGGTTCGACGATTTTTCTGTTTTGGCAAGATGCGAACAGCCAAAAAACGTTAAACTAAGGAGCAGGAGCGTAAAGCGAGTAAACATTCGGTGTCTAAATCATTGCGGATTTTACGAGGATGAAAAATAAATTCGTGCAATCCATCACCGAGACTAACAATGGTTTGACGAATTTCATCAGGGTTCATACAAAAAGTGCGATCCACGCCCCACAAAGTATTGGTCATACGAAAAAAATTAAATTTTTTATAAAGTCGAAAAAATTGGTTCATCAGGACTATGGGGAGATTGGCTTTATTTTTAAAGGTTTGAGTTTTTCCCAGACGAATCCAGCCTCGAAATTGAGGGGATATTATTTGTAGTAAGGTAAAATAGACGTAGGGATGTGCATGAATATGATGATGAGCATTGATAAAAGCGCAGGGTAATTGAGTGGCTTGAAAAGCTTGCCACTGTTGTTGGATTTCATGATGAACCCATTCACGGGCTTTTGAGGAGAAACCGATGGCAAAACCTGCTTTGACCGGTGATTGCTTCCACGGCCAGCGTTGCAAAGTCAAAGGTTGAGAATCGTTAAGATGGAGATGAAATCCTATCTGTAGTGAAGGTGTTTTGCGAGCGAGAGTGATGGCTTCTTCTGTTGCGGGTTGGCCCATCATGAGTGCGGCTCCGTGAAGTTTGCCATGGTAATGAGCATGGAGAATTGCAGCGTTGACTTCGGAAGTTAATCCGAAATCGTCTGCTGTAAAAAAGATTTCTCTCGACATAAAGACTCTTTAGGATGCCAAATCATTTATGGCAGAGCAAGTTCTCGTAACGGGTGGTACAGGCTTTATTGGTCGACATTTAGTGCGTCGATTGATAGAGCAAGGTTTTGCCGTGCGCCTTTTTGCGCGCTCCTCTCAAAAGGTGGTTTCTCTTTTTGATAAGGCGGTGGACGTTGTGGAGGGTGATTTGGAGTCGGGTGTGGGAATGGATCGAGCATGTCAAGACGTAGCTACGATTTTTCATGTGGCTGGTATTTATCGATTTGGTTTACGAGGGCGTAAAAAGGTTTTATCGGTAAATGTAGGAGGAACGGAACAGATCATGCAAGCAGCTTGGCGAGCACGTGTAAATCAGGTGGTTCATTTAAGTTCTGCAGGAATTTTAAGTGGTCCTACACGGGCTTTAACCGAAAAAGATTATCCTTATCAAATTCCAAAATGGTCAGTGTATAAATTTTCCAAATGGCGCTCAGAGCAAATCGCTTTAAATTGGGCGAAACGCGGCTTGCCAGTAGTTATTGCTAGTGCGGCATCTCCGATTGGCGCTGAGGATGAAAGGCCGACTCCTACTGGACAAATCATTCGCGATTTTTTGTTGCGTCGCTTTCCTTGTTCTTGTCGTGCTGGACTTAACTTTTTGGATGTTCAAGATTTAGCAGATGGCATGATTGCTACGGGCAAAAAAGGACGTTTGGGAGAACGTTATATTTTGGCTGGAGAAAATTTGTGGTTGCAGGAATTTTTAGGTTTACTGTCAAAAATAACAGGATTACCAGCGCCCCGATGGGTTTTGCCTTGGGGTTTGATTATGTTGGGAGGAATGGTGGGGGAGGCGGTTAGTTTGATGAGTCAACAGGGATTGCGATTAAATCTGGAAACAGCCTGGCAAGCCAAGAATATTCAATTTTTCAAAACAAGAAAGGCGCATGATGAGTTGGGGTGGAAACCGAAAATAGCCATGGAAGAAAGTATTAAGAAATCGGTGACTTGGTTTCAACAACGTTTGGCTCAAGAATTTTCCGGTATGGAAGATTGGGCTGTGGATCGTCATGTCAGTTGAAGGATGGTTTTGGGGTTGGACTTTGCTGGCATTTGTCTGGTGGTGTTCTGCGTTTTGGTTGGTGAAACAAAAAAAAATGGGCGTCTCCGAAAATGCTAAAGGCAAAAAATTTGAGTTTTTAACCATTTTTAAGCCAGTGCCTTTAATTTTTGATTATCAGAATGTTGCCAGAATCGAAAAAGCCTTAGCATCTTTTTGCTCTCAACTGGATGAAGGATGTGAGGTGTTGTTGGGATTTTGGGAGAGTGAACGAAAGTTGTGGCAACCTATTTTAGAGCAATGGGCATTAACTTTTTCTCATGTTTGGAAACAAGTAAAAATCGTTTGGCGAACGGAACCGGATTTGTTTCCTAATCCTAAAATTTCGTGGCAACGGATTTTGTCGGCTCACGCTCAAGGAGAATGGTGGTTGTGGAGTGATGCGGATGTTATCGCCCCACCAGGTTTTATGAAAAAAGCACGAGAAGAATTTGCTCAAGGCGAGGGACGGCTTTTAACTCATGCTTATGTGATTAGACGTTTTAATTCAGTGCCGGCGATGTTGGAGACGCTTTTTGTGAATGTGGAACTTTTTCCTGGCATTATGGCGTTGGCGCGAAAAAAGAAGAAGGATTTGGGTTTTGGCGCAAGTTTATTTTTTCATGGTGATGCAGCCAAAAATTCTATTTTTTGGGAAACACTGGGGTGTGCTTTAGCGGACGATTTTATATTGGGAAAACTGTTGAATAGCACTCAAGTGGGTCAAGTTGTTTTGGAAACCACAGCTGAAGAAAAAAAGTGGCAAGCGGCGCTTTTACATTATTTGCGTTGGCAAAAAACAATACGGTGGTGCCAGCCCGCAGGTTTTGCTGCTCAACTTGTTATTTTTCCATTATTAGGCTGGTTTATTTTTTTGGGAATCAGTCAAAAGTGGGCAGTGGGGCTATTAGGAATATTAATAACGTTGCTGATGGAGTTTATTTTTGCCAAAATTTTATGTAGGAAAGTAAATTGTATTATGCTATGGCGCCATTCTTGGGGTATAGTAGCATGGAGTTTGATCCGTGCTATGGGTTGGCTGATTTGTTGGTTGCCCTGGCCGGTCAAATGGGGCCGAAAAAAATGGTGGAAAAATAAGATTGCACAGGTTGTATGAAAGAAGGAAAAGTTTTTAAAAGGCGCGAAACTAATTTCGAAGGGATTGGTTTTGAAGCCCAGCCTATTACTCGAGGGGGTGAGCTGCGTCAGGAAATTTTTGGAAATAAAATTTTTGTGCGTGGGGTGATTGAAGTTTCTAATTTTTGTCGACAAAACTGTTGTTATTGCGGCATGCGACGTGAGAATCGCGATTTAAATCGTTATCGTCTTTCTCTTGATCAATTAAGAAAGATAATTTTTGAACAGTTGCCGACGAGCGTGACGGATATTAATTTGCAAGCGGGCGAGGATCCGGTTGCGGTTCGCGAAATTGTTCTTCCCTTGATTCGTGAAATTAAGAGAGAAACTTCTTTAGGTGTTAGCGTTTGTTTGGGCACTTTGGATACGAGTCTTTATGCGGAGCTGAAAGAGGCGGGAGCGAGTTATTACATTTTGAAATTGGAAACGGGTAATGCTTCGCATTATCAACAAGTTCAAGCGCCGGGTAATTTTGAACGACGTTTGAAAACGATTCGATTTTTAGCGGAAACGGGTTGGTTTGTTTCTTCGGGATTTATTTTGGGATTGCCGCACCAAACGCAAGCATATATCGAAGAAACGCTTCGTTTGCTTTCTTCATTACCTTTAGCCGGGGGGAGTGTTAGCCCTTTTATTCCGGGTGATCAAACACCTTATCGCGAAGAACCCGTGGCAAATTTAGAAACGGTTTTACAATGTTTGGCTTGGATGCGATTAAAAAATCCCCATTGGATTATTCCCGCGGTCAGCGCCATGAATCTTGTCGGAACTCAAGGCTATACTAAAGCACTAAAGGCTGGAGCAAATTTGGTGACCATTAATTTAACTCCAGAAACACAAAGGAATGATTATCTTCTTTATAAACGTAATCGCTTTATCATGAATGAGGCGCGTGTATTGAAAGCAATCGAACAGGCGCACTGCGAGCCTAGTGGCGAAAGCTTAACTCGATTTTTAAAAGCAAAATCGAATTTTTCCGAAGTTGTCGCCGCCTAATTCTCGAGACTCGCTTAAGGGCCTTTAGCCCTTTTCTTCTTTATCATTTTTTGGGTGAGCACGCGATTGACCGCATTTAAATAAGCGCGAACACTGGCTTCGATTACATCAGTACTCGCACCTTTGCCCGTGATAAGCTCGTGATTACCAAAATCAATTTTAACGGTGACTTCACCAACAGCATCTTTGCCTCCGGTGACTGCGCGCAACTGATAATCTTTTAATGCGCCACGTTTACCTGTGATGCGGTCGATTGTTTTTAAAGCCGCATCAACAGGACCATCGCCAGTGCTTGCATCCTGTTTAATTTCATTGCCCGTTTTTAATCGCACGGTAGCAGTAGCTATAGTTTTATTGCCTGTCGTGACGTTCAAGTAGTCTAAAGCGTAGGTTTCGTGCGTTTCTAAAACTTGATCGTCAATCAATGCAGCCAAATCATCGTCGTAAACAAATTTCTTGCGATCGCCGATTTCTTTGAAACGCACAAATACCGCATCAATTTCTTTTTCTGTGAGTTGGTAGCCTAAATGTTTTAATCGTATTACCATGGCATGACGACCGCTGTGTTTGGTCAAAGGCAACTCTGTATCACCCCACCCCACGTCGTGAGGATCCATAATTTCATACGTTTCCCGTTTTTTCAAAATACCGTCTTGATGAATTCCAGCACTATGTGCGAAAGCATTTTCGCCTACGATAGCTTTATTGCGTTGAACCAAAAAGCTGCACATGCGCGAAACCAAACGAGACGATTTCACAATTTCTCGAGTGCGAATGTTGGTTTTGACATCTTGATAAATATCCGGGCGCGTTTTGATCGCCATGACTACTTCTTCCAAAGCTGCGTTACCGGCGCGTTCGCCAATTCCGTTAAGGGTGCACTCCACTTGGCGCGCTCCTGCTTGCACGGCGGCTAAAGAATTGGCGACCGCTAACCCTAAGTCATTGTGACAATGCGTGCTGAAAATAGCATTTTTTGCGCCTTTGGCATTTTCTATAACATAGCGAAACATGTGTGCGTAAGCTTCTGGCGTGGAATAACCCACGGTGTCTGGCATATTAATTGTCGTAGCACCTGCAGAAATGGCAGCCTCCACAATTTTCACGAGAAAATCCAATTCCGTTCGAGAGGCGTCTTCTGGTGAAAATTCAATATCTTTAACATAAGTGCGCGCGCGTTTCACGCCTTCCACAGCTAAACGCAAAATTTCGTTTTGCGCCTTGCCAAATTTAAATTCGCGATGAATCTTGGAAGTGCCAAGAAACACATGAATGCGCGCGCGTTTTCCCGCCGCTTTTAAGGCAGCACCCGCAGCGTCGATGTCTTTAGGAACGCAACGAGCCAATCCCGCGATAATAGGAGTGCGAATTTCTTTAGCAATTTGAGAAACTGAAGCGAAATCCCCATCGCTAATGACTGGAAAACCCGCTTCAATGATGTCAACTCCCAAGCGCTCGAGTTGTCGCGCTACTTCCATTTTTTCACGGTTATTCATGCTTGCGCCTGGGCATTGCTCGCCATCGCGCAAGGTGGTATCAAAAATTCTAACTTTTTCGCTCATAACTTTTCTTTCTCATTTTTTCCATAAAAAAACCCCACTTACCAGTGGGGTTAAACCAAAAATTCTTCTTTTCAGATTAACACCCCGCCATCACGTTGCTCAGTAGTAGCAGCGCTTTTTCACTTAAGATGGCAGGAAAATTAACCATAATATAATAATTTAACAGGCTTAATTTTGTCCGTCAATTTTATTATTTTTTTGCTCTTTTTTAAGTAGAGCTCGAAGAAAAACTAGATCCATTTCATTTTTGGCGCGGTGGGTTTTTCTCTTATTTCTTCGTCCAAGTTAGCATTTCTAGTCACCGTTGATCACTTTTCTTCAAAGTTTAAGCTCGACTCATATAGGCGCCGGTGCGTGTGTCGATCTTGAGTGATTCACCTTCCTTGATGAAAAGAGGAACTTGGACTTGAAGACCTGTTTCCATGGTGGCTGTTTTCATGACGTTATTGGCAGAATCACCTCGAATGCCTTCTGGTGATTCGGTCACTTTTAAAACCACGCTTGAGGGTAATTCTAAAGAGACGGCTTTGTCTTCAATAAAAAGCACTTCAATACTCAAATTTTCCACGAGGTAATCTTTGGCCTCGCTGATTAAATCTTCCTGTAACGTGTGAGTATCATAGGTTTGCGGATCGATAAAATGATAACCATTTTGATCTTTGTAACTGAATTCTAATTTGCTTCGGTTCAACATAACTTCTTCGACTTTTTCTGTGCTACCGAAACGTTGCACGAGCGATTTGCCTGTATTCACACTGCGTAAAGTCGCTTGCACAAAAGCGCGAAGATTGCCTGGAGTGCGATGGGAAACTTCCAACACCACACAGGTGTCATTGTTATGTTTAATTGCCATGCCTTTACGAAGGTCGTTTGCGTTAACTGCCATAGGATTTCTTTCTTCTTTTTCGATTATACTAATTTATGTTTAGCCAAGTCTTGCGCATCGACAAGACCGACAGGGTTACTTTTGTGGTCGATGACGACTAAATCGTCAATATTATGTTTTTCAAAAATTTTTAAAGCTTCCACCGCCAGCTTGTCTTTATCGACAGTAAGCGGGTTTGATGTCATGACTTTTTTAATTTTTTCTCGACCAATTTGCGCGTTAGTTTGATAGTGGCGCGCAAAATCGCCTTGGGTAAAAATGCCGGCCAATTTACCTCGAGAATCGATCACAATTGCTGCGCCCGCGCGAGCTTTTGTTGTGGCTGCCAAGGCTTGCATGACTGTTGCAGTTTCTGGAACCAACGCCATTTGATCAGGCGGTCGCATGACGTCCGAGACACGGAGTAATAAATTTTTTCCAATAGTTCCACCTGGATGAAATTTTGCAAAATCTTCTTTTTTAAATCCGCGAGCCTCCAATAAGACCATGGCTAAAGCATCTCCTAAAACGAGCATCGCTGTGGTGCTGGAGGTGGGCGCTAAATTCAAAGGGCAAGCTTCGCGTTTTACTTTTACGTCTAAATGAATGTGCGCGCTGCGGGCTAGCGTCGATTTAGCGTTGCCCGTGACAGCGATCATTTGAATGCGATGTCGAGCAAGCGCCGGCAGAGCTTGCAAGACTTCCTGTGTTTCACCGCTATAACTGAAAATAAGAAGCGTGTCTCCTTCTGAAAGGATTCCTAAGTCGCCATGCAAAGCGTTCACACAATTCAAATAGATGCAAGGCGCGCCGGTGCTGGTTAATGTAGCAGCAATTTTTTCTGCAATATGTCCTGATTTACCAATGCCGGTAGCAATGATTTTATTGCCCTTTTGTAAACTTTGAAGCATTTGCTTAACCGTGTTGCTAAAAGAAATGCCCAAACGTTTTTTCAAATCGTTCAATGCGGAAATTTCTAGATCAATTACCGCACGCGCTTTTTTAAGATAGTCCATGAAATAAGGAGAATAGCTTATCGAATTGTGTTACTACGTCAATGGATGTAATACAAACGTCAATTATGTTAAAAGTAGGGAGGCATTCTAAAATTATTTCCAATTTAGGCGCTCATGTTTCTATAGCAGGCGGCTTTGATTTGGCAATTGATCGAGCTTTATCGGTGGGGTGCGGCGTGATGCAGATTTTTGTAAAAAGTAATCGCCAGTGGTTTGCTCCTCCTTTGAAAAAAGAAATGTGTCGTCCTTTTCTAGAGCATCCTCGCCGAAAAGAGTTGCAATGTATTTTTGCGCATAGCGGTTATCTCATTAATCCCGCAGCGCCTGAGGGTGACGTGAGAAAGAAATCGATTCGCGCTCTTATTGAAGAGTTGCAGCGGGCCGATCAATTGCAACTACCCTTTTTGGTATTGCATCCTGGCGCTCATTTGGGAGCAGGAGTGGAAGAAGGAATTCGGCGAGTTGTTAAAGCCTTGGATGAGGCGGTTGAGAAGACATCGCATGCGAAAACGTGCATTGCTTTGGAAACCACTGCGGGTCAGGGAACTTCAATTGGGCATGAGTTGGAGCATTTGGCTTCTATTTTAGAGAAGGTAAAACAGTCAAAACGGTTTTGTGTTTGTGTTGATACCGCGCACCTTTTTGCTGCGGGTTATGAAATTCATAAGGAAAAAGGCTATCAGAAAACGGTTTCGCGATTGGATCAGTTAATCGGTTTGAAACAGGTTGCAGCTTTTCATTTGAACGATTCCAAGACAGCTTTGGGTTCGCGAGTGGATAGGCATGAGCATATTGGCAAAGGAAAGATTGGGTTGTCTACGTTTCGATGGTTATTGAATGATAAACGTTTTTTTACTATTCCTAAGGTTTTAGAGACTCCTAAAAGTGAGGATATGCATGAGGATCGTGAAAATCTTCGGCGGCTTTATCAGTTGTTGAAGTAAAATAGTTTTTTACTAAGAATGGACGCGATAGAAGTAGAGGATAATGCGTTAAAACATTTGCCGCTCACGCTTTCAGGACACAGTTTTTGTTTTGTTTTTAAACAGTTACAAGAGGAAACTATGATATCGGCCTGAGGATTTAAAGGATGCCATTGTGGGGCATTGGAAGGGCCGTAATGGACGAGCATAGGTTTTTGTAGATCCGAGGCGAGATGAGTCGGAGCGGTGTCAACACCCCAATAAGCGTTACTTTTCGAGACGAGAGCAATTAGCTCATCCCACCTTAGTATTGGCATCATTTTGAGATGGGTCGTTGGAAAATCTTGCATGCATTGGGTGACATAATCTTTTTCTTGAAGTGTTGTGCCATGTGTAAAAATGATTGCGCAATTTTGCTTTAATAAATGGATTAGAACTTCGCGAACCAGAGAAATGGGAAGGCTTTTTTGCATATCGCGCGAGGTCAGATGGGCTAGCAATATTTTTTTATCAGAATAAAGCGCTAAGAGTGATGAAATGGTGTCTTGAGCTTTTTGGCTTGCTTTGAGTTCTAGAGATATGCCTTGGAATGGAACATCGCATGTTTCGAGGAGTTTTTGGTGTTGATATAAAATGTGCGGTTTCTTTTTTTCGTGAGAGATGCGAATGTTGTAAAGTTGGCTGCGCCATCGTTGCCAGCGCGGCTTTTTCTTTTCGTAGCTGATTCGATGTTTGGCATGGGAAAGTAAGGTCAAAAGCGCGGTGCGATCATTACCGGTAAGATCAATCGTCCAATCGTAATGTTGACGAAAAATGTGAAAAAGAACGGGAAGCGCCGCAGATTGAGATCGAGGCCATTTTAAAATTTGAAACGAATAAGGAAAATGTTCTAAAGCAACTTCGGTTCCTTGTGGAATGAGAATATCAATCTGGGTTTGGGGAAATTGAAGAGAAAGCGCACGCAAAACAGGTCGGGTTAAAAGGGTGTCGCCTAAATAGCGGAGGCATAACACTAAAATTTTTTTAGGTTTCACGCGCTAACGTTGGGTTGAATGGTCGATCTGGTAAACGGTTTTATTTTGGCTTTCGTAATAAATGCGAACGAGCAATTCACTGATTAGCCCTAGCATAATGAGTTGAAGGCCCACGATGATAAGTAAAATGCCTAAAAATAAAAGCGGGCGTTGACCAATATTTTCATGGGCAATCAATTTTAATCCGGAGAGATAAAGGCTAATGGCTATTCCAAGACCGGTGAAACAAAAGCCGGCTGTGCCAAAGACGCGCATGGGTTTAGTGGAATATTCTAAAAGAAATTTTACGGTAAGCAGGTCAAGTAGAACGCGAAAAGTGCGATTTAAACCATATTTGGAAACCCCTTGCGTGCGAGGCCGATGGTTAACCGGAATTTCAGCAACTTTGGCCCCTCGCCATGTGCAAAGTGCTGGCAAAAAGCGGTGCATTTCTCCGTATAATCGAAAACTGGAGATGGTTTCTCGAGTGTAGGCTTTTAAGGAGCAACCATAATCGTGCAGTGGCACGCCGGTAAAAAAGGAGATTAATTTATTGGCTATGCGAGAAGGTAAGGTGCGAGTTAAAAAGTGGTCTTGACGCGCTTTTCGCCAACCGCTGACAACATCATAACCTTCCGCCATTTTGTTGAGTAATGACATGATGTCAGCGGGATCATTTTGGCGATCGGCGTCCATCGTGACAATGACTTCCCCTGTGCTGATATCGATGCCGGCTGAGAGTGCGGCGGTTTGACCAAAATTGCGTTTTAAAAATAGTGGTTTGAGACGCGGTGAAGTTTTAGTAATGTGTTGTATTTCTTTTCGCGATTCATCGGTGCTGCCATCGTCGACTAAGATGATTTCCCATGTGGCAGGATAACTTTGCAGTGCGATTTCGATTTCTTGGATCAAAGGCGCGAGATTGCCGCTTTCATTATAAATCGGCGCTACGATGCTCAAAGTGGGAAAATGAGTCATGAAGGTGATATGTTACTGAACTACGGGTTGGCATCCAGCAAATTTAATGGATCAAAAAATTAATAAGCCCGTAGTGAAGTGAGATAATCGCGTGTGTGAAAGAGGTGACGTTTTAAGCGATTTACGTCTTGAGTGGTTTTCATCAAAAGAAGTGCTCCTTGCAAGTCACCAACTATGAAATCGGCAAGCGCTTTACAATCCACAGCCTCATAAAGTTCACCCATGGCTTTGGCTTCCTCTAAAAGTTTTTGCCAAAGACCACTGAATTCATCGAAGATCTCGGCTAATCTCAAGCGAAATCCGGGATGTCTTTCACTTAACTCCTGAGCCAACATGCCGAAGGGACAACCGGTAGGGCATTGGTGTTGACTAAAATCATTAATAAGATTTTCGAAGTGTAAATTGAGTCGTTCCATGGGCGATTTATTAACCTGACCCAAAGACAAATCGGTAAAATTCATAAGACGTTCGCGAAAACGTTCAATCACTGCGTAGCCTAAAGCTTCCTTCGATTTAAAGTAATAAAAGAAAGAGCCTTTGCTCATGCCTAATTCTTTTAAGATATCGTCCAAAGTGGTCGCATGAAACCCTTTTTTACGCATCAAAATGCAGGCAATCTCGACGATTTTTTCTCGCGTCGGATAATGCTTTCCTATAACTAAGTTCGACATTACCTTAGTTTAGCGCGATTTAGGTGAAGCGTCAAATCAAACCAGACGATAAAGCTCTTCAAAGAGATCGGGTCGTTCAGAAAAAAAGGCAGGGTCTTTATCTTTTTGGCACAACGCAAATCCTGATCCAAAAAGAGGGCCATTAACAACACAGGCATCCGTAGAGGCAGTAAGAATTTGTTCGCGACCTTTGGCCAAGGCCGATTGTTGATCGCCTTCTACTTCATATTTCCAACCTACCAATACCGCTTTAGGAAACCATTCACGCAAAGAGCGAATGATTTTCGTGGTTGGTTTGAGATGCATGATAATTTCTTCTTCAGAGGTGGTGATTTTTTTTGTCGCGATGGAGTTGCCTGCGGAAGAGTAAACGCCGACGACCTGGTAGTCACTCACTCCAGCTGCATGAAAAACTGCGTTGATCTCACTATCTTTAGCGATTCTTTGTAGCTGACTTGCAAGATTGTCGGAAGTGGAAAAAGAAATGAGTTGGGTGGCGGCGTTATTTCCAAAATAAGTGCTGCCCAAACCTTTTAAACAAATCACATCATCTCCTTTTGCTCTTAAAAAATTGGTAAGTTCGGTGCCTAATTGGGAAGTTGAAAAATTGGTGATTAACCGCACTTCATCAATCGGTTCATAACTGGGACCACAGGTAACAATAAATTTCATGGGAGTTAATTTTGCTAAAATGGAAAAGTGTCATTGCACATGATAAAAAATAAGCTAATTTTCGACTTTGTCATTTATGGCTTTGGAAGAAATCATTCAAGCAAAACTTAAACAGGTTAAATATCCGGGATTTAGCCGGGATATCGTTTCCTTTGGGTTAGTTCAATCGGTTCAGATCGAAAAAGGGGTTGCTATCATTACTTTGTCCCTCTCAACGAATGAAGAGGCGGTGGTGGATAAGTTGCGAAACGATATTCAGGCAGTTTTAGAAGATATTCGAGAAATTGAACGTTTTGATATTCATATTCATCGCCAAGCGGTTGCAACACCGGCAAAAACGTCCCCTAGCGATTCTCAGTTTTCTATTCCTGGCGTGAAACATATTATTGCCGTTGCTAGTGGAAAAGGAGGAGTGGGGAAATCCACAGTTGCTGCTAATCTGGCGTGTGCCTTTGAACAAATGAATTTGAAAACGGGCCTTTGTGATTGCGATATGTATGGCCCCAGTATGGCATTAATGTTTGGCACAACAGAAAATCCGCAAGCTACCGAAGATGAAAAGATTGTTCCTATTGAGCGTTACGGGTTAAAATTAATGAGCATGGGGTTTTTAGTCGATGCTTCCGCCCCGGCGGTTTTACGCGGCCCTATGGTAACACGTTTTACTCAGCAATTTTTGCGTGGAGTTATTTGGGGCGATTTGGATGTTTTGATTTTGGATTTGCCACCAGGCACAGGCGATATTCAACTGACGGTTGTGCAAAATGTAGTGTTAACAGGCGCTGTTATTGTCACTACACCACAAGAAGTAGCGCTCATTGATGCACGAAAAGCGGTTGGCATGTTTGGCAAAGTGAATGTCAAGATTCTCGGACTAATCGAAAATATGAGTTATTTTTTGTGTCCCAGTGATGGCAAACGTTACGATATTTTTGGGAGTGGAGGAGGTAAGGCGGAAGCAGAAAAACTGGGGGTTCCCTTGTTGGCGCAAATTCCTATTGATATGGCAACGCGAGAAGCTGGAGATGAAGGTAAACCCATTGTGCTGCGTTATCCCGACATACGGGTTAGCCAGGTGTTTCGAGAAGCCGCAAAACAAATAGCTTCTTTTTTAAATTAAGCAAACTTGCCCGGATTTAATAAATTATAAGGATCCATTGCTTTTTTAATTTTAGCATGAAGTATGCGTAATTCGCGAGAAGCCGCTTTGGGCCACCACCGTTTTTTGGCAAGGCCGATGCCATGTTCACCTGTGATAACACCGTTCCACGCGAGAGTCTGATGGAACAGTCCATCCAGCGCTTGATTCATTTTTTTAGAAATACCACGGGTTGATAAATCAACCATGAGATTAACATGAATATTGCCATCACCAGCGTGACCAAAACAGGCGACTGGGATTTGGTAGCGACGATGCAATTTCTCGGCAAAAGCAAATAAATCGATCAAACGACTTCTTGGAATAGCGATATCTTCGTTCAGTTTGGTAAGACCGGTCGCTTTGAGTGACTGTGAGAATTGTCGACGCAATTCCCAAAGTTTTTCGCATTCTTGTTGGGTTTCTGCCGTAATAATCTGTAGTGCTCGGCATTGTTTTACTATTTGTGTTAATCGTTTTAAATCATTTTGCACACTGGCTCGATTGCCGTCCACTTCGATGAGAAGATGTGCTTTACCAGGAGGAATGAGTTTATTTTTTCCTAAATGGCTGCGTGCAGCTTCCAAAGTAAAACGATCAGCAATTTCCAATGCGGAAGGTAAAATGCCTTTTTGCAAAATCGTTTGCACAGCTTTGGCGGCATGTTGTGCCGTGGTAAAGCTTGCGGAAAGTGCGCCGCGATGGGTGGGGAGTGGCAAGAGTCGGACAGTTATTTCCGAAACGATGCCTAACATGCCTTCGCTTCCCACAAAAAGGCCGACGAGATCGAAGCCACTTTTGTTTTTCATGGTGCGACTGCCCACTTTTACAACAGAACCATCAGCTAAAACGATGGTTAGGCCTAATATGTAATGTCGAGTAACACCATATTTTAAACAGCGTGGACCACCCGCATTGGTTGCGACATTTCCGCCTAGAGTGCATTCTTTTAAACTGGCAGGATCGGGTGGATAAAAGAGACCTCTCTTTTTTGCGGCTTCTTGCAAATCGCCCGTAATGACGCCAGGTTCAACCACAGCAATGCCATCTTCAACGTGGAGTTCTTTAATGCGTTTCATGCGCGCTAGTGAAAGCACAATGCCGCCTCTTTGAGGCACGCAGCCGCCCACATAACCGCGTCCAGCGCCGCGTGCGGTGACAGGAATTTTGTATCGGTTCGCAAATTGTAATGTTTTGCTAATGGTGGCTGTGGAATCGGCAAACACGACGGCTTCGGGTTGATGCGAAGCGAACCAGGCGTCTTTTGCGTGAATTTCAAGAATTTTGGGATCAATCGAAACGCGCGATTTTCCCAATTTTTGAATTAATATTTTTAACCACGTCGCCATCATTTACTTAGCGTAAGCGGTTTTATTATTTTGCGCGACGAATTTGAGAAGCCACTTTTAAGCGCAGTCCGTTTAATCGAATGAAGCCGGTGGCGTCATCTTGATTGTAGGCTTGCGTGGGATCTTCTTCCATCGTGGCAATATGCGGATTATAAAGCGAAAAAGGCGATTTGCGTCCGGCGGTGATTAAGTTTCCTTTATAAAGTTTGAGGCGCACGGTGCCAGTTACATTTTTTTGGGATTCGGTGACGGCTGCTTGCAAAAAGTCTCGTTCTGGGGAAAACCAGAAACCGTAATAAACCAGTTCACTATATTTAGGAATCAAGCTATCGCGCAAATGCATGACTTCGCGATCCATGGTTAATGTTTCGAGTTGTCGATGTGCAAAATGGAGAATAGCGCCGCCTGGAGTTTCATAAATGCCGCGCGATTTCATCCCGACAAATCGATTTTCCACCAAATCAACGCGACCGATGCCATGTTTGCCGCCGAGTTGGTTAAGAGTTTTCATGACTTGGAGGGGTGATAATTTTTTACCATTTACTGCAATGCAATTGCCTTGCTCGAATTCCAACTCAACATATTCCGGTTGGTCGGGTGCGTCTTCGGGTGAAACGGAAAGTTTATACATGGCTCGATGGTCGGGTGTGGAGGCGTCGAGCCATGGATCCTCCAAGATTCCTGCTTCATAAGAGATGTGAAGCAGGTTGCGATCCATGGAGTAAGGTTTTTTAGCGCTGGCCTCTACGTTAATTTTATGTTTTGCCGCATAAGCAATCATTTCGGTTCGACCTGGAAAAGTTTCACGAAACGTTTGATCTCGCCAAGGAGCGATGACTTCAAGTTCGGGCGCGAGCGCTGCCACAGTTAATTCAAAGCGAACTTGATCGTTGCCCTTACCTGTAGCGCCGTGGGCAATGTGGCTGGCGCCTTCTTTTCGAGCGATTTCGATCATTTTTTTTGCGATGAGCGGTCGTGCGATGCTGGTGCCTAAGAAATATTGATTCTCATAAATCGCTCCAGCTTGAAGCATGGGAAAAATAAAATCCTGGGCAAACTCTTCTTGTAAATCACTGATATAACATTTTGAGGCGCCGGTTTGCAGCGCTTTTGCTTCCAGGCCGTCGAGCTCTTCTTCTTGTCCGATGTTGGCGCAAAAGGCGATGATTTCGGCCTGATATTTTTCTTTAAGCCAGGTTAAAATGACCGAGGTGTCAAGTCCCCCAGAATAAGCTAAAACAATTTTCATGAATTTAAGTAGTCGATTCGCGATTCGAAAAGGTCAAAAATTGGAAATGGCGATGCTGGAAGAGAGATAGCAAAGCGACATAAAGAAAACCAAAAAAGAAAAGTGAGGGCATAAAAACACCCAGATAAGCTTCATTTTTCAGAGCGCGCACGATGAATTGTCCAAAATAAAGCGCCATAAAAATTTCGACTAAGGGCAAGAAGTTTTTGAAAGCGAGATATTTTTTCTTTTGCCATTTTTCTTTCGGTTTTTGGATGCCGTATTTAGGAGTGCGCGCAAAACCGGTTTGATAATTGAAAATGGCTTCTAATACTGCCTTGGCGTTGTTCACGGACATACCGATGCCGGTAGCGATGAGAAAAGGGACGCACCACAACTCGCGCCACCACTCTTTATGAAGTTCTTTGAGAGCGCAAAGATAAAAGATAATAACGGAAAGCGAGGCAAAAGAGAAAATGGGGATATGCATATAAAGCATTTCGCTCCAGTTCAAAGCTTTGGTGGGAGCGAGTGAAGGGTTAATGAGAAGACACATAGCAAAAAGCAAAAGGTAAGCGAAATTGCTGGTTAAATGCAGGGTGGCTTCGAGTTTGATGCGAAAGGGGAAATTACCGCGCCAAATTTTGGGTAAAAGTTTTTTGCAGGTTTGCACGCTGCCCTTGGCCCAGCGATGTTGCTGGCTTTTGAAAGCGTTCATTTCTACTGGCAACTCAGCGGGAGTGATGAGGTGGGGAAGAAAAATGAATTTCCATCCTTTCATTTGCGCGCGATAACTCAAATCTAAATCTTCGGTAAGCGTGTCGTGTTGCCAACCGCCGGCGGCTTCGATACAGCTTTTGCGCCAGATGCCCGCGGTTCCGTTAAAATTAAAAAAGCGTCCGGACATGTTGCGGGCAGTTTGTTCGATGAGTAAATGACCATCTAGAAACAGGGCTTGGATGCGCGTGAGCAAGGAATAGTGGCGATTGAGATGTCCCCAACGCGTTTGGATCATGCCAATGTTAGGATTAGTAAAAAAGTGAATCGTTTCCTGGAGAAGGTTGGGGGTGGGCATGAAATCAGCATCAAAAATGGCAAGAAATTCGCCACGCGCTTGTTGCAAGCCAAGAGCGAGGGCGCCTGCCTTGAACCCTTTGCGATTGGTTCGGACTATATGTTTGATGTCAAACCCTTCTGCTTGAATTAATTTAATCTGTTCGGCAGCAATATCCCGACTTTCGTCTGTGGAATCGTCTAAAACCTGAATTTCGAGCTTTTCTTTGGGATAATTGAGTTTGGCAACGGATTGAATGAGTCGTTCCACCACATACATTTCATTGTAAACGGGAATTTGAACAGTTACGATGGGTAGGTCGTCGAAATGAGACAAGGGGTTTTGGGCTTTATGACGATTTTTATAATATAAAAAAAGCATGAAATAGCGGTGAAGCCCAAAAAGTGCTAGGCCAATGGTAACAATTAAATAGCTGACGAGCCAGAAAAGATCGATCATACTTAAAATGAATTTTTAAAAAAGTTGATGTTGCGAGTTAAGTTAAAATGGTCAAGAGTAAAACCAATGCAAGCGAGAAACCTAAAATTAGTGCCTTTTGAGGAAATTGAATCATTCAGAAACCAGTGCCGAGCCAAAAAGCAGCGGGTTGTCATGACTAATGGTTGTTTTGATCTACTACACGTTGGTCATGTGCGTTACTTACAGCAAGCCAAGGCTTTAGGTGATATATTGTGGATAGGTCTCAATAGCGATAGTTCGGTTAAAGCTTTGAAAGGCGAAAAAAGACCTCTTAACAATCAGGAGGATCGCGCAGAAGTTTTATCGGCTTTGGCGTGTGTTGATTGGGTTACCATTTTTGAAGAAGTGCGCTGCGATCAACTCATTCGAGCGATTGCGCCTGATATTTATGCTAAGGGCGGCGACTACAAACCGGACACCCTCGATCCGGAAGAATTGAAAGCATTGCAGCAGGTTGGAGCGGAAATTAAGATTTTACCCTTAGTGCCCGGACGTTCCACGACAACACTCATTCAGCGAATGGGCGCATGAGGCGGCCTTTTTTAGGAATTTTAGGTTCGGGCAAAGGATCGAATTTTGAGGCGATTTATCACGCCGTTCAACAGAATCAATTAAAGGCGGAAATCAAGCTGGTCATTAGCGACATAGCAGAAGCGGGTATTTTGCAAAAAGCGAAACAGTTTCAAGTGCCCCATTTTTTTATTAATCGCGAAAAGTTTGAAACCGAGACGATTGCTTTGTTGAAACAGCATCAAGTGGATCTCGTAATTTTGGCCGGTTTTATGCGAGTTTTAAGCGCTGATTTTGTGAATACATTTCCTAATCACATTTTAAATATTCACCCTTCCTTATTGCCTAAATTTCGGGGTAAAAAAGCTTGGGAGCAAGTCTGGCAAAGTGATGAGAAAGAAACTGGTTGCACCGTGCATATCGTCACAAAAGAACTCGATAGCGGCCCAATTTTAGCTCAAAGACGTGTAGCCATTTTGCCTCAAGATAATGCGGAAATTTTATACGAACGCATCCGACAACAGGAGCATCAACTTTATCCTAAGACCATTCAATTTTATTGGGAAAAAATCAATTACTCGCACTGATAAATTATTCAACTCATAAAATATTAAACCTTTTTAAGTATTTTTGTTTGACGGGTTTATGTGGGAAAGTTAATTTTTGCGAATTATGAACCTAAACGATGCAATTACTCGAAAAAAGTTCATAGGATTAACGAGTTTAGCGTTATTAGGAGCAAGTGCGAGCGGTGTTAAGTTTTTGAATCGCGGCAAAATTTGTATCAAGCCAATACCCGGAAAAAAATATAGCCCTTCTTTTTTGAAATTATGTGAAAGAGC
This sequence comes from Verrucomicrobiia bacterium, assembly GCA_019694135.1. Taxonomy (NCBI): domain Bacteria; kingdom Pseudomonadati; phylum Verrucomicrobiota; class Verrucomicrobiia; species Verrucomicrobiia bacterium. The sequence goes on along the minus strand of JAIBCM010000001.1, from coordinate 260,106 downwards.
ACGATTTCACACAGTTCAGGAAGCTATTAAAAGTGTGAGAGATCAAGTGACCGAATTTGAAGTGGTATCGGAGGCATGACTGGGTAAAAAGTCATGAAAATTGGTGTAAACCCAATTTTAGCTTGGATGGCACAGGTGATTGGAACCTTTAATGATTCAGCCGCTTCCAAAAGTTGGGATTCAGGTTGGGCAGTAGCCGAAGGCGCTAATTATGCGACTACTGCCCAGGCTTTGGTAAAGGATATTTTTGATGAAGCTGATATAAAAAATCAAAAAATATGGCCAAATCTGAGTCCTGTTTCGAATTATGTGCCACACAATGCGATATTAAATGTTAATAAAGAATTCTGTTCACCAGGCTTTACCGAAATGGAGAATCCTTAATGAAAAAGTGGATGATTTTGAATTATTTTTTTATTTTTTGGTGCCCTGTATCCAAATTAAATGCTCAGGATAAAAAATTTTCTGAGTATATTTCTGAGTTATGGCTTACAGGTAAGAAACAAGAGGCTTTGTATATTGCTAACCAAAGGCTGCATAAAAATTCAAATGATCTAAGTGCTTGGCTTGTTAAACTAGATTATGAAATGGAGTTTTCTAAACTAGACACACTTCCAGAAACGTTAGATAGATCAGCTGATTTGGCGGAGGCTACAACAACAACTAATTTTATAAAATATCAATCAATTATTGAATCAATGCCGGAAGTTATTAAACCTTTAATTAAAACAATGCGGGAAATGAGCCCAGAAGACTTTGTGAAAGAACAAACAAAAGGTTTTATTACCAATAAGTCGCTATCTACTTTAATGGCTATTGAGTCCTTAGAAGCTGATGGGTTAGTGGCGCCGATTAGTAAAGAGGAAATGAAATTGCCAGATTTTCCAGAGCAAGAGGCAAGGGTAAGAGAAGTTAACGAAATTCGAACGCAGACAAAAAAGAATAAGGCAACAAGTTTTGAGACAAATAAAGTCAGTTCACTCCCGGCAACTAATTTAATTCAATCGAAAAAAACTAATCAAACTATTAAAGAAAATAGCGCTACTAAAGAGCTTAAAGAGAAAGTGAGTTGGCTAAAATCGGCGCTAGTTGTTATAGGATTGGGATTGATAGGATTTTTGTTGTTTCGTTTGGTTAAAAAATCAAAATAAAGAAAAATAAAATGAAAAAATGGAAAATAATTTTTTTAAGTTGGATGGTGGGAAATTTATTTTTGATTGCTGCAGGGGCGCAATCGATTGATTTTGAAAAATGGGTAAAGTCGTTACCCGAAGATTCTAAAACTTTGATTGGAAAGGAGGAAACGGGCACGCATTATTTTGCTTTTTTTCGTTTGCCAGACAATATTTTTGCTATTTATTCCTGCGATGATAAGCGAGCTAAAGAGCGTCTTCGAATGGGAAAGAGTATAGTAAAAGACGAGCTTGGTTATAATGGTAAATTGATTGATAAAAAGAGCAATCCTGTCGTAGACGAAGAAGCGAGTATGACGGATGGCTATCACGTTTTGAAAGATAAGATGCTTAAATTGATGAGGGAAAATAATTCTTGGTATGTGAATTATATTCCCATTCAAAAAAACTTTCATGGGGTTATGAAATATTTTTATCAGGAAGAATTGAAATACCAAGGAGAGGTTGAACCCATTTCTTTAGAGTGGCAAACAAATCTGAAATGGTCTCGTTAGATTTTTACTCATTAAATATTCAAAGCATCTCGCGTTTTTTTTGTTTGTTCAGTGCAGTTTCGTAGGCTTCGATGAGAAGAGGTTTGATGGTTTGATCGAATGTGGTTGGGCTGGGGTTGAGAATGCAAACCCAAAAAAGATGGCCGTAGATGGGATGAGGTAAGAGTTGATCGAAGGCAGTGAAGTCGTGTTCTGTAGTCGTGACATCGTCCGAGCCGGGAGGAACGGGAGGTTGGCCGAGTAGGGAGTGATAGGTTGTTTTGCTAATTCCGATGTTTAAACGAAAAACTCCGGGCCGATTCAGAAGCGAAACTTTGTCATAATCGTCATTGGTGACTAGCGTAGCAAAAGGCATGGCGCGTTCGGGCAATGTGCCGTCTGGGCTGTAGAAAAAAAAGTGGTTACCATTTGATGTGACAATGTGAATGTCTTGAAAGGTGTCTTTGAGAAATTGAAGAATCGAAGTTTCGTCCATGCTATTGAAAATAAAGGGATATGATTCTAAGTCAAAAGGGATATTGGGATGTTCTTCATCGACATTGCGCTTTCCAGCGGAGCCAGTGGTCGATGAGGATGAGATTTGTCATGGCTTCAACAATAGGAACGGCGCGCGGAAGGACGCAGGGATCGTGGCGACCGCGTGCTTTGAGGATAGCATTTTTGTGTTGGACGCTGACGGTTTTTTGTGCGGATGCGATGGTGGCGGTAGGTTTGAAAGCGATGCGAAAAATAATCGGTTCGCCGTTGGTGATGCCGCCTTGCACACCGCCGCTGCGATTGGTGGCGGTGCGAACTTTCCCCTGGTGCATAAGGAAAGCGTCGTTGTGTTGGGAGCCGCGAAGTAGAACGCTCGAAAAGCCGGAGCCAATTTCAAATCCTTTTGTTGCGGGCAGACTCAGCATGGCTTTAGCGAGGTCAGCTTCGAAGCGATCAAACACGGGTTCACCCAAACCGGCGGGCGCATTTTTGATGACGCATTCGATAATGCCGCCAACGGAATCGCCTTGTTTGCGAACGGTTTCGATGAGGCGAATCATTTTTTTTGCTAGTGTTTCGTTTGGGCAACGCACGGGATTGGCTTCGATTTGGCGAAAGGTAATTTTTAGCGGATCCCATTCACCGCGCAGAGTGTGAATTTGTTTCACATAAGCCAGCACTTCCAGTTTGGGAAATTCTTTTTTGAGGGCAATTTTTGCTACGGCGGCTGCGGCAACGCGTCCAATGGTTTCGCGTGCGGAGGAGCGTCCGCCGCCTTCCCAGTTGCGAAGGCCATATTTGGTTTGATAAGTGTAATCGGCATGGGAGGGACGAAAGAGGGTTTCCATTTCGCGATAGGCTTCGGGTCGCGCATCGGTATTTTTGACCCAGATGGAAATGGGGGTGCCGAGAGTTTTATTGCGAAAGGTGCCGGAAAGAATTTCGCAGGCGTCGGGCTCTTTGCGTGGGGTGACGATGCTGCTTTGGCCGGGACGTCGACGATCGAGATCTTTTTGGATATCGGCAGTGGTTAAGGAAAGTTTTGGAGGGCAGCCATCAATGACAACGCCTACACCGCCGCCATGGGATTCGCCCCAGGTAGTGATGCAAAAGAGATGACCAAAACTATTGCCAGGCATGGAGGCATGTTACTTATTTTAAGGGGAAGAAGAAGAAAAAACATTTATGATAGATGGCAAACTAAGCGCTTGCCCTACAATAATTGAGATGAATCGAATGGTTGTATTTGCGTCGAATTATTATAATTTAGCGAAAATGCTTATGAATAAAAAATTACGTTTTTTAGGGATTTTTATTATTATCACGAGTTTTGCGGGAGTCACAAGCGCTTTTGATTTTTGGTCGAAATTAAAACAACCCACAGCGACTAATGAGCAATCCCAAACTACCATTCAAGTCGATGATGGTGAAATCAATCGAGGTCAAGGGATGGTGACCAGTTATGCGCCGATTGTGAAAAAGGTGTCGCAGAGTGTGGTGAATATTTTTACGACGACGACGATTCATGAAACGGATCAAAGTTCGCCGTTTAACGACCCTTTCTTTCAACAGTTTTTTGGTTTTGATCCTTTTGGGGGGCAATCGCGAGAAAGGATTCGTAAAGAGCAAAATCTGGGATCGGGAGTCATTGTTTCGAAAGATGGTTATATTTTGACGAATAATCATGTGGTAGATCGCGCGGATGAGATTCAGGTTGCTTTGCCGAATGTGAAAAAGACTGTGGATGCGAAATTGGTAGGAAAAGATCCCAAGACGGATATTGCGGTTTTAAAGGTGGATGCTCCGGATTTGGTGCCGATTCATTTAGGAAATAGTGAGAAGATTGAAGTGGGCGATGTAGTGCTGGCGATTGGTAATCCGTTTAATATTGGACAAACGGTGACGATGGGAATTGTGAGTGCTTTAGGAAGGCGAAACGTTTTGGATGTGAATACTTACGAAGATTTTATTCAAACTGATGCTGCGATTAATCCGGGTAATTCAGGTGGCGCTTTGGTGGATGCTGCGGGGCGATTGATTGGGATTAATAGCGCGATTTTGAGTCGCACAGGAGGTAATCAAGGTATTGGATTTGCTGTGCCGATTAATCTGGCACGAAATGTGATGAGCCAGATTTTGAAGGAGGGTCGTGTCATACGCGGTTTTTTGGGAGTGGGAGTTCAAGAAATTACGCCAGATCTTGCTCAAGCCTTAAATCTTCCTTCGGAGGAAGGAGTTGCCATTACGAGTGTGGAACCGCAGAGCGCCGCGGCGGAGGCGGGGTTGAAGGCAGGTGATGTGATTTTAAAAATGGATGGGAAACCAGTAGAAGATACTAGACAATTTCGTTTTGCTGTTGGACAGAAAGCGCCCAATACGAAAATTAATCTTGATGTTTTTAGTGATGGAAAAGAGAAAAGTGTGGATGTGGCATTGAAGGAGTTAAAAGATGGTGAAACAATTGCGAATGTGCCTGCCACGACTCCGGAAAAAGGTTTTTTGGAAGGAGTGGTTATCGGTGATTTGAATGGTGAAATGAGAAGGCAGCTTCAAGTGCCGGTGAATTTGCAAGGCGCGGTGGTGATGAGTATTGATGAAGACGCTCTGGCAGCGCAAGGGGGGACTGGACTACGACGGGGTGATGTGATTTTGGAGTTGAACCAGAAGCCGGTGAAAAGTGCGAATGATTTGGTCAAGTTGAGTTCGAATCTAGAAAAGAAATTGGTGTTGTTGCGAGTATGGCGGCAAGGGGCGATGCTTTTTATTACGGTTAATCTCGAATCCTAGTCGAAATATGGCAACTTATTTTTGGATAGGGTTGGGAAGCGCTTTAGGGGGTATTGGCCGACATTTGGTTTCGGTTTGGTCAGTAAAGCATTGGGGAGTGGTTTTTCCTTGGGGCACTTTAATTGTTAATGTGCTCGGTTCATTTTTAATTGGATTGGTTTCAGTTTGGGTTGGGAGCGAAAGACGGTTGTGGTTGGGCATCGAGATGCAGCAATTTTTGATGATTGGATTTTTTGGGGGTTTTACCACTTTTTCTTCGTTTAGTTTGCAAAATTTAAATCTTTTACAAACGGGCGAATGGCAACGCGCGTTGGCTAATATTTTTTTAAGTTTAACGTTGTGTTTGTTTAGCGTGTGGTTGGGTTGGGGCTTAGGAAAATTAATTGGGTTTCGTTAATTCTTTTTGCAACCATTTCCCTTCACTATTTTGAATCCATTCTCCGGGGAAAGAAGAGGCTTGGAAACGTTGTGCTGACTCTTTTTCTAAGGAGGCCAGGGATTTGCCGGTGCGTCGACTTTCCATCGTGTTAATAAATTGGCGATCGGTATTTTCGGCTTTTACAAGTGATTGAATATAGTTTTCTTGATTTTGCCAAGTGGGCGGAATATTAAGCACAGTTAAGTAGCCATTTTGATTTTCGCCGATAATACGATTGTCTTTTAGATTTTGAATTTCAGACATGCGATTGCGACGTGTTGTTGCGACAGGTGGGAGATTGGTTTCATTAGCGGTGCTAGGTTTTTGAACGACTTCCACTTTCATATTGACATCAATTTTGACCGGTTCTGGTGTGGAAAGTCGCACATTGGGCGCGCAACCCCATAAGAAAATGCTGAGGAAAAGTAAAAAATAAAATGGAATAAATGGCATATTTTTTTTAGGGGGATGATTGTTCTTTGGGTAGGTGATGATAGTTGAGATCAAAGTTGCGTTGGCCTTCTTTTCCATCAAAATGGATTTTAATTGAACTAAGTGGTGGTGCATAGGCAAATGTGGTTTGACCCTTGGAATAATGATAGTCACGAAATGCTTCGAGTAAAATCTTTGTTAAATCCTGTTTGGTATGGTTCCATTCTTTGGGCAGTTTTTTGATGAGTTCGTCGAGAGTTATAATTTCAAATTTGCCAGCGCCTTGCATGATGAATTCACCTTCGGTTTTGTGAACTACGGTGCTTTGTCCGTGTGCGACAATTTTGCCATTAGCCACCCCTTCGATCAAAATTTTATCAGGTGAAAGAGTTTGGGTGATGGGAAGAAGTTTAATGTGAGTGGCAGCTAGGGAGATCGTCCACTGAAAGTTATTGGTAAAAAATAAAGAGGCCTGACCGTCCAGATATCCGCTGTAAGCTGCGCCGCCGAATCCTCCGTAAATTCCATTTTCATCGAAGGTGACAGAAAGCCAGAGATTTTTCGCTTGTAGCTCTTTCCATGCAATTTGACGAATGATAAGACGATTAACGATATTGTTGGCGTTAATTTGATTGCGAGGCAGCGCAAATTCTAACTCTCCTTCTAAATCTTCGACATATAAGCCATAGTTATGCCGATAATCCAAAGTAACTTTGGGCACGCGAAATCGGCTTTTCAAATGAAGATCGGAAAAGGTGGTTAGGACGAGATTGGTTTGTTCTGCTTCGAAAACCAGAGGAAGACGAAAATTGGGTTGTCCCAGGCTAGCAATAGTCACTGCCCCGCCGCGGATTTCAAACTCGCCAATGGACCAGGAGTTTCTTGCGCTATTGACTTTGGGTAGGCGTTGAAATTGTTTGCTTAAATATTTGGTGACCCAAAAAAGATCCTGACCAATGAAAATTTCTGGAGCAAGAAAGATAAGTTTTTCGACACGTTGATTGAGTAATCCGGTTGGAGTGAAAGCTACGCGCAATAGTTCAAAGGAAAAAATACGGGCTTGAGGGTCAAAGGGAGAATAAAGCGAAAAATTAGGAATTTCCACTACTTGCAATGATTCCTCATCGGTATTCAATTTAAAATTTTGTAGTGTGATATTTAAGGGAATGAGTAAGGGCGGAATGCCAGGGCCTAAACCACCAAACTCAATCAGACCATGTTTGATGGTTAAGTTTTTGAAGGATAACGGAAAAGAAAGCTTTTTTTTGCGAGTTGGAGTTTTAAGTCGAGTTAAGGAGCGACGAAATTCTTTAGTGGCTTGTTTAGCTTTTTGTTTTTGATCTTGGACAATTTCCTCCCATGAAATTTTCCAGATTGGGGTGTCAAGAGTTAGTGATTCAATAAAACCTTGATAAATTTTGGCAAAGTCTCCCTGTAAAGTTACGGTTTTGACAGTGAGTTCATCATCGATTTTGAGATCATGAATTTCGAGTGTTTTTAAAGATTTCCAACTAGCCGATCCCATTTCAATTTCGACCGGTAAAAATTTGCCCGCAAATAGCAACCAGGTTTTTGGAGAAATGGCGAGAGAAGCGATGAAAAAAAGAAAAAATATAAACAATAATCCAGTGCAAAGTATGAGGGTGTGTTTCCCCTTTTTTTTAGGTGGTAAATTTTTTTTAGAATCCGGAGTCGTCATGGTAGTGAGGGATTGAGCGAGCTTTTTTCCAGGGCGTAACGGGCAATGTGCGAAGGGATTTCGCTAAAATGATGGAGATGATAAAAATAATGAGGTTGATCATCTAACGTATAAGTGATGGGTTGGGGGTTGGAAGATTGGGTATAATCGTAATAGATGATTTTTGGTAAAAAGAATTCAAAGGTTTGAATATCGATAAAACTTTTGGCAAAGGAGGATGAAGGAAGCGCGGTGAGTCGTATGATGTTAATGCCTGCTGAGGGAGTTTTGATGATGATGAGTTCGTCGAGTGTTATGGATATTTTAGCGATTTGGAGTTGGTTTTGTTCCCAGATTTTTTCTGCTGTTACTAAATTGAGTTGCGAAAGGGTAGCGGCTTCGGGTCGAGGAAAGTCGATGGGGTTGGTAAGAAAGAGTTTTTGAGCTGTAAGTTGAATGGGGAGTTGAGTTGGTATCTTGACTTGATCAATTTGTAGAGAAAAGGAGGTAAAGTGTTGGATGCTCCATTCCAAAAGATGTTTGCTTAAGGATTCACGAAAAAAATAGAGGCCAAAAAGTAACAGGACAAGAAATCCAATTATATTGCACAGGCTGCGAAAGAGTCGAAACATGATAAGATTAGTTTAGAACGAGTCTTGGAATTGGAAAAGAGGAATGTAAAATCACTTGTGCTTTTTCTTTTTCTCTTTTGAAATAGGACGATGAAACATTCTCAAGAGTTTTTACAGTTAGTAGAACGGGTGAAGCCTCAAATTGAAGAAGTGACGATGGCTGAAGCAAGAGTTCGTTTGGAAAAAAGTCCGCAAGTTCGATTGATTGATGTGCGAGAAGATCACGAGTGGCAAGATGGGCATGCTGAGGGGGCTATGCATTTGGGAAGGGGTATCATCGAGCGCGATATTGTGGCGCAAGTGCCCGATAAAGCTACGGAGTTGATTTTGTATTGCGGTGGAGGCTATCGTTCGGCCTTAGTAGCAGCGAATTTGCAAATGATGGGTTATCAAAAAGTTTTTTCCTTGGCGGGCGGCTTCCGTGCGATTCAGGAGTCGGGTTATCCGATTGTAGTTTAATTTTCTGAAACAAAGAAGGCAGCGCAGGCTGTGTAGCCATGCACGTAAACACGATTGCCCATCGGCCCAATTTCGCCATTGCAGAAAAAACCGGTTAGAGGAACTGATCCGAGTTCTTTCTCTAAAAATCGAACATCGGTGTGAGATTTGCCATAAAGGGCTTTTCCTCGCCCGTTACATAGACAAAGTAAAGCAGCTTTAATGCGAGAGGGTGAAATTTTGGATTTGAGTTGCTGAAGAGAAAAATGGAGGTGTTGGAAAGCGATATGGGGATCGCGCATGTGAAATTGAACCATTTGATTGTCGCGAGCGCGGATTCCGATTACTAATGATCCAACGTCTTCGTTGATGCCAATGATGTTATGAATCAAAAAATCGCCTAGTTGAAAATCTTTTGGGTAATCATGAACGGCTAATCCAAGGTATAGATTGTTACGAATTTGTTTTCGGGTGGTATTATCGATCTGGGTGAAAAGTTGAGTCAGGGCAAACAGAGCGCTATGGTCGTCCAAACAATGAATGACATTTTCGGTTGCCTGAGTGATGGCATAGGGTTTGCCAATCGGTTTACATCCTTGCGAGACTAACGTTTGGATTTGGAAAGGCCCTTCTAGAAACACAATTAATGCGCCTGCTGTTAGGATGTCTTGATTGTGAAAAAGAAAGGTTCGATATTCTCCACTGCCACTGGTGGCCATGCCACCGATCATGGGAGTGTCCGGGTAGGCATTGCTTAATTGTTCAGTTAATTGTTGAACTCGGAGCGTGAAAGGATCGGCAAAAATAAAAACTCCTCGAACAGATTCCGGTGAACATTCGCTTTCATAATGCCAAAATCCTGGACCAGAAGATTCGTCTAAAAAATTTTGTGTAACGGGTTGAATAGTGGCCTTGAGATCGGGAAGAGATAATAATAAAATGCTAATAGCGGTTTGATCTTCGTATTCTTTCTGATTTCCAATAACGCCACTACTCGAACAGCCAGCAAGTTGTAGAGGTTGAAAAATTTCATCAATTAATGCCACTATTTCTCTATAATTTTTTTCATGTTTTCCGGAAATGAAAACGAGAGCAAGAGAGACGGGATGAGAACATTGTTTTTTATTTTTTTGAAAATCGTGACGAATATCTTTCAATGAGAGAGAATTTGTTGTAAACGCAATAGCTTCGTCCATACCATGCCTACCTATTTTAACATATTTTATATGCTCCTAAGCTGAAGCAATACCCTATTTTTATATTTACGATATAAATTAACGTTCATTTCCTTAAAAAATCTTTCTCTTCAACCTTTTAATATTACACTTAAATCTTATGTTACAAGTAGGAATTGTAGGATTACCCAATGTTGGTAAGAGCACACTGTTTAATGCAGTGACTAAAACGCGCAATGCCCAAGCGGCTAATTACCCTTTTTGCACCATTGATCCCAACACAGGCATCGTGACTGTTCCCGATGCGAGGTTGGAGCGATTAAGTCAGCTTTCGCACTCGCAAAAAGTAATTCCGGCAGCCATTGAGTTTATTGATATTGCTGGTCTGGTGAAAGGTGCGAGTCAAGGTGAGGGATTGGGCAATCAATTTTTGGCTCATATTCGACAAGCCGATGCCATTGTTCAAGTTGTGCGCTGTTTTGAAGACGAAAATATTCATCATGTTAGTGGTAGGATTGATCCGCTAACTGATATTGAAGTAATTAATACGGAGTTAATCCTGGCTGATTTGGCGACCCTTCAAAAGCGCAGTGAGCGTTTGCAAAAACAAGTGCGAGCGGCGGATCGGGAGGCAAAAAAGGAACTGGATTTGTTGCAAAAATTGGAGCCTCATCTCAATCAAAATTTTCCGGCTCGAACATTTTCTTTTACTGACGATGAAAAAAAAATAGTTGCTTCACTTCATTTGCTAAGCATGAAACCGACTCTTTTTGCCTGCAATGTTGCAGAAAAGGATTTGGCGAATGCCTCGCAAAATATTTTTGTTAAGCAGGTAAAAGATTATGTTGTGCAACATTTAGATGCTGAAGTGGTAGTAATTTCGGCTCAAATTGAAGCGGATTTGGTTGATTTATCGACTGAAGATGCTGTGGCTTATCTCAAAGAACTTGGAGTGGAAGAATCAGGAGTGGGGGCATTGATTCGCGCGGCTTATCATCTTTTGGGTTTACAAACCTATTTTACCACAGGAGAAAAAGAGACACGCGCTTGGACCATTCACAAAGGAGACACCGCACCGCGCGCGGCGGGGGTTATTCATACCGATTTTGAGCGAGGTTTTATTGCGGCCGAAACGGTGGCTTACGATGATTTGATAACTCTAGGTTCTTTTGCAAAGGCGAGAGAGATGGGTAAACTTCGTCTTGAAGGCAAAGAATATATTGTTAAAGACGGTGATGTAATGGAGTTTCGTTTCAATGTATAGGATTGCGTCATTTTGACACAGTTTTTGATTTAAACTTTTTGTGATGAGGGAGAGAGTTATTCTCTATTTATACTCTGTTTTCCTCAGAAGTTAGATTTAGCAAAAAATTGGCATAAAATTTGTTAGTAAAGAATTATGGATTTTAGCAAATTTACCGAAAAGGCATCGGGTGCTTTATTGGAAGCCCAATCCGTTGCAGCTCAATTAGGTCATCAAGCGGTCGACATAGAACACCTCCTAAAAGCATTAATTCAACAACCCGGAGGTTTGGCGCCGCGTTTATTGGAGCGTGTTCCGGTTTCGCTCGATTTATTGAAAAGCCAGTTAGACGAAGCTCTAGCAAAACAACCTGCCGTCAAAAGTAGTAATACACAACCAATGGGCGGAGTTTATGTGACTCAGCGTTTGAATCAATTATTAGCAAGTGCCCAGGAAGAGGCGAAACGGTTGAAAGATGACTATACTAGCGTGGAGCATTTATTGTTAGCGATGCTGAGTGAACCGGAAACTGTTACGACACAAAAAATTTTCAAAAAGATAGGGCTTAACAAAAATAATTTTCTTGCAGCTATGACCGCTGTGCGCGGAAATCAGCGTGTGACAACTCAAAACCCTGAAGGAACATACGAGGCGCTAGAAAAATATGGTCGTGATCTCACGCGGGCAGCTCAGCAAAATAAGCTCGATCCTGTTATTGGTCGCGACACAGAAATTCGTCGTGCCATTCAAGTGCTTTCGCGTCGCACCAAGAATAATCCTGTGCTCATCGGCGAACCCGGCGTGGGTAAGACCGCGATTGTGGAAGGATTAGCGCGTCGCATTGTTTCCGGCGATGTGCCCGAGAGTTTAAAGGACAAAAAGATTATTGCTCTTGATATGGGTGCTTTAATTGCAGGAGCCAAATATCGCGGTGAATTCGAAGAACGTTTGAAAGCAGTATTGCAAGAGGTCACCAAAGCGGAAGGAGAAATTATTCTTTTTATTGACGAAATTCATACCGTTGTGGGCGCAGGAAAAACGGAAGGTTCCATGGATGCTGGCAATATGCTCAAGCCGATGCTAGCGCGTGGGGAATTGCATTGTATTGGAGCGACCACTTTGGATGAATATCGTAAATATATTGAAAAAGACGCCGCTTTGGAACGACGCTTCCAACCTGTCATGGTCGAGGAGCCAAGCGTCGAAGACACCATTTCTATTTTGCGCGGATTGCGTCAGCGCTACGAAGTGCATCATGGTGTTCGCATTCAGGACAGCGCTCTAGTCGCTGCTGCGACACTTTCGCATCGTTATATTTCAGACCGTTTTTTGCCAGACAAAGCGATTGATCTCATGGATGAAGCGGCTGCCAAACTTCGCACTGAAATCGAAAGTATGCCGGAAGAGTTAGAAACATTGGAGCGACGACTCATGCAGCTGGAAATTGAGCGGGAAGCGTTGCGACGCGAAAAAGATTCCGCCTCTCAAGAGCGTTTGACCAATTTGGAAAAAGAAATTGCCAACCAAAAATCCAAACGCGACGCTTTAAAAGCTCAATGGGAAAATGAAAAGCAGTCGGTTGAGAAAGTTCGCACTCTGCGTCGCGATATTGAGCAAATTCGCAACCAAATAGAAATAGCGCAGCGTCACCAAGATTATAATAAAGCCGCCGAACTACAATATGGCAAGCTGCCCACTTTGGAAAAAGAGCTTCAAGAAAAAGAAAAATCCATCCTTTCAACAAAAGAAAATAAACCTTTGATCCAAGAAGAAGTCACGGCAGAAGAAATTGCCGAAGTCGTTTCGCGTTGGAGCGGTATTCCCGTTTCGCGATTGATGGAGGGTGAAAAAGCTAAGCTTTTAGTTTTGGATGAGATTTTGCACGAACGTGTCATTGGCCAGGACGAAGCGGTGCAAGCCGTTTCCGATGCGGTCATTCGCGCGCGCAGTGGATTAAAGGATCCGAAACGTCCGATCGGCTCTTTCATTTTTTTGGGACCGACTGGTGTGGGTAAAACAGAGTTGGCCCGCGCCTTGGCGGAAAGTCTTTTTGATAGCGAAGAAAATATGATTCGCATCGACATGAGCGAATATATGGAAAAGCACACGGTGGCGCGGCTGATTGGCGCTCCTCCAGGTTATATCGGTTATGAGGAAGGAGGGCAGTTAACCGAAGCCGTGCGCCGCAAACCGTATTGCGTAATTCTTTTTGATGAAATCGAAAAAGCGCATCACGATGTTTTTAATGTTTTCTTGCAAATCCTGGATGATGGGCGTTTGACCGATAGCCAAGGTCGCACAGTGGATTTTAAAAACACCCTGATCATTATGACTTCTAATATTGGCAGCCCGATTTTGATGGAAGGTGTTACGGAAAAAGGAGAAATTGCCGAATCGGCTCGCAAGCAAATCATGGACGAAATGCGTCGCCATTTTCGTCCTGAATTTTTGAATCGTGTGGATGAAATTGTTTTATTTAAACCGCTTACTTTGCAGGAGATTAAACGCATTGTGGATTTGCAACTGGATTTGTTGCGAAAACGTTTAGCCGATCGTTTTATCCAGCTTGAACTTACTGAAGCAGCGAAAGAGTTTATTGCGCGCGAAGGGTATGATCCCGTTTATGGCGCACGCCCTTTAAAACGTTTCTTGCAGCGCGAAGTGGAAACGGCTTTGTCTCGAAAAATGTTGCAAGGCGAAATTTCAGAGTATTCGGGTGTGAAAGTGGATTTCCGAGCTGGTAAATTAGAGTTTACGATAAAACCTTTGAAACATTGACAAGGTAAGGGAGAATTTTTAAAAAAGAACTGATGAATACGATAAAAAGAATCGGCTTGGGTTGTTTTATCATGATGTTTGCAGCGCAACTTTTTGCGCAGATGCCACAATTTAATTTAGTAGAAAATGGCGATTTTACTAAAGGCAAAGCGGGTTGGGAAACGAAAGGTAAAATTGTTAAATTAAAAGAAGGCAAAGAAGCGACTGATGGCGATCCAGCTCTGATGATTGAGCTGGATAAGAAAAAAGAGCAGACTTTTTCTCAACTTTTTAAAATTCCTAAAGGGGTAGGATTTATTAAAATTCGTTTTCAAGTCAGAACTAGCGACGACTTTGAGATGGCTTCGTCCCAGCCTATGGAAGTTACGATGTGGGGAGGTAATGCTCACTTTGATGCGCTAGTGCATCACGAAAAATTGGAGCGATCAACTGAATGGCAGGAAAGATGGGTTTCAACGGATGCGACCACGGAAAAAGTGGGAATCCAGGTTACTTTGAAACCGGGCAAGGGTAAGGTTTATTTTGATAACTTTGTTTCCGAAATTAAAGCCAATTAATCACCACGACAAATTTCCAGTGCGCGTTGACAATCGGGAAGCGTGACTTGATCCGAGACAAAAGCAGAACCTAGCCCCGAAGTTAAAACAAATCGAATTTTCCCTTCTTTAAATTTTTTATCGCGTTGCAAAAGTTCCATCGTTTCCGCCACGTTTAGATCTGGTTGACGAATCGGTAATTGATATTGGGCAAGAAGTTGAGTAATGCGATTGGCTTCTTCCGATAAAAGGTCAGCGTGTTTGACGCTTAAATAAGTAGCGCCTACCATGCCTAAACTGATCGCTTCGCCATGCAAAAGCCCGCCAAAACCGGCTTGTGCTTCAATCGCGTGACCGAGAGTGTGTCCGAAATTCAATAAGGCGCGCACGTCTTGGGTTTCGAATTCGTCCTCTTCCACAATGCGCGCTTTGATTTCGCAACAACGTTTAATAATGGGTGTCCAATCTTCCGGCATACCTTTTTTCAACGTTTCAAAAAGCGCCGCATCCCGAATAATGCCATATTTAATAATTTCCGCTGTTGAGGCGTAGAGTTGTCGAAGTGGCAGGGTCTTTAAAACGTTCGGATCGATCAAAACGAGAGAGGGTTGATGAAACGTGCCTACGAGATTTTTGCCTTCGGGCAGATTGATGCCAGTTTTTCCACCAACCGAGCTATCGACCATGGCCAAGAGAGTCGTGGGAATTTGCACGAGCGGTATGCCGCGCATGTAAAGGCTCGCGATGAGACCTGCCGCATCGCCAATCGCGCCACCGCCCCAAGCGATGATAAAGGAATGACGATCTAAATTTAGCTTGGCGAGTTCCGATAAAACGCGACCTACCTCCGACCAGCTTTTGGAAAGTTCGCCATCGCTCATGGTGATCAGATGGCTCGAAATATTTTGAGAGTGGAGCGATTGCAAAAGCGGTTCCGCGTAGTATTGCGCGACTTCTGCTGAGGACAAAATCGCAGCTTTTTTGCTGGCAATTTTTGATGCAATCATTTCACCTGCTCGCGACAAAAGTCCTGCTTCGATGTAAATCGAATAACTTCGCGAATCTAAAGCGATGTCTACGTTTTCCATGGTTTGCTATTTAGCCACAGACCTGCCTGCATTGCAACGTTCGTCAATTAACGGATGTTGCAGTCTAAGATGAAAGGGATGATGTAGGAAATTTTAGTTGTGCTTAAATACAATCCAGTTACGGACGAGGGATGGCTAATCCTGGATTGGGTTGAGTTTGGGAGAGAAGTTGATTCATCTCGGCAGGAGCAGGCTTTAATAGTCCGTTCTTTAAGCCAGAGTCTGTCATGGCTTTAATTTGATCTGGAGTTAAAGTTGTTAATGATTTCGGCAAGCCAAACAGTAATGAATCACTAATAAAATTGATATCTTCACCCTCACCTAACATTAAATTAACACTAAAAGTTTCTCTATTAAAATGTTCTAACCCTATAGTGTGACCAAACTCATGGCCTGCAACTAGTGTTCGAGTTTTTCTTCCAATAAAGACGGCTCTATGTCCATGAGACAGCGCTGAAGTAGCTAAGCCAGCTACATGGTCATCTGCCTCGCGGGTGATTTCTTTATCTCCCGTAAGCATTACTCTAATTACTTCGTCGTTATCCTCAGGATTCTTATCACGAGTATATTTTGCTAAAAATTGGATTTCCGGATCGCTTAATCTTTTCCCTGCATCAATGTAGTAGGCAGGTGTCATTTGAGATCGTTGATAAACCTCTCCTTTATAATCGAGATCGGAAACTTTTGGGTCAAAAAGTGGAGCTTCTAAAGTTTGCGTAGGCAAAGCTTGAATGAGATAGCCAGCTGGGGCTAAAGATTGTTGGGCTTGTTGTAAGCGTTTCTTAATTTCTTTAGAAGTGGTAATAGGCTTGCCATTTTTGTCCTTAAAAAGGTAAGGGCGAACCTTTGCAATAAATTTTACGGGAACTAAAGCCATCGTTTCCTTGTCATGGTAAGAAACAGATATCCGGCTTCCTACATTTGCTAACACGGTCATGTCACCGGCTTTGTTGTCTTTGCGGCCTTGGGTTGGAAATCGATCGACATCAGGGAATGACGTTAAAATCATTGCTTCAGAACGGTATAGGCTTGATTGGCCGTCAACCTTATAAAGAGTCACTGCAGTCCAATCTTTGATTTCAGGGTTATAAGGGTTCTGAGTTTTTAGCGTAACTTGAATGGTATTAGCTGTAAGCTTGGGATCATGATATTGAACGTAAAATCGATCCCTTGACTTATGAGGTTCAAAATCGCCTGGCTTATAAAGATTTTTCGTTTTGGGATCGATTTTGTAACCCTCAACAAGTTTGTTGATAGTAAAAGGTTCAGATTGCCATTGATCGCTAGCTTCATCGTAATGAAAGGTTATCGTAAAGGGTTTATTAGAGTCTTTGATGGGGAAGGATATGGTTAAGGGTTTGCTCGTATCAGCATTTATGTCATGATGAACAAAATAAATGGCGTTTTCACGGTTAGAGGAGGTAATAATGTCGGCAGGTGTAAGAGAGCCATTTTGAAGGGAGAGTCCCAGATCAGAATCCTGGAGAAGATATTTTCCATTTTTATATTCGATGAGAGAATATTCAGTCAAGCGAGCGCTGTCATCCAGACTTGCGATGGATAATTGATTGGTTTGATTGAAGTTTGCATCGATGATTTCAAGTTTAACTTGGTTTGCAGCTTCTCGATCAAAAGCTGTCTCTAATCGCCCTACACGTTCTTCTTTAGAATCATCTTTGTCCATAAATAATGGGTTACTAAAATCGAGAAATTGGCTTTTGTCAACTGGTTGTTACGATGGGATTTAAAGATGTTCTATTAATCCATCGATTGCTTTTCCTATCATCCTCGGGCTTGACCCACAACTTTCCGAAGTGCTTCAATTATCTCTTATATAGCTAAGAAAAACCTTTTGTCATTCCAGATTCGATCGGGAATCCATTCTTTATTCTTCTGGATCCCCGTCCGGCGGCTGCCGGACGAGGATGACATGGGGGTGTATTCGGTGTTTGCAGGTTTTGCAGGTAACACTTAGCATTTTTTGTAAGCTCGAGGATGGTAAAAATGGTAGTGGTTTTCTGTATTGTGCAAAATTATTATGACTGAGTCAAATTGTCTCTATTTGTGTGTCATGTAATCTCGTTATGGTAGTTTTTTGTTTAAAAATAAGAGCACTAAGACTAGGTAAATTTGATTTGGCACGGAAATTGCTAGGATAACAGTATGGCAAAGATATTAGGCATAGATTTAGGAACGACGAACTCTTGTATGGCCGTTATGGACGGGGGAGAACCGAATGTTTTGGAAAACTCAGAGGGAGCGCGCACGACGCCTTCGATTGTGGCTTTTACGAAAACTGGTGAGCGTTTGGTCGGGCAAGCTGCGAAGCGTCAAGCGGTTACTAATTCGCAAAACACGATTTTTTCTGTGAAACGGTTTATGGGGCGCAAATTTGCTGAAGTTCAAGATGAGCTTAAACGCGTTCCTTATAAGGTGGTGCAAGCATCAAATGGTGATGCACATATTGAAGTGACGGTTAACGGTGAGAAAAAACAATTTAGCCCGCCCGAAATTTCAGCGATGATTTTAGGTAAGCTCAAAGCGGATGCGGAAGCTAAGCTAGGTGAAAAAATTACTCAGGCCGTTATTACGGTTCCGGCTTATTTTAATGATTCACAACGTCAAGCGACCAAAGATGCGGGTAAAATTGCTGGTTTAGAGGTGCTTCGTATTGTGAATGAACCCACGGCGGCATCATTGGCTTACGGTTTGGATAAAAAGAAGGATGAAAAGATTGCAGTTTACGATTTAGGTGGTGGAACTTTTGATATTTCGGTTTTGGAAATTGGCGATGGCGTTTTTGAAGTTAAAGCCACCAATGGTGACACTCATTTGGGTGGTGATGATTGGGATCATGCGATTGTGGATTGGTTATTGAAAGAGTTTCAAACCGATACCGGTATTGATCTTACTAAGCAACCGGATGCATTACAGCGTTTAAAAGAAGAAGCGGAAAAATCTAAGATTGCTCTGTCTTCCGCGCAACAATATGAGATTAATTTGCCCTTTATCACGGCGGATCAAACTGGACCGAAACACATTCAGAAAACTTTGACTCGCGCGAAACTGGAACAGTTAACTGATGCTTTGGCCGAGCGAACGATTACACCGGTTAAAAATTGTTTGAATGACGCGAAATTAAGCGCCAACCAAGTCGATGAATTGGTTTTAGTTGGTGGTATGACCCGCATGCCCAAGATCGTCGAGACGGCACGTCAATTGATCGGCAAGGAACCGCACAAGGGGGTGAATCCCGATGAAGTGGTTGCGATTGGCGCAGCAATTCAAGGTGGCGTGTTAAAAGGTGATGTGAAGGATGTTTTGTTATTGGATGTTACGCCTTTGTCTTTGGCGATTGAGACATTAGGTAGTGTGGCGACTCCGATGATTCCTCGCAACACGACGATTCCAACGCGAAAAACGCAAACGTTTTCTACAGCGGCCGATAATCAACCTGGCGTTGAAATCAAAGTGCTTCAAGGCGAACGTCCGATGGCGAATGACAATAAGCAACTTGGCATTTTCCATTTGGATGGCATTCCTCCTGCGCCTCGTGGTGTGCCACAAATTGAGGTGACATTTGATATTGATGCTAATGGAATTTTGCATGTTTCCGCAAAAGATTTAGGAACAGGCAAGGAACAAAAAATTTCTATCACCGGTTCTTCAGGACTTTCCAAAGATGAAGTCGAAAAAATGAAGCAAGACGCGGAATCGCATGCAGCCGAGGATCAAAAAGTCAAAGAACGCATCGAAGTTCGCAATCAAACGGATAACGCGGCTTATTCTGCAGAAAAATTATTGCGCGATTTAGGCGATAAAGTTTCGGCAGATGTGAAGGGGCGCATTGAGCAAAAAATAGAAAAAGTTAAAGAAACGCTCAAAGGCGAAGACACTGCGGCAATGAAAGCAGCAGCAGACGAGCTTAATAAAGAAGTGCAGGAAGTTTCTGCGGAACTTTATCGCAAGGCTTCCACGGAAGCTTCGGCAGCAGGCGCGGCAGGTGCAGGACAAACTTCACCTAATGGGGAAGGTCAAAAATCTGAATCCAGTAATGAAGGCGTGATTGATGCTGAAATTGTGGACGATAAAAAATAAATTTTAAAAATCTTAAAAGTTAAAACACTTAACGAAAGGAAGATACCTATGGCAAAACCAAACATTAAACCAATCGGAGATCGGGTGCTAGTGCAACCGGTTGAAGAAAAGGAAACTAAAAAAGGCGGAATTATTATTCCCGATTCTGCTAAAGAAAAACCAACCGAAGGCAAAATTGTTGCTCTCGGAACCGGGAAACTTGATGAAAGCGGAAAGAAAATTCCATTTGAAGTCAAAGTCGGCGACACTGTGTTAATCAGCAAATATGGTGGCACAGAAGTGAAGTTTGATGATGTGAATTATCTCATCATGCGTGAAGATGATATTTTAGGCATCGTGGCGTAAAGAAAGTTAAACAAAGGAGTAAAATTATATGGCAGCTAAACAAATGTTATTTGATGAAAATGCGCGTCACGCTGTTTTGCGTGGTGTAGAAAAATTGTCCAAAGCCGTAAAGGCAACCCTAGGGCCAAAAGGTCGGAATGTGGTGTTGGATAAAAAATTTGGATCGCCCACGATCACCAAAGACGGTGTAACGGTGGCGAAGGAAATTGAATTGGAAGACCCTTATGAAAATATGGGCGCTCAACTGGTTCGCGAAGTGGCCAGCAAAACGAGCGATGTCGCAGGTGATGGCACTACGACTGCTACGGTTTTGGCAGAAGCGATTTATCGTGAAGGTTTGCGCAATGTGACCGCGGGCGCGAATCCGACTGACATTCAGCGTGGCATTCAAAAAGCGGTAGATGCGATTGTGGATGAACTCGGCAATATCAGCAAGAAAGTCAAAGATAAATCCGAAATTCAACAAGTCGCTACGGTTTCTGCAAACTGGGATAGCACTATTGGTGAAATCATTGCTGATGCGATTGAAAAAGTAGGTAAAGATGGAACGGTAACCGTTGAAGAAGCAAAATCTATCGAAACCACGCTCGATGTGGTGGAAGGTATGCAATTTGATAAAGGTTATCTCTCACCTTACTTCGTCACGAATCCTGAAGAGTTGGAAGCGCAATTGGATAGTCCTTACATTCTCATTTACGAGAAGAAGATTTCCAATTTGAAAGATCTTTTGCCGATTCTCGAAAAAGTGGCAAAGGGCGGACGTCCGCTTCTCATCATTGCTGAAGATGTGGAAGGCGAAGCGTTGGCAACTTTGGTTGTCAATAAATTGCGTGGCACTTTGCAAGTTTGCGCAGTGAAAGCTCCGGGCTTTGGCGATCGTCGCAAAGCGATGTTGGAAGATATCGCGGTTTTGACTGGCGGTAGATGCATCACGGAAGATCTTGGTATTAAGCTCGAAAGCATTTCATTAGAAGATCTCGGACGCGCAAAACGCGTGACGATTGATAAAGAAAATACCACCATCATCGAAGGTGAAGGTAAAAATTCTGATATCAAAGGACGTTGCGAACAGATTCGTCGTCAGATCGAAGAAACCACTTCTGATTATGATCGCGAAAAATTACAAGAACGCTTAGCGAAATTGGCCGGTGGCGTTGCTGTTATCAATGTTGGTGCGGCGACAGAAACCGAGTTGAAAGAAAAGAAAGCTCGTGTGGAAGACGCGCTGCATGCGACTCGCGCTGCTGTGGAAGAAGGCATTGTTCCCGGAGGCGGCGTGGCTTTAATTCGCGCTCAAAAAGCTTTGGATTCCTTGAAAATTAAGGGTGACGAAGCTGTGGGTGTTGAAATTATTCGCCGTGCTATTGAGCAACCTTTGCGTTCTTTGGCAAATAATGCGGGCGTGGAAGGTTCTATTATTGTTGCCGAGGTGAAATCTCGCAAAGGCAACGAAGGCTACAATGTGGCAACAGGTGAATATTCCGACTTAGTGAAAGCCGGTGTTGTCGATCCTACGAAAGTTACCCGTAGCGCGCTACAAAATGCTTCTTCGATTGCTGGACTCTTACTCACCACTGAATGTTTGGTGACCGAAGTGCCAGAAAAAGAAAAGCCAGCTCCTATGCCACCAGGTGGTCCGGGCATGGGTGGTATGGATTACTAAGATAATCTTACTTTTAGCAAAAATGAGAAAGAGCGGATTCAAAAAATCCGCTCTTTTCTTTTATTAAAAATTAAAATTTTGCTTCGTTAAATCTTAGGTTTTCGCCATAGTTATTTATTCATGCAGCCGGAAGATTCCAAGTTGGCTGAAGCGTATGAACAATTGCGCCAGCGTTATCTTGAAAAAAATGAAAAGTTAAGAAAATGGCAACGTCGTCATGATGGAATGGCGACTAGCTTGGAATATCGCTTTGGAAAATTTTTACTGCAACCGGTGCGTTGGTGGCAAAGAACTCAGCAGCGATGGATTCAATCCTTCGCTAAGCGACTTTATCCTCATTTGCAACGGCCTTTTACTCAAAGCAGTCCCAATTCTGGCATTTATCATCGTTGGTGGCTGAAACATCAACCCACTTTGTTGGAACTGGCGTGTTACGAAAAAGAGTCACGTCGCTTTTCTTATCGACCGAAAATAAGCATTCTTTTTCCAGTTTATCGGACGCCCATCCAAGATTTGAGAGCGGCTTTAAATTCGGTGTGTCATCAAATCTATGATAATTGGGAGCTCGTAATAGTCGATGATGCTTCGGGAGATGAAAAATTGTCTCAGGAGCTAAAGTTATGGCTAGAAAAAGAGCGGCGATTCCGTGTGAAGACCTTGGAAAAAAATGCGGGAATTGCTCAAGCCTCTCAACAGGCGCTTACTCTGGCGACAGGAGAATTTGTTGGATTATTGGATCATGATGATGTGCTCGAGCCACATGCATTGTATGAAGTTGTGAAGTTATTAAACCGCGAATCGAATGCGGATATCATTTATTCGGATGAGGATAAAATTAATGAGCAAAATGAATTGGAAAAACCGCATTGGAAACCCGATTGGTCACCGGACACTTTGCTTTCCTGTAATTATCTGTGTCATTTTACGGTGTTGCGAAAAAGTTTATTAAACGAAATAGGAGGATTTCGTAGCGGTTTTGATGGCGCACAAGATTACGATCTCTTTTTAAGGGCCACTGAAAAAACTTCTCAAATTTTTCATATTCCAAAAATTCTTTATCATTGGCGCATTAGTCCTGATTCAACCGCGAGTGACACCGAATCTAAACCTTATGCTGCGTTGGCAGGTCAACGCGCTTTAACCGAAGCTTGTGCGAGAAGACAAATTGTAGGTAACGTGAAAGTTGATTTTGGAACGGTTTATCGCGTGTGCCGAGAAGTGAATCCTTTAAAAAAAGTCACGATCATTATTCCCATGCGGGATGGTGTGGAGTTAACGCACCGATGCGTGGAGAGTTTAGCGCAGAAAACGAACTATCCAAATTATGAAATTGTGATTGTGGATAATGGTAGTGAAACAGCGGAAGCTAAAGATTGGTTAAATAGCATTTCACATCGGGTTTTACGTTATGAAAAACCGTTTAATTATTCAGCCATTAATAACTATGCAGTGGAACAAACTGATGGGGAGTGGTTGCTTTTTCTAAATAATGATACGGAAATTATCGAGCCCGATTGGTTAATGGCGATGGTAGAGCAAGTTCAACGACCGGAAATCGGTGCAGTGGGGGCGCAACTTTTATTTCCTCATAGCACGATTCAGCATGCAGGAATTGTATTAGGTTTGGCGGGTGCAGCGAATCATCCCTTTGCCCAAGAAAAACCAAACCATGCTCGAGAAATTCGTATGATTCGTAATTGGAGTGCTGTGACGGGAGCTTGTTTGATGATGCGTCGCGAAGTATTTCAGAAGGTGGGAGGATTCGATGCGCAGAATTTTCCCATTCATTATAGTGATGTTGATTTGTGTTTACGTATCAGGCAAGCGGGCTTCTGGATTGTCTGCACGCCTTATGCAAAGTTAATACACCATGAATCGGCTTCACGCGGGTATGGCGCTTTAAAAAATATTTCGCAAGGATTCACTCAAAAATGGCAAGCGCTAGTTGAAAATGATCCTTTTTATAATCCCAATTTATCCCGCCAAAAACTGGATTGGAGTTTGAAAGAGACCGAGTAGAATAAATTTTTTATGAAACTTCAGTTTTTCATTACTCGTGCTGGCAACCATTTCATGCAGGAAATTGCTGAGTTTTATGTGCGTGGATTGCAGATAGCGGGTTATGATGCGGAGTTGATTTTGGATCAATTACCGCAGCATAATTCGGAGATAACTTCTATTGTTGTGGCGCCTCATGAATTTTTTCCACTTTTTGTGGAAAAGCAAACAGACGCTTCGGGTTTAAAAAATATAGCGAGTCGAGTTCTTCTACTCAACACTGAACAGCCGGGCACTTCGTGGTTTAAAAAAACAGTCCAGATTGCGGCGCAATCGCGAGGTGTTATTGATTTTAATCAACTTGGTATAGACGCTTTTCACCAGTATGGAGTGCCAGCTTTATATTGGCCGATTCCTTATACGGATTTATTGGAATGTCCGGAGGAATGCAAAAAAGAGATCGATTTTGTGTTTTTAGGATATGCTTCTTCGCGTAGGACTAAATTTTTTGCGAAGCATGCAGAATTTTTTTCGCAGTTTGAAAATCGATTTATTTTTTCCACATTGCAAGAGGTGCGCACCCAAACAACACCTGGATGTTGTTTCGGCGAGGCGAGAAACTGGCTTTTGAAGCGAAGTAAAATTTTGGTTAATATTCACAGTTCAGAAAACCGTTATTTTGAGTGGCATCGCGCTTTGGTTGCGATAGCGAATGGATGTGTTTTTGTGACGGATGAATCGGAGCGTTACGAGCCTTTAATTCATGGTGAACATTTAATGGTGACACCTTATGATCGGTTGCAAGAAGTTTGTGTGGAACTCATTGTTAATAATAAAAAACGTGAAGCCATTCTGCAAGCCGCTTTGGCGAAAGTGAAAGAAGTTTTTTCGCCAGAAATGGTATTTGGTTCTGTTAAGTCACAGATTAAAGAGTTGGTTGATAAACATGATAGTCAACGAAAAAAATTCGCGCTTTCAGAACCGATTGCTTCTGAAAAAAAGAAAATTTTTTTTGATCTAGGTCGTAAAAAGAACGATGCAATAAAACTTATTCCCAAGCGAGATATTAAAATAGCGGAGAAAACTTTTTTGAGTGTGGGTGAGGATCCGCAGTTTCGTTTGCAAAAAAGTGAAGGAAAATGGGAGGAAGGATGGCATGTTTTATCGTTTCAGATGAAGGCTCTCGAAGGGCGCGTTTCTCCAGAGGTTTATGTAACAGCGCGGGGAGATTTTCGCGATAGCGAGCCTATTGCTGTTCGGGAAATTGCTAAAGGTAAATTTCGTCAACTGATTCGTTTAACTTCTAAAACTAAAGAAGTGCGTTTGGATCCCATGTCGGAGGAAGGGGAGTTTGAATTGTCTCGCGTTGATCTAGAGCCTTTGGAAAAAGATGAAAAGGCTGTTTCGTTATTATTGGATTATTTTCAGGATAAATTATCGGAATCGTTGCAATCGCACGATCAATTGCAGGCGCAACGTTTTCATTTTTTATTACAACAGAAGTTAAGTCGTATAGCTGCTTTGCAAGGATTGCAAGGTTGGGAAATTGAAAAGAATGCTGTTTTTGATTCAGTAGCGCCAACTTTGTCGGTAGTGGTAACGCTTTATAATTATGAGGCTTATATTGAAGCATGTTTAACAAGTGTGGATCAATCAACTTTGTCAGGAATAGAAATTATCGTGGTGGACGATGCTTCACAGGATTTAGGGGTGGAACGAGTTTCTACTTGGATGAAAACGGCAAAAGTTTCGTGCGCTTTGGTTAAAAAGGTTTTTAACACGGGGTTGGCCGCAAGTCGAAATCTGGGAATTGAATTAAGTCGCGCGCCTTATGTTTTTATTTTGGATGCGGATAATTATGTTTTTCCGAAAGGATTAGAAAACCTTTATCGTTGGGTGAGAGAAAAAAATTGGAATTTTGGATTTGGAATTTTGCAGCGTTTTGATTCCGATAAGAAACAGGGGATCGGTTTGTTGTCGCATTATGAATGGAACGAAAAACATCTTTTGCAGGAGCCTTATATTGATGCGATGGCTTTATTTAAAAAGGAAGCGCTTTTAGCATGCGAGGGATATCAAATCCATTTGGCTTCGCAAGCCGTGATGGGCTGGGAGGATTATGATTTGTGGCTTCGCCTTTTGGAAAAAGGCTTTCATGGCGGACTTTTTCCCAATTTTGTGGGAGGCTATCGCGTGCATGCAGCTTCGATGATTCGAAAAGCTACGGCCCATTTATCGGAAATTGGAAGCTATTTTCAAAAACGTTATGCGCCTTTAATTGAACGTTGTGGCTTGGAAGGAAAGGCGTTTGGTTGGATAATGGATTAACTATGCAAGTAATGGTTTTAGGCATGCATCGCTCGGGCACTTCGGTGTTGGGCGCTATTTTGGAATTGTTGGGGTTAAGTTGGGGAAAGTCGGAGGAGGGGTTGCCTGCTGATCAAGATAACCCTCGTGGTTACTGGGAACGTCAGGATATTGTAGCTTTGAATGACTTTTTGTTAGAAGGTTGTGAGTCTCGTTGGGATAAGGTTTCTCGTTTTTCTCTGGAGCGATTGAACACAAAAGATCGTGAAATTTTTTATGAACGGGCGAAAGAGATTCTTGGCTGTTTTCCAAGTGATGCAGCGTATTTTATTAAGGATCCACGTTTGTGTTTAACGTGGCGGGAGTGGTTACCTTTGCTATCGAAACCGGTGGGGGTGTTTGTTTATCGCGATCCTTTGCAAGTGGCGCAATCTTTGGCAAAACGTAATGGCATGCCTTTGCCAGTAGGATTGGCGCTATGGCAATTTTACTGGCTACACATGGTGTTAGCCTTATCTCGAATGCCTTGTTTTTTAGTTTATCATGATGAATTGATAAGTAAACCGGTTGAAGTGGTGTATCAACTTTTTCATTTTTTTCAAAACGAAGGATTTTCGAAATTAAAATTGCCCGAAGAAAAATTAATATTGAGTTTGATTGATCCCTCGCTTTTTCGTCATCGCGAAAGCAATGAGTCGCAGATGCGACTTCTTAATAGCGAGCAGGTTCGCTTAAGACAAGATTTTGAGCAGAGAAAAAGTATCATGGATATTTCTTTCGCCGAGTTGTCGGAATGTTCTTGGGAGTGGTTAAAATTTTATGAGGAAACGACTTCGATTCGAGAAAGTTTGGAGAGTCAATTGTGTCAATTGCAAGAAAAGGATAGTGCTTCAAAGAAAGAGTTGGCACGTGTTTTGAGAAAAAATGAATCGTGGATTAAATCATTATATCAGGAGGCAGATCGACTTTTGGATTCTTTGGAGTATCGAGTGGGAGGCGCGATGCTGCTGAAAAGGTTGCGTTTGAAAAAGAGAAAAAAGGGGCATTCTATAGATCAGGTTATGGCTAAATTTCAGGACTTAAAACAAGAACTCAAGAAAAAGGATTAAAAAGTTTGGTAATAAGCAATTTCTTTTTTCAAAAGTAATTGCAGTATTTTTTTGAAAAAAGGATTCAGGGAAACTGCTTGATCGTGAGAAAAAATAATTTTTGATTTGGGGATGAAAGCAGTATCATTAATTCCTAGGAAATAATAAATTTTTTTTAATGTTAGCTCGTGTTGTTGAAGTAAACTTTCATTTTTGAGAATTAAGATTTGAGAGTCAGGGAAAAATTGGCGAAAACGTTCGATTTGTTTACGATAAAAACCTCTGTGTAAATAGGAATGGAGTCGAAGTGAAGAAGTTTCTGAAAGATTATTGCGATCTTTAAAAAGTCGAAACGGCTCGGCAATGCATGCTTGGGTGAATGATAAGGTCTCGTTGCCGCGTTGAAGTTCCATGCGATAATGAGAAATGGCGCGTTGAAGGGGATCGCGCAGCAGAAAAATCAGTTTTATGTTAGGATTATAACGATGAATGCGTTGTGCGATTTGAGGCCAATACATATAGATGGGAGTGGCCTCACCGATTAAAGTCTGACTCTGGTGGTTGGGAAATGCCTTGCTATAGTTCCTTTGCCATTCTTCGACAGTTGTAGCATCTTGAAATTGAGGTGAGTCAAAAAAATGAACCTCCTTTTGAGGTGCTAAACAAATTTCAGGGTGCTGAGAGAGAAAATCAGCGAGTGCAGTAGTGCCTCCCTTTTGAGTGCCCACGATTAAAAAATTAATGCGGGTTGCAAGCAATGGCATAGATTAAAAATCAATATTGTTGCAGTAAAGTTTCGACACTTTCTTTGGAGTAGAAGTCCCAATAAGCTCCAGGCGTAGCGAGCAATCGGTTGGCGAGTTTTTTCATTATTTCCGAATCGTAAAGAGGATTTTTATTTTTGCTTTTTAGTAGTTCAGTGAGATTTTGAGCTTCGGGCACTATTTTTTTTAAGGACTTTCCTTGCGAGGAAACAGTTTCTTCATAGCGCAGAATAGCTTCTTGAGGTAAATGGGTTGCATATTGTTCATAAAACCAGGATAGGAGAAAGAGTTGTCGATCCAAACAATCCTCTCTTTGGCTCAGAGCATGAGCCAGTTCAGTGTTTAGCGCTTCAGCGGCAGGAGCATGTCCTATGTTCACAGGAAGATTAACGCTGTTCCAAGAGGCAAGTACAGAAAGCGGATTACGCATGACAGCAAAACAAGCAAAGTTTTTTTTAAGGTGTGGCAACAAAGCGGTAAAAGCAGCAGGATGTTTGATGATGAGATAAAAATCGGAGTTTAATTTTTTTTCAATAGGGATTTCGCCTCTTTCGGCAATGCTTTGGCGAAGTTCGTTTCCTTTTTTTTCTGAGGCAATTGGGTTATCGGGCACTTTTTGATTGTGATGTTTGGTAATGGCTTTGCCTTCGGTAAGAATCGATTGACGAGTATCGAGAAAAAATTTTTCAATACTATCACAAATAGCCTTGGGTTCCTTGAGTTTAGAAAATTCAAAAACATCAATAGGTTCGTGAAGGGCCACAGTATTGTTAATTTTGTTAAGTAAATGACAGGTAAGGGTAGTGCCGGATCGTGGAATTCCAGTTAGGGTAATGTTGTTCATAATTGGCTCCA
Source organism: Verrucomicrobiia bacterium (assembly GCA_019694135.1). Lineage (NCBI taxonomy): Bacteria > Pseudomonadati > Verrucomicrobiota > Verrucomicrobiia > Verrucomicrobiia bacterium. Next base: position 231,619 of record JAIBCM010000001.1, on the reverse strand, counting down.
TAGTTGAGGGATTTGGTTTAGAATATTTAAAAAAACCTCACGCTCTTTAGCAAGGCCATATTGAGCAGCCGTGGCAGTAGCATGGGAAAGCATTTTATTTTTTTGTTCGAGGGTTAGGTTGCACGCTTGAAGAGTGCAGCTTTCCAAGATTTCTTCTTGATAGGGAGGGGAAAAACAGTTTTTAGTATCGTGACAAAAAGAGCGATTTCCAACGCAATCCGGGCAAATGACTAAGGTTTGTAATTTCATGCCTTCGAGAGCAGGCAAATAAAAACCTTCTTCTTGAGTCGGTAAAAACAAAGTAATTTGCGAACGATTGAGGTAATTTAAAAACATTTCTCGTTTGAGCGGTTGTGTTAAAAGTTCGATCGTAGGAAAATTTTTTTCTAATTTTTTTTTGAGACGAATTCCTAGTGGTGCTTGTTTTAAGGCAGCGATGCAAAGCGAGATATCTTTTTTTTCAGATGGTAGAGGTTGAGGTAGTTGGTCAAAATCGAGACCATTTGGAATGGTAAAGCAGGGGCCTTGTATTATCTGAGTTGATTCGATGACTTCTTTTACTTCAGGACTTACACAAATGCGAATTGCTTTACGGTTTAAAAATCGAAAGCGCGGATCAGAGAGATGAGAGTGCCGTGTGTGCTGAATTAAATTAACAATAGGCAAAGAGTTTTTTAAAGTGAAGGAAAGTTGATCTAAAATTTCCCAATCGAGACCAGCTAAAAATAAGGCATCGGGCTTGATTTGATCCAGTGATTCAATAAGGTTCTCTCGTGATTCTTGCCAGGGGTTCGTTTCATTCCAAATGCTATTAGGGGTGAAATAAATATAAGGTTTCCAGTTTGAGCTGTGGTTGACATGGTTAAAATAGTGCCAGACTTTAAGGTGGCCACCTGAAAAAGCCTGAAAATCGCGAAAAAAGAGCATTTTTTTCATTATTTGTAATCATGGCATTGCAACCTGAATTGAAAAGCGTTACTTAAGTAGGAAAATATGCCTATTAAAAATTTGATTTTAGATTGGTCTGGCACGGTGGTGGATGATTTGGAGCCGGTTTGGAAGGCAACGAATGAAATTTTTTTGCATTATCAATTCCCAATTTGGTCTAAGGAAGAATTTAAAGAAAAATTTTATTTACCGTTTACCGAATTTTATAAAGAATATTTGCCGCAGGCGACCTTGCCAGAATTGGATTTTCATTATCATCGCGCCTTCGGTTCGTTGAAAGATGAGATTCCTTTATTGCCTTTTGCGAAAGAGGTTTTGGATTATGCGCAAAGCCAAGACATGAAGATTTTTCTCTTAAGCACGGTACATCATGAATATTGGGAAAAACAGTCGGAGGCGCTCCAGGTAAGGGAATATTTTACACATCCTTATACTAATGCGATTGATAAACGGCAGGTCATTATGACTTTACTGGAGGAGCATCAGTTGGAAGTGCGCGAAACGCTTTATGTCGGGGATATGCAGCATGATATTGAAACAGCGCATTATGCCGGGGTGATTTCTTGTGGTGTGTTAACGGGCTACGATTCTGCGGAAAAATTGAAGAAGATGAAGCCTGAGCTTCTTTTTAATGATATGGCAGGGGTTTTGGGTTACCTTAAGCGACATCGATTGGATGAGGTGGATCATCCTGTTGCGACGGTGGGCGCTTTGATTTTTAATGAGAAAAATGAGGTTCTCATGATTCAGACTTATAAATGGTCTAATTTATGGGGTATTCCGGGAGGGAAAATCAAACGAGGGGAAACGGCTGAGGAAGCCTTAATTCGTGAGGTGAAAGAGGAAACGGGTCTTTTTATTGATGAGATTCGCTATATTCACACTCAAGATTGTATTGATTGTGTGGAATTTTTTAAACCGGCCCATTTTTTATTGATGAATTACACAGCTAAAACGTGCGAAAAAAATGTTGTGTTAAATGATGAGGGATTGGCTTATCAATGGATTCCTTTTGATCAGGTTTTGACCACAGCGACTTTGACATTGAATTCGCCGACTCGGTTGCTCATTGAAACTGTGAAAAAATTAGGAAGTGGTTCGATAAAGTGAGATGAGTTGTTGGACAATTTCAGTGGGCGCTAAATTTTCGACGTTCAAGATATAGTCGGCTTGCTCATAATAGGCCTGTCTTTTTTGCATGAGATTTTTGAGTGTGGCCAAAGGATTTTCAGTTTGGAGTAAAGGACGATGAGAAGTGTGTCGCGTGCGTTCGAACAAAGTCTCTGTCGAAGCGTTCAGGTAGAAAGTAATGCAGTATTTTTTTAACAAATCGCGATTGCGTTTTTCGCAAAAAGTGCCTCCCCCTGTAGCAATAACACAAAGGTTTTTCTGTAAAAGTTCTTGCAAGATTTCATGTTCCAGCTCTCGGAATGCCGCTTCACCTTCTTGTTGAAAAATTTCCGCGATTGTGCAGTGGGCCTTTTTTTCGATCTCTTTATCCAAATCGTAAAAAGTAAGATTCAATTCTTGCGCGGCGCGATAGCCGATTGTGCTTTTGCCGCTTCCCATCATGCCGATGAGAACGATGTTTTTAGTGTTTGGCATAGGAAAGATTTAACCAATAGCGTCCCAGAGAGTTTAGTTGCGATTGATGGAGTTTAGCCCATTGTTTCCAGGTTGTAGGAAAAGTCTGAAAGGCGTCGTGTGTTTCTTTGCGCACATTCCAATCGGGATCATTAAAATATGAAAATAAAATTTGATGTCGATTGAGGAGTTCGGATTGAGCGATGATTTTTACTGCTAGGGTGCGTTCCAGTTCGCGACTACTTTTGAGGTAAGGAAGAATTTTTTTTGCCGTTTGAGATGAGATCGTTTTTTGTTTGGAAAGCGCTAGTAAAGCGCTGGGACGAGTCAGATCACTATGAAGCAAGGGAAAAAAAAGTGAAACATCCAGTGAAGTGCCTTTTTCTCCCAGCCAGTAAGCCGCTAGATTTTGAATAGGCGCATAAGGAGAGTGAATGGCTTGTCGTAGATGGGGCAACCAATCGTCCGGTTTTTCTAAGATTAATTCATCCAGTAAAACACGTGCCATCACATCGCTTCGTAAAACCCAGGGGATAAGTTGAGGATAAGATCGTGCAGGAAGTTTTTTTAATTTTGTCTTGGCTTGTTTGCGTTTTTTAACTTTTTGAGAAGTGTCGCCGTAGCTTGTCGCGGTTTTTAGCCAGCCGCCCAATTTTGGATCACCGCCTGCTTTAAGAATATCGTGTGTGTTGAAAATTTGACCTGTGGGTTGCGACTGTTTAAATTGACCGAGTTGGAACGGATTAAAAATGGAATGGGAATTGGAGCTAAAAGAGTTAGAAACACAAAGAATGGCAAGGCCTAATCTGCCTTGAGTGAGAAAAGGTTGTGATGAATCAAATTGAGAAAATGTGTTATCTCCAAAAATATCAAATAGCAGACCGATACTACCGATTCCCCGTTGAGGAGAAAATCCGCCATAGCCTTGGCCAATAGCCTGTTTTTTATTGCGTAACCAGTAGCGATCGTGTCCTTCGTGATCGTAAAGAATGCCTACAGCATTGTTAATGGCGCAACCTTGTGAGCTGTCGCACGATTCATAATTATCATCGCCGTGACTATCCCAAAGCATGCCTACGGCAAAATCATGAGCGCAACCCTGTGCTAGTCCATTGTCGTTTTTGTAGCGATCATTCCCTTCTTTATCTTTTAATAAACCGGCACTGAGATGGATGCCTGATCCTTGAGCATATTGATAGGATTCATAGCTATCGTCGCCTTGTTCATCGATTAATGCGCCGCAACTATACCAATAGCTACAACCTTGTCCAAAAACATCGCACCAATATTGGTCATTACCGGATTGGTCGTAAAGTATACCAAGTCCGCCTGGAGCAAAAGGGCGATAACCCATACTAAAGCCTTGGCTGAGTGAAAGGGTGCGACTTGGGAAACGATCATAATCAGGATATTTGCCGCCTGCTTTATAATAATCATCACCTTCATAATCTAACAACATGCCCAGGCCATTGACGCCGGCAAAACCTTGTCCTTGTAATGCGACTTGATAGCGATCGTTGCCCGATTCATCTAGAAGCAATCCATAACCAAAAACTCCTGCTCCTTGAGAGAGAGTGTCGCCGCGGTAAAAATCGTCTCCTTCTCTATCGACTAATAATCCCGCGCCAAACAAGCCACATCCTAACGAAGCGTTAAAACTGTAATAATGATCATCGCCAGATTCATCCCAAACCATGCCGACACCAAAAATGCCGCTTGCCGTTTGACCTTGATAAAGATCGTCACCTTGCAAATCGATGACTAATCGAAATGGTTGATTGGCTAAGCCCTGAGCGTAACCGGAATCGACATAAGTGTCATTGCCTCCAAAATCGATGAGAATAGCAGCTTCATTATCATGTTGATGAGGGCCATTTCCCGCAAGATAAAGTGGACCGAGTGGAGTGCGAAAACGCAAGATATCAAAATCGGCCAAAGTGGGATCTTGCTCAAGTAAAAGATTAACCGTTTGCGTGAAATGGTAAATGGCAATTAAAAGTGCGCGACTTTGTTTGCGAAGTAAAACAGGATTAATAGAAAAAGCTGCAGTGAGCTGCGGTTGAATCAAATCAGTTTCTTCTAGCTCCTGCTTATCGATTTGTTCGAGGAGATGAGAAATTTTTTGATCTTTAATCGTTTGTGACCAGATTTTTTTTTGCGTCGGATTTTTTTCCAAGTGAAAATTCTCTACTGCAAAAGCGGCTAAAGCATTTTGTTTTTTGGTTTCAGAAATGGAGTTAAACAAAACTTCCCACTGTTTTTGGCAAGGCCATAATTCATTGAGTAGTTGCGCCAAGGGTTTCACGAGTTTAGGTGACAAAGTTTTTTTAAATTGAGCAGGCAAGCCAAAAGGAAGCGACACAGAGTCAGGAGAAAGAGAGCTGCTTTCCCAGGGAGGCAATTGTAGCTTATTTTCTAAAGATTCTGCGAAAACAGGCAGTTGTAGAGGATCATCCAGTAAGGTTTTTACTAAAGGAGAGAGGTTAGGATCTGGGAGGATATCTTTTTTGAACGTAAAATCATTTTCCGTAAGGCCTGCTTGTGGCAGTGTGCGATACAATTGTTGGCGAAAAGAAAGCGCCGGTTCAGAAAAAAGTGTGATCGGTAAAAGAAGGCAGAAAGCTAACGGGCTAAGTTTGAGGCTAGTTTTTATCCGATTCACAAACATAGACCTTAAGCTTAGTCAAAGGTGTCCATGTGTAAAGGGAGTGTTTAGTATAAGTTTAAATTTAATTCCCTTCAAATTTTGTGTGTGATTCGCGTGTTTAACGGGTTCTTAATTCGAGCGCGTTTTTTGGTAATAAGGCATGACTTCGGGGAGGATTAAACGGATTTGTTCAATGCGTTTTTCATCCGCGGGATGGGTGGAAAGCAAATCAGGAATTTGATTATGTTCGGAAACCTGTTGCATGCGAGTCCAAAATTTTTCGGCTTCTCGAGGATCGTAACCCGCGCGGGCCATGAAAAGTAGCCCCATGCGATCGGCTTCCATTTCGTGGGAGCGGCTGTAAGGGAGAGCAAATCCGTAAACGGCAATATTTTGATAAAGGCCAGAAGAAAGGTTAGAAAATTCTGGCGCTGCCACACCCACGGCAACTCCCAGCGCCATACCTAAACCTTGTAAGATGCCGCGTTGGGTTTGGGCGCGAGCGTGATGACGCGCAACGACATGAGCCATCTCGTGACTTAGCACTGCGGCCAGAGCTGTATCGGTTTGGGCGACGCGAAACATGCCTTCGTGCACACCGACTTTGCCTCCGGGCAAGGCAAAAGCGTTAGGAGAAGCATCGCGAATAACGGCAAATTCCCAGCTATCAATGCCGTTAGGATTAGCACGTAAGAGTCGATTCATCACGCGTCGGACAGTGGCTTGCTTAGCGCTATCTGAGCTCGTGCCCACTTTTTGTTTTACGGCTTGAAAAATAGCTTCGCCTTGTTGTTCTTCTTGAGGAGTTGCATGGACTTCTCGATAATCTTTTTCCGCGACAGCGCCTAGTTTCTTGGGTCCTGTGGAAGCACAACCAGCGATAAGCAATCCGCTTATTGCTAAGACAAAAATGGAATGAAAAATTTTTTGAAACATAATAAATCAATTTAAAGTCAAAACTTTAAAAGGGAATGACTATTTTGTAAAAATTTTGTATCTTATTAAGATAAAAAGTATGGATTCAAGGATTGAACTTAAAAGAGTTTTGGAAGAGTTGATGGAGTCTATTCGCAAGCATGAAAATTGTTTGTCTCATCTTTCTAAATTAGATCGTTTGGTGAAAGAAACAAATTGGGACCCACAGTTGACGCATTTTTTAGAGAAGCGAAGTTATGAAAAAGCGTTATCTTTTTTGAGGAGTGAAGAGGTTGCGCGTGGTTCGTGTGGTAAATAGTTATGCGAATTTTGGTTACGGGTCTGATTGGTCAATATGCGTTTGGCGGGGTGACGTGGGATTATTTGCAGTATGTTTTAGGATTCCAAAAATTGGGTCATGAGGTTTGGTATTTGGAGGACACGGCAACGTGGGCTTATGATCCGATCAAGCAAGAGCCTTCTGCGGATTGTTCTTATAATGTAAATTATCTTTCTCGAATTATGAGCGAGTTTGGGTTGGGCGATCGCTGGATTTATCGCAATGAAGCGGATGGGAGTTATCATGGGGTTTCGGATGTTCAGCAAGCGGAAAAAATCATTCGAGAATCAGATGTGTTGGCAAATGTGTCAGGTGCTTGTTGGTTGAGAGAGGTTACGGCTTCCATTCCGTACAAATTATTTTTGGATGGCGATCCGATGTTTACGCATATTGGGTTGGCGTTGGGGACGAAAAAAGATTATGTGGATCGTGTTCGAGCGCACACGGATCATTTTTCTTTTGGATTAAATATTGGCGCGAAAAATTGTTTCGTGCCGACGGTGGGTTTGCGTTGGAAGCCAACTGTGCAGCCGATTGCTTTAGAATATTGGGAATCGAAAGAGGAAAATAAAAATCATCCAGCTTATGGCGCTTTTACTACGGTGATGAATTGGGCGAGTTATAAGCTCCAAGAATTTCAAGGCGAAAGCTATGGGCAAAAGGATATGGAGTTTTTGCGGTTTATGGATTTGCCGCAGAAAATAAGTCCGGAGCGGATGGTCCTTGCGATGGGACAAGGCGTGGGGCAGAGGAGGCCGACATCAGAATTGGAAAAAAAAGGTTGGAAAATTTTGGAGCCGGATCAAGTGTTGCCAGATTATCAAACTTATCGCGATTTTTTGCGTAATTCTAAGGCAGAGTGGAGTATTGCAAAAAATGGTTATGTGAAGTCGTGGAGTGGGTGGTTCAGTTGTCGCAGTGCGTGTTATTTAGCATTGGGTCGCCCGGTGGTGGTGCAGGACACGGGTTGGAGCGAGCATTTGCCTTCGGGGAAAGGAGTTTTGAAATTTGACACCATGGAAGAAGCGATTGATGCAATTAAAAAAGTGAGCGTGAATTATGCAGAGCATTCACATGCGGCACGAGCATTTGCTGAAACTTATTTTGAGGCAGGCAAAGTTTGTCAAAAGTTGTTAAAAGATGCAGATATTGCTTAATTCTATTGCGCTAGTTTTTATTTCTTTATAAGAAGGGTGGCGATGTTTTTATGCTTTTTCCGACACGTTTTATTATGGAGTTTATTATTTTTGTTAAGTGGTGGGCATCATTGTATTGTTCAGGGTGTTGCATGGGGTAAGATGGTGATCATTCAGACTGGTCAAAATTCTTTATGGCGTAAAGCGGAACAAACTTTTAGTGGGAAAAAATCTTGTTCTTTGTGTCGTAAGGCTGCTGAGGCACGCGAGAAGGAGCATCAGCAGGATAACCCTTACAATGTGGAAAGTTTTCAAGTTAAAGTTTCTTTATTTGCTTTTTTAGAAGAAAAATTGTTGGTGCCACATCGTGAGTGCCTTGGTAATCGGATGGATGAAAATAAGGTGTGGCATACAGAGGAATACGCTCCTGCCACGCCGCCTCCTAAATTAATCAGTTAATTCTCAGTTCAAAATTAACGGAACGAATCGTGCGCGGAAAGTGTGCGGTTTGATCTTCGCTAAAACCCTTAGAGGAATCGATTTTAGCGAGTTATAAAAAATTTAATTTAGGAATTTAATGAAGAAAAATATTTTTACTGCTGTAGGTTTGTTGTGGGGAATTTCCGCTTGGGCTCATAATCCGGGTCATGTTTCTCAAGTTTCAGTTACTCAAGAAGAAGCTGAAAAAGTTAGGCGATTGGAAACTTATTTGGAGGATCAGGGGATTTATTCGGAGATATCGCAGCCGGGAATTAAGTTGGGGGGATATGTCGATGTTTCTTATGTTTACAACTTTAATGGAGGTGGTGTTAGTGATCTTGATGAGGCGAATGCGATAACTGGCGAGGATTCACAAGATTTTAATTTGAATCAAATTAATTTGACGTTGTCGAAGGCGTTGCCGGCAGACAATAAGTGGGCGGCAGGTTTTGCCATTTCGCTGAATTGGGGGGAGGATGTGGAATCGCATCATGGCGGTACTGATGAGCACGGGCATGCTGATGTTCTTAGCACGGTTCATGAGGCGATTGTGCAGTTTCGTATTCCGGTGGGGCGTGGCTTGGATTTTAGTTTGGGTAAATGGCATTCGTTAATGAGTTATGAATCGCACGATCGGCCTTATAATATTAACTATACGCATGGTTTGTTGGCACATTATTTGGATCCAGGAGAGCATGTAGGTCTGGTGATAAGTTATCCCGCTACGGATTGGCTGACGTTGGATTTAGGTTTGGCGAATGGTTGGCATAATTCTGATAGCGCATTTTTGGATGACTCAGATTTTTCAAAGTTAATCACAGGCGCTATGACGCTGCAAAATTTAGAGAAAAATGCATCGTTGCGAGGTGCGTTGGCTTATTCGCCTGAGGGTGAATTGCCTTTTAGTCGCGTCGATACGGCTGATCATTCGGACCATATTCACAGGGATGGTCATACGACTCATTTGCAGGAAAATGGTGCGTTGTGGGCTTTTACGTTGCAAGGACAATGGTTGCCAAAATGTTCTAAAGATCGTTGGCTTTTGGGTTTCAACACTATCCTCGTTTCGGTGGATGATAATTTGAAGCATGTGAAGTTATCGGAGTCGCACGAACATGAAGGACATGGAGTTCATTATGGAAATGTGGGTCTTGATAAAAATGGCGCGACTGCGTGGGGTGTTGGTCTATATAGCAAATATCAATTTAATTCATGGTTTAGTTTGGCAGGACGCTTGGAATATTTGCATGCTGATGATGGAACGCTTGGTTTTGTAGATGGTGTGATAAAAGAAGGGAAAAATATTTCCAAAGATAAAAATGAGGTTTATGTCAGTCAAACGGATCTTTATTCCGCGACATTAACTGCGGGTTTTGATTTTTGGAGGAATGTAGGATGTCGGTTAGAGTATCGAGCTGATATGGTTTCGAGCCGTGGACAGGAAAGTGTTTTGGGTAATGATAATAATCAGCAGCACACGCTAGTGCTTAATCTGTTTTATTTATTTTAGATGTTTCGAGAGCTTTAGCCAGTTGCTTTAGGTTGTGAGACCAAAATTTTTTCATGCGATTGGCTGAAGCTGCAGTTTTGAGTTTGCGATGTTGGACGGTAAGTTGAGTTTTGTTTTTATTTTTGGAATAGAGTTGGACATCGAGATGGGTTTGATCCTGTTCCCAAGTGATGCGGAGGGTTTTATTGCGTGTGGCTTTTCGGATGGTGAAGGGATGAGGGAGCCAGGTTTTGCGGTTTTTGTCTTGCCAGATTTGGTAGAGTTTCGAGGGTGCTAGAGGATAGGTTTTGCTAACGCTGATTTGGTAACCTTTCGAGGTTTGATATTTTTTGCGTAGGTCGCGAGCTTGTTCGTAGGTGACGGTGATCATTTGTTGCCACCAGCCATTTAAATGGGAAAATTCTTTTTTAAGTAACGCGACGATTTTTTTGTGATCGAGTTGGTGGGCGTTTGCGTTATCCAATAGTTGGAACCATTGGGGCCAGGTTTTACCAGTTCGTTTTTGGATTGCTTGATCGCTGGTAATAGGTTTGAGAGTTGTTTTCATGAATGGCATTGTGTTCATCTGGTATTTGGCACAGAGTAAGGAGTAAGGCAAAGAAAAATGAGGTTGATGCGTTCTAATTTCGGCGAGGTCTTAAGAAATCGAAATTTTTTTCGGTTGTGGTGGGGACAGATTATTTCTTCGATTGGAGATCGTTTTTATCAGTTTGCAATTTTGTATGTAGTTTTGCAGTTGACGCCGGAACAAGGGATGGGGGTGGGAAAGGAGAGCGCGCGGGTTTTGTTTTGTGGAATGGTGTTGACGGTAGTTTTGGCGCCTTGGATTGGGCGTGCTGTGGATCGTTGGGATCGTAAGTGGGTGATGATTGGTGCGGATTTATCGCGTGTGGTTTTGGTTTTAATTATGCTGGGAGCGTGGGTGGCGTGGAAGTCGCCGGCATTGATGTTGGTGTTTGTGGCTTTGACTGGGTTGATGAATGGGGTTTTTATTCCGGCGCGTCAGGCGGCGGTGCCGTTGTTGGTGGAGGGGCGGCAGTTGGTGACGGCTAATGCGTTGATTACGGTGGTTGGGGTGGTAGGAAGTTTGGTAGGTTCAGGGGTAGGGTTTGTGGTAGCGATTTTTGGGGAGAAAAGCAGTTTTATTATTACGGCTTTAGGTTTTTTGGCTTCAGCAATTTTAGTGGGACGCATTGAAGGACAGTTGAAACCGATGCAAGCAGAGAATCGCGCAGTGAGTTGGTCGGAGATAGGTAATACGTTTTTGGAGGTTTTGCGAGATAAAGTGGTGCGACAAATTTTTTTGGTAAATGGTGGGATTCAGTTTGTTTCAGGTCTTTTTGCGGTTTTTGTTTTGGAGTATGTGGTGCAAAGTTTGGATATGGCGCATTTGCGGGTGGTTTTGCATTACTTTTCCGAAGGGGTAATGGCGTTGGGGTTTCGCGAGCCTGTGATGGAAGAGCATTTGGTGGCGGTGATCTTTTTATTGTTGAGTGCAGGTGTGGGGTTGATATTGGGAATCGGTCTTTCGGGTCGGTTTGTTCGGGTGGGGCATTATGAGGGATTGCCTATGTTGATGTTTGGGATGTTGGGGATGGTTTTTTATGGATTAAGTTTTTCACATAGTTTGGAGTGGGTGATGGGGTTGTGTGTGTTGGTGGGATTAGCGAGTGCGTTATTGATTGTGCCAATGGATGCGCGATTGCAATTTCATGTTCCTAGTGGAAGGCATGGTGAGTTTTTTGCTGTACGTTCGGCATGGGGATGTAGTTGTTTTTTAGTGGCGTTGGCCTTGAATTTGGATGGACGACTTTTGGGGTGGCGCGGCGCGGATCAAATGATCCGTGATTTGGGCGTATTTTGCGTGGCGTTAGCTGGTATAATGAGTTTAATGGATCGCGGGAGTTTTAGGAAGTTTTGGGGGGATTCGTAGGTTGAGTTGTAGAAACGGTGTTGGGAGAGTTGCGGGTTTCGATTTGGCTCGCTTTTTCTATTTCATTAGTGAATTCATCTTTAGCTTTTTTGAATTCGCCAATACTTCTGCCCAGTCCACGAGCGAGTTCAGGAAGTCTTTTGGCGCCAAAGAGCAGTAGGACGACGAAAATAATGGCAAGCCATTCGGGGCCTGCAGGCAAGCCAAGAGCGATAGGAAAAAGAGTAGTCATACGACTTTAATGCTAAAGGAAAATAAAAAGTTTGCAACTTCTTTATTTTTTAGGCTATATTATTAGGTGTACTAATAGGTTATAAGTAAAACCTACGGAAGTTGAGCGGTGGGGTAGTAATTGGGTGTGTAAATTAAAGTAAATTCTTGGTAAAAGGATAAGCCAGTGTTAAAGAGCTTGAAAAAAAGAGCAGGGTGGGGTGTCGTCACTAGTTATACCGTATTGCTTTTATATGGTTTTCATGTTTTTGAGATTCATTATTTAAGGGATTTATCGTGGGGGTTGCATGGTTTTATTTATTTTATAGTGGCCGCTTTCGCGATTTATTCGATTAATGAATTGAGGCGCAGGTTAGGGTTGATGAGTTCGGAGCGTCAGATATTGCAACGGCAATGGCGATCTTTTACTCGGGTGACGCATGCTATTTTTCACGCGCAGGGAAACAAGGAAACTTTGAATCGATTTGCGAGCCTAATTCAAGAAGAGATGAAAGTGGAGTGGGTGAGAGTTTTTTTATTTCATGGCGAGGTGGGTCGTTGTGTAATTGGTGCGCCTGATTCTTGGACCAATGAGGTGATGAAGTTGTCGGATGATTTGCCTCAGTTGATGCAAGCTTACAAGCAGCCATTGGATTATGAGCAGGTTAATCATTTGCTGCCTGATAAGGAAGGGGTAAATGGCGAGGTATTGTTTGAAGCTTCTTTGGTGGTGGGTATGTTTATTCAAGAGAAATTAGCAGGGCTTATTTTGTTGGGTCCGAGAAAAGTTCGGCAATCATCGTCTTATTTTTCCTTTGAAAAAATGGGATTGCAAGTTTTGGCTAATCAACTTGCGATGGTTTTAGAGGTGACATTGTTATCTTTGGAGTTGCGTCAAAGCAATGTTTATCACATGAAACTACTGGAGGTTTTGTTAGATCAGTTGGGAAGTGGGGTAATTATTGTAGATCCGCATGGATTTGTTTTAGTTTGCAACCAGGAGGCGCGTCGTTTGATGCAGTGGGATAAGGGTGAGAACATGCCTACTTCTTTAGCGGGGTTGCCTCAGGAGTTGAGTGTGGCTTTGCATCAGGCCTTGATGCAGACGCATGATGAGGAATTACAAGAAAGCAAGATTTTAGTGAGTGTAGGCGGAGAAGTAGAGTTGTTTATTCAGTTTGGGTGTCGTTGCATTCATGATGAGACGGGAAAAGTTTTGGGGGCTCAGTTAGTATTTCAGGATGTGTCGCAGGTGAAAAATTTGGAAAAGCAGTTGCATCATGCTAATCGACTTGCGAATTTGGGAGCGCTTTCGGCCAGCATGGTGCACGAGATTAAAAATCCCTTGGTAGCAATTAAAACGTTTGTACAGCTGTTACCCGAACGAATGAATGATGAGGAATTTTTACAAAAATTTTCACGTTTAATTGGGCATGAGGTAGGGCGTATTGATCAAATTGTGAGTCAATTGCTTCATTTAGCACGGCCGTCTGCAATTTCTTTTGTTTCTTTTCATTTGCATGAAGTAATTGAGGCCACTCTTGCTCTGTATCAACCCGATTTGAATCATCGAAAGATTAAGGTGAGAAAGGAGTTGGAGGCTGAAGTGGATTTTATCCGAGGAGATCGACAAAAAATTCAGCAAATTTTAATGAATTTGGTAGTTAACGCAGAAGAAGCCATGAAACAGGGAGGAGTTTTGGGGATTCAGACTGCGGTGGTAAAGCGTCTTGGAGTGTCAAGGAATTCCGAAACAAAAGAAGGTGAAGCGATGCGCTCTTATATTTGTTTGACGATTCAAGATACAGGGCATGGTATGATGCCAAAAGTGTTGAAAAGAGTTTTCGAACCTTTTTATTCCACGAAACAAGAGGGAAATGGCTTGGGGCTTTCGATTGTTATGGGGATCATGGAAGATCATCAGGGTGCGATTGAGGTGCAAAGTGAATTGAAGCAGGGAACCTGTTTTCATCTTTATTTTCCGTTGCAATCTCAGGAAAGCTGTGTTTAAGTCCTAGGTTGAAAAATTTTTGGAAAAAATTTTAAAAACAGGTTGATTCCTTGGAAAATATACGCATATTGCTATTAATTAACCAATTTAGATAAATTTAACAAAAGAGAACAAAATTCTAGCAAAAATTATGAAACATATTTTAGCGGTTGATGACGAGTTCGGAACGCGCGAGTCCATTAAAGCTATTTTCTTTAAGTTGTATGAGGTTTCTGTTGCAGCGAATGCGCGTGAGGCAATGGATATTCTTTCTAAACAGAGAATTGATCTTGTTATTCTCGATCAGATTATGCCGGATACGGATGGTATAACTTTGATGCGTGATATTAAAGCGATTTATCCGGAAATGCCTGTTATTTTGGTGACTGCCGTGGGCTCGGAAAAAACCTTGGCTCAAGCGCTGCGTTTAGGAGCAGTGGGCTATATTAGAAAGCCTTTTGATGTGGATGAGTTGCGTCATACGGTTATTCAATCGATTGATGCTGCAATTACTCCACGTGCCCGAGAAATTTTCCAAAAAGAAGTGAACCGGGAATTTTCCATGCATACTTTAGTGGGCGAGGCGCCCATTTTCCGTAAAGCCATTAGCGATGCTAGGAATGCTTCAACTGAAATGGTGAGTGTGCCACTTTGGATTACGGGAGAAAGTGGTACAGGTAAGGAATTTTTAGCGCGTCAAATTCATTCTTGGAGCGCGCAAAGATCGGAACCTTTTATTTACGTACGTTGTTTTGGTCAGCCTGATTCTATTTTGGAAGCAGAACTTTTTGGTTTTGAGCCTCAGCGTCCGGTTCAAGACGGAGTCACAGGACGAGGCGCTTTTGATTTAGCGGGTTCTGGCACAGTTTATTTGGATGAGATCGATCAAGTTTCGCCTGCGACTCAAGAAAAGATTGCGAAATTGTTAGAGACTCGAAAATTTAATCGTATTGGCTCTTCTTTTTCAGTGCCTATCGGTGCAAGAATTATTTTGGCATCAAGCAAAACTGCTGATCAAATTCAATCCTCTCTCAAACCTGAATTAATGAATCTTATTGGTAATAAATTTATTCATCTTCCACCTTTACGCGAACGTCCTGAGGATGTGGCATTATTAGCTTACCACTTTTTAAATCAACTGCGTCGGTCAATGTATGCCGAAGTTAAGGATATTGCTCCAGAAGCTTTAGATTTAATGCGCAAATATCAATGGCCAGGCAATATTCGAGAATTGCGCAGTATGATGGAGCGCCTCTTGGTAGTTTACAGTCAAGAAACTTGTATTCGTGAAGAGCACTTGCCTAAAGAGCTTTTGGCGCCAGGTCATCGAGGTCGTATTGATACCTATACTAATAATTTTGAAGAGACGGTTAACGCCTTTGAACGAGAAATCATTGTTAACGCATTGACGCGTGCTAATGGCAATATCAATAAAGCGGCTTCTTTATTAGGCACGACGCGACGCATTGTGTTGTATCGCATCGATAAGCTTAACATCAAAAAAGTGGCAAAATAATTTCACGATTCCAAATTCTCCTCATTCTTCGCAAAAGGCCTCTCCCGAAAGAGGCCTTTTCCATTTCACGAAAATCATTCAAAGAGCTCGGAGTTCTTGACCTTGCGGTGTGTCTTTTACCGTCCAGCCCAAGGTTTTCATCTTTTCTCGCAATAGATCTGATTGTTTAAAGTCCTTTTTTTCACGCGCCAACTTTCGTTCTTCTAAAAGTTTTTGGACGGATTCAGGAATGGTTGTTGTTCCAGTTGTTGTTTCGATGGCTAAAATTTGATTAATGGTTTCCCAGGCTTTCCAATGCGTATCGGCTTCTTGTTGAGAGAGTGAATTTTGATCCATGGCGCGATGAGTTTCGCGAATGACGTCAAATAGCACAGCTAAAGCTTTAGAAATATTAAGATCATCAGCTAAGGCTTCCACAAATTTTTTTTGCCAGGAAGCCGCTTCCACTTTTTCTGATCGATCAAAATTTAACGAAAGTAGACGTTTTTTCCATTCATCAATGCGTGTTAAAGCTTGTTTGCTTGCTTCTAATCCTTCCAAAGTAAAATTGAGAGGAATACGATAATGCACTGAAAGCAAAGCGTAACGAACTTGATCTCCTGTAAAACCTTTCTCCAACAAATCGCGCAAGGTATAAAAATTGCCAAGCGATTTAGCCATTTTTTGATTATTGACTCGTAGATGCTCGCAATGCATCCAAAGTTTTACAAAGCGGTGACCACTGCACGCTTCGCTTTGTGCAATTTCTGCTTCGTGATGAGGAAAAATATTATCAATGCCGCCGCAATGAATATCAATTGTTTCTCCTAATAAAGCAGTCGCCATTGCGGAACATTCGATGTGCCACCCTGGTCGCCCTCGTCCCCAGGGCGATTCCCATCCTACCTCGCCATCTTCTGGAGTGACGGCTTTCCATAGCGCGAAGTCCCCGAGATTTTCTTTTTCGTATTCATCTGAATTAATCCGTCCTGAGGGTCGTAACGTTTCTAAATCGAGATGCGCTAATTTTCCATAATCTGAAAATTTTGAAATCCGGTAATAAACGGAGCCATCTTCCGCTTGATAAGCGATGCCCTTTTGTTCCAACGCTTGGATCATCTGAATCATTTGCGGAATAAAATCTGTAGCGCTTGGCATATGACTTGGCATTTGGATACGCAAAGTTTTTAAATCTTCCAAAAATGCTTTTTTATAAAGGGCAGTGAACTCAGAAAGAGGGATGCCTTGCTTGCGTGAATTGCGAATGGTTTTGTCGTCCACATCCGTAAAATTCATCACACGTTTGACCCGATAACCCGTTACTTCCAAAAATCGTTGCAAAAGATCTTCAAAAATATAGGCGCGAAAGTTTCCAATGTGCGCGTAATCATAAACAGTAGGACCGCACGTATAGAGTTTGATTTCGTCTCCTGCAGAAAAAGGCAATAATTCGATTTGGCGCGACAACGTGTTGTAAAACTGGGGCGCTTTCATGAGGAAAAACTAACGTGGCATGACACTGGCGATAGCCAAAGCCGCAATACCTTCGCCTCGACCCAAAAATCCCATTTTTTCATTGGTGGTTGCTTTTAGATTAATTTGCCGCGGTTCAATCGCAAGCGCGCGAGCTAACTTTTCCTTCATGGCTTCAGTGTGAGGCAAAACTTTCGGTGCTTCAGCAATAATGGTGGCGTCTACATTTATTAACACCATTTTTTGAGTTTGTAACATTTCTTGAATTTTTTCGAGAAAGACAAGGCTGGAAACATTTTTCCATCGAGCATCGGAATTCGGAAAATGTTTTCCGATGTCACCTTCGCCTAAAGCCCCCAAGATGGCATCAGCAATCGCGTGAATCAAAACATCAGCATCTGAATGACCTTCCAATCCTTTGTCATGCGCGAGAGTTACCCCGCCTAGAATGCAGGGTCTGCCTTCCACTAATGCATGCACATCATAACCTATACCGACTCGATTCATATTATTTTAATAACGCTAAATAATTGTCTATCATGGCTTCTACGGAATAACAAGCGATACGCTCGTAGCGCTGCTCGAAAGTTAAAAGGGGTCGAGCTTGTGGAAAACTTTGAATGATAGCGTTTGCCAAAGCCGTTTCATCACTAGGTTCCACTAAAACGCCGCTTTGCGTTTTTTGCACAATTTCAATCGAACCGCCCGTGCGCGTTGCCACCACGCGATTGCCGGCTGCGATGGCTTCCAGAAGGGCATTCGAAAAAGGTTCGCGTCGGGCGCTGCTAATATAAAGTTGGCTGGCTTGCAAAAGCTGAATTTTGTCTTCGCTTCGAACTTGGCCGTGAATGGTGACGACATCATCTACACAAAGTTCGTGAATTAGATTTTTTAATTTGATTTCATCGGGACCATGGCCCGCGATTTTTAATTTGGCTTGTGGCAATTGCTTGACCACTTGTGCCCAGGCTCGAATTAAAATATCCAATCCTTTTTTTGGGTAAAAATTGCTAAGGGTAAGAGCAAAAGGCGCTTCGTCACAATAAGGGTTGGGTAAAATTTCTTTAGCGTATAATTCAATTTCAACGCCATTGGCTAATTGAAAGACATGGTTGGGGTTGCCACTGAGCTGACTAAGCAATTCTTTCAATTCATGATTTTGTGCGATTAAAATTTTGGCGCTTGCTGTGGTTTTTTTTAAGCGACGATTTAACCACCAGGAGGAAGCGATAGCTTCTCCGGGTAATACGTCACCGCCATACGCGCGAATAATTAAAGGCACGGAATGTCGTTTGGCAAATGCGCTTGCCATATAGCCAGCGGGATATGCGCCTTGAGAATGGATCCAGTCAAAAGCATGCTTTTTATGTAATTGAGAAAGAAATCGCGCGTGCCATCGAAGTCCCCACCGTTTGGAACGAATCCGAGGATAGCGATAAATCGGATAGGGCGTTTTTATTTCATTATTTTTTCCGGACACCCAAGGTGCAATCACGAGTGGCGAATGGCCACGCGCTAAAAGGCCGCGAGCTAATAAATCCAATTGTTTTTCAGCCCCCCCGACAATTGGGAAAAAAGTGGTGGTAAAAAGCGCAAAATTCATGAGAAATTAACAAACCATTTGTCTCATTGCCAAAGTTAGCATAGTATGAGATAAAGAAACGAGTAGATTTGTATTAATGGCTGAAGAAAATTCAGAAACAGGAACCCAGTCTCGTTATTCGATTCTCGAACCGTTAGGTGAAGGAGGCGAGGGTTCAGTCTTTCGCGCTTGGGATAACCAATTGGGGCGCGTGGTTGCCTTAAAACGTTTGAAAGCGGATGCTGATGCGATGAGTGCATTATGGCAGGAAACTCAAATTCTTGTTAGTCTACACCATCCTAACATTGTCACATTGTTTGATTTTGGCAGCGATGCCGAAGGGCCTTTCGTTGTCATGGAATTGTTGGAGGGGAAGACATTGGATCAAGTTGTTACTGAATTTCATATTAGCGTTCCGTTTTTTCAACAACTTGCGCGACAAGTGTTAAGTGGTTTGTCGGCTGCTCATGCTAAGCAAGTGGTGCATCGCGATTTGAAACCTTCCAATATTTTTTTACAATTTCATGAAGATCAATCGTTCACGGCTAAGATTCTGGATTTTGGTCTAGCGAAAGCGGTTGAAGCGCCTCAGGAGCAAACGTCCGATCAGGATCAAAGTGTCATGGGTTCCATTTACACGATGTCGCCTGAACAGTTGTCGCGGCAACCTATTGATGCCCGATCTGATATTTATTCTCTAGGTTGCGTTTTTTATTTTTGTTTGGCACGCCGTTTCCCTTACACGGGCGATTCCATTGCGCAAGTTATGCATGGTCATTTGAGCGGAAAAGCGACGCCTTTAATTGGGGTGCGACCTGAAATTCCGCCTGCGCTTTCTAATGTCATTATGAAAATGTTGTCGGTGCGACCTGAAAATCGACCGACTATAGAAACAATTCGAACGACGATTCGTGATGTCGTTTCCAGTTCGAGTCGTCAAACATCCCACGTTGATATCGAACTCAAAAAAAGCGCCCCTATGGGATTGATAGTGCTCATTGTTGCTGTGGTTTTAGTTTTAGCCGGCGGCGCAATCTGGTTTTTAAAGCGTCCTAAGGAATCTACTCAACCTTTAGCAACTACGAATCAAGTTACTGCAACTAACCTAGTTTCGGTTCCGCCTCCAGTGACAAATCCTGTCACTCCTCCACCAGAAGAAGTAAGCCAAAAAGAGGAGAGGCCGAGTTCAGTGGATCCTTTAAATCTGCTTCAATTAAAAAAGAAAATAGGCGCTACCGTTATGGTAGAAGGCACAGTTATGGATTACGGAGAAAATCGAACTGGAACTCTTCGTTATCTTAATTTTGCTGAGAGTTATCGCAATAGTTTGGCTTTGGTTTTTCCGGTAAAAGGGAATGAGGAAATTTTTTCTAAAGAAAAATTGGAAACTTATGTTGGTAAAAAGATTCGTGTCACGGGCAAATTAAGTGAATTTCAAGGCAGACCACAAATGATCGTTGAACCGGATCAAACTATTGAGATTATTGAGTAGTAAAAATAATTTTTTAAAGTTTAAGTTTATGGTTTCTACCAATCTAAAAAGAGTAATGAGTTATTTATTATTACTTACTTTTTTAGGTGTTACTTTTTCTTCTTTTGTTCCGACAGTTTTTCAAACTTGCGGTAAGTGTTGTGAGAACCAAGCTCAATCTGAACATCAATGTTGCCATAATGCAGAAAAGAGTAAAACCTGTTCTAATTCCACTTCTTGCCAAGGTTTGCTTTTAGCTCTTTCAGAGACGTGGTTGGAATATTTTTTTACAACACAATTTCATAACTTCGAAACTGGAGACGCTTTTTTTGAATCGCGTCGAGAACCCCCCTTGTTGAGGCCTCCTATTGTTTAAGTTTTTTATTATTAGTTGAAATAAATAAAAATTTAAACTTAGAAAGAAATGATTATGAAAAAAATGATTTATATTATGATTATTGCATTTGTGGCAACTGTTTCGAGCTATGATTTAATGGCTGCGAATCCACAAAAAGCTTGCTGTTCTTGCAAGTGCGAAAAAAATTGTAGCACTGATAATTGCAAGAAAAACGAGTGTCAGTGTCAATGTCGCAAATAATCTTTTTTTGAAAAGATTATAGTATTGGCAACTCCGAATGCTTTCGGAGTTGCCTTTTTTTCTATAAAAAATATGTTACTAAAAAATAACATGTTACCCGATTTTTTAATTCCTAAAGATTTGGCGCCGGGTGATCGACGTGTTTTGGAAAGTGATTGGTCTGGATTAAGATTGCACCGTGTTGAATCTGATGCTGATCCTGTTTTTGAGTTGGCTTATGAAAAATTATGGCAGGAGTTTGGTCATCGCAATGAAGTGGAAACTCGGGAAACGTTGGCGCGTAGAATGCGATGGGATCCCAGGCAAAGTTTTCGGGGGTGCCATTTATTGTATCAGATGATGGTTTTTTTCTGGGAGCAGGCTGGTAAAAAAGAGTTTATGGCAGTTCGAGATCATACCGCTATTGTTTGTGAGAAGTTGAGTGCTCCTCAGGTCGTGGTTCATCTGTCGCATGTATTAGTTGAAGAAAAGTGGCGACGTTCTGGTGTGGCGGGTTGGTTGCGAACGTTGCCACTACAAACGGCACGGGAATGTTTGAAAAAAGCGGGCTTATCTGAACGACCGATTACGTTGGTGGGAGAAATGGAGGCGTGGGATGAAACGAAATTGGATCGTGTGATTCGGTTGAAGGCTTATGCAAAGGCAGGCTACAAAATGGTGGATCCCAAAATTGATTATTGGCAGCCCGACTTTCGTTCTTCAGAACAAATTGATGCCTCCTATTTGCAACCGGTTCCTTTGTGTTTGATGGTAAGGCGAGTGGGGCGTGAGTTAGAGCAGGTGATAAGTGGTGAGGAGTTAAGAAGTTTGATAGAATCGTTATATCATATGTATTCGGTAGAATTTCGAGAAAAGGATATGGAACCTTTATGGGAGCATATAAAACGATTGCCGGCAGCTCATGAAACCGTGGCTTTGATATCGCCTGTGCTAGAGAATTTATGATTTCATTGTTTTATCATGAGGGTTATGCGGCGCCGATTGGTGAGGATCATATTATGCCGATGAGGAAGTTTGGTTTGGTGGCTGAGAAGTTGGGTCAGCATCCGCGCGCTAAACTTTTGAAGCCTGATCCTATTTCTGAGAAAGATTTGTTGCGAGTGCACACGCCTGATTATGTGCGGGCGATTCGCGCAGGTGAACCGAGGACTTTGGCGGAATCCCAGAAGTTTTCTTGGTCAGAAAAATTATTTCCTGCGGTGTGTTTAACTAATGGTGGTTGTCTTGCGGCTGGGAGGGCAGCTTTGAAGGATGGGATTGCGGGAAATTTGGCTAGTGGGTTTCATCATTCTCATGCTGATCACGGTGAAGGATTTTGCACGTTTAATGGTTTGATTGTTGCCTTGGATGCTTTGAAGGAGGAAGGGTTAATTAAACATGCGGCGATATTAGATTTGGATCTTCATTATGGCAATGGAACGGCAAATTTAGTGGCATCAAGAACAGATTTTTTGGCAATTTCCGTGTATGGAAATGATTACTTTAACAATAAAGCTTATCGAGAAGTTGAACCTATGCGTCATGAGGATGGGATAAATCATTTTTCCATTCCAGTGAAAAATGGAGCTGATGGTGAGGAATATTTAAAATGTTTGGAAAAAGGGACATCTTTAATGTTAAAGTTTAATGAAATTGACCTAATTTTGTATCAAGCTGGGGCAGATCCTTTGAGGGATGATCCTTATTCGCCTTTAAATCTAGGCGCGGCGGATTTGAGGGAGCGAGATAAAAGGGTTTTCCAATTTGCTAAAGAGCGGGGAATTCCTTTGGCTTGGGTTTTGGCTGGAGGTTATACGAAAGATGTTTCGAAAGTGGTAGAGGTTCATGTGAATACGTTTCTTGCTTGCTCGGAAGTTTATTGATTAACCGCGGAGGGCGCCGAGGTCGCGGAGTAAAAAAATTAAGGTAGTGGATTAAAAAAATATTTAAATGTTTAGATATTAAGTTTTCAATTTTTAATTTTCTCTGTGTTCTCTGCGATCTCTGCGGTAAAATAAAAATATGAAATTAACGTGTTGGAAAAATCGGAGTCCGGGTGACACGCGTATTGAGTTGCCGGAGGTGTGTGTTTCGAATGTGGAGAGTTGTGTGCAAAGGGCGCATGAGGCGGCTGTGTCGTGGGCGCATCTGCCGTTGGAAAAACGAATGGATTATGTTCGAAAAATTCAGACAGGCCTAAAAGAGATCGAAGAGGAATTGGCGCGAGGGATTGCTTTGGAAACGGGCAAGCCGTTAAAAGAATCGCGTAGTGAGATGGGTGCCGTTCTGATGAAGTTTGATTTGAGTATTGACGATGCGCAGCGGTGGTTGAAGCCGGAGGATGTGCATGAGGGGCCGCATCCGGCCAAAATTGTGCGGCGTGCTCAGGGGCCGGCGGCGGTGATTGGGCCATTTAATTTTCCTTTACATCTGCCGAATGGTGCTGCGGTTCCGCATTTGTTGGCTGGCAATCCGGTTTTGTTGAAGCCTTCACCTGTGGCCGCGGTGGTGGCGGAGCGATATGGAAAGGTGTTTGAGTCGATTTTGCCGCCGGGCGTTTTTCAGTTGATTCAAGGCGGAGCGGAAGAAAGTATGGCACTTTGTTTGCATCCGTTGGTACGGTCGGTGAATTTTACGGGTTCTGTTACAGTTGGGAAGATATTGTCACGAGCTTTGGCGGAAGATTTTTCGAAGCATTTGGCTTTGGAATTGGGCGGGAAAAATGCGTTGATCGTGTGTGAGGATGCGGATGTTGTTACTGCGGCGCAGGCAGCGGCGGAAGGGATTTGTTTAACGGCGGGGCAGCGTTGTAATGCAACGAGTCGTATTTTGGTAAATCAAAAAGTAGCGAAACCTTTTTATGAAGCACTGGTGGAGGTGTTGAAAAAATATCAGCCTGGCGATCCCATGAAAGAGGAGACTATTTTGGGTCCGGTAATTAATGAGAAAGCACATCAACGGTTTGAAAAAGTTTTGAGTTTAAATAAAGATGGCGAATGGTTGGTGAAGGGGGCGGTGGAAAAGGTGGTGGATGGGAAGCCGGGTTATTATGTGAGGCCAGCGGTTTGGCTGTGGAGGGATCGGAATAAGGGTTTAAAATCCGCTTTGCATTGTGAAGAAGTTTTTGCGCCCATCGCTGAGGTGTATGAAGTTGCGGATGTGGCCGATGCTATTGCTATGCATGAGACGACGCCTTTCGGTTTAACGGCTTCTATTTTTACCCAATCAGAAAAAGTTTTTCGTCAATTTGCGGATGCGTTGAATGTGGGAAATCTCTACGCGAATTTGGCAACAACTTTTTCTCCCTCGACTTTGCCTTTTGGCGGAGTGGGTGAGTCGGGAAATCGTCGGCCTGCGGGGCGACATTTTATACGATTTACGACGGAGGAGCAGGCGATTCAAATTCCGGAGAATAGTTTTTCTGAGTGAAATCAAGAATTGGGGAAATACTGATAGCTAACGACTGAAGCTGATAGCTTAAAAATAATTCCTTTTGACGAATTTTGCTTTTGGTTTTTACTTGGGGGGCATGCGTTACAGTCCAAAAGAATCGCAGGAAAAAATTTTGAAGCGACGACGTCACGGGCGCTGGGCAGCGCGATGCTTGAGATTAATGGGGGTGACGCTACGTTATCGGTTGGAGGATCCGTGGCATGTTTTGGACGAAGGGCCTAAGCCAAGAATTTGGGTTGCCTGGCATAATCGGCTCGCAAGCGCTCCGAATTGGTATGAGCGGATTGGTAATAGGATAGGTAAACTTTATGCGTTGATTAGCGCGAGTGGTGATGGAGAAATATTAGCAACGACGATGGGGGAGTTTGGGATTGAGGCGATTCGTGGTTCCAAATCTCGAGGGGGTGAGGAAGCGTTGAGGGAATTGTTGAAGCAGTTGCGAGCTGGAAATTCTGTTGTTATCACGCCGGATGGTCCGCGTGGTCCGCGTTATCATTTGCAAGAGGGGATTCTTAAATTGGCAGAATGGTCGGGTGTGGAGGTGGTGCCATTTGATTTTAAGTTGAAAGGTAGAGTTGAGTTGAATACGTGGGATCGTTTGAGAATCTCACTGCCTTTTGGTCGATCTGTGATGGTGATTCGCCAGCCAATTCGGCCTCCTTTTGATTTGGAAAAGTTAAGAAATGAGTTAATTTTGAAGCTTAATGAATAACTTTTATCAATTTTAGTATAAAAATATACAAATTTTTGACTATTTTTAATCTTTATGATTTAAGTTAAATTTAGTTTGGCAGGGAAAAATAATTTAGGTAAGGTTGGCACGATATTTGCTATAACTACAAATCTTGGAATTATTATGAAAAAAATCGAAGCGATTATTAAGCCTTTTAAGCTAGAAGAAGTCAAGGAAGCGCTTTCTGCGGTAGGTGTGGAAGGGTTGACTGTGACTGAAGTAAAAGGGTTTGGTCGGCAAAAGGGGCATACAGAAATTTATCGTGGCAGTGAATATACAGTGGATTTTTTGCCTAAGCTTAAGTTGGAAGTGGTGTTGGAAGATGGTTTGGTAGAGGGTGCAGTGGAAGCGATTTTGAAGAGCGCTAAGACGGGCAAGATTGGGGATGGAAAAATTTTCATTATGAATTTGGAAGATGTCATTCGTATTCGCACAGGCGAACATGGTGATAAAGCAATTTAATGTTAAAAAAAATTATGGAAAAAAGATATATTAAAGCGAAAGATGGCAAAGAGGTTATCTCGTTTGCGAAACAACACGGAGTGCGACTCGTCGATTTTAAATTTTGCGATATCCAGGGCACTTGGCAGCATTTCACGACAACTTTATTGGAGCTCAATGAAGATTTGTTCACGGAAGGTTTAGGTTTTGATGGGTCTTCCATTCGAGGTTGGAGAGCGATCAACTCTTCGGACATGTTAGTGGTGCCTGATCCTAAGACTGCGATCATTGATCCGTTTAATGTGGAGCCGACTCTGAGTTTAGTTTGTACGGTAGTGGATCCGATTACGCGTGAAAGTTACAATCGCGATCCGCGTGGAATTGCTCAGCGTGCTGAGGCTTATCTTAACAGTACGGGCTTAGCGGACACGGCTTATTTTGGACCGGAAGCGGAGTTTTTTATTTTCGATGATGTGCGTTATGAAAATAAATCTAACGGTTCTTATTATTCAGTCGATTCGGTTGAAGCGATTTGGAATACCGGTCGCGATGAGCAACCCAATTTAGGTTATAAAATTCGTCATAAGGAAGGTTATTTACCCGTAGCCCCCGCTGACACGCAACAGGATCTTCGTAATGAAATCACTTTATTGTTGGGCGAATTGGGTGTGGAAGTGGAGCGTCAACATCACGAAGTGGCTACAGCGGGTCAGGCGGAAATTGATATTCGCTTTAATTCGTTGGTGAACGTTGGTGATGATATGCAGCTCTACAAATATGTGGTGCGTAACATCTGTAAAAAATACGGTAAGACAGTGACTTTTATGCCGAAACCACTTTTTGGCGATAATGGTTCGGGCATGCATGTGCATCAATCCTTGTGGAAGGGTGGCAAGCCTCTCTTTGCTGGAAAAGGCTATGCCAATTTGAGCGAGATGGCTTTATTTTATATTGGTGGAATTATTAAGCACGCACGAGCTTTGACGGCGATTACCAATCCGACAACCAATAGTTTCAAACGATTGGTGCCAGGTTATGAAGCGCCCGTAAATTTTGCTTACAGCGCGCGTAATCGTTCTGCAGCTATTCGTATTCCGACTTATTCGGCGAGTCCGAAAGCGGTGCGCGTGGAATTTCGCACGCCAGATCCTGCGGCTAATATTTATTTATGTTGCGCTGCGATGATGATGGCGGGTTTGGATGGGATTCAAAATCGTATTCATCCGGGTGATCCATTTGATAAAAATCTTTATGAATTGCCACCGGAAGAATTGGCTAAGGTGCCTTGTGCTCCTGATTCTTTATTGGGCGCTGTGGAAGCGTTGGAACAAGATCATGAGTTTTTATTGAAAGGCGACGTTTTTACACGTGATATGTTGGAAGCGATGATGGATATGCAGAAGAAAAATTATGATGCGATTCGTATGCGTCCGCATCCTTACGAATTTTTCTTATATTATGATGTTTAAAAAAGCGTTAAGCTTTAATCGAATCAAGCCATGGTTAGCCATGGCTTTATTGGTTTAGTGATAGTAGGTCGAAGGCGCGCTGATTTAATTTTTCAAAACGTTTTTTAAAATCTTGTAGTGTTTGTTGGCGATAATTATTTTTTTCGTTTTGACTGATCCACTGACACAAATGGGATTGATAATTCAAGGCTTCATTCTGTTTGAGTAGCAAAAGTTTTTCTAAAGAATTACCACTGCTTACTAAGATTTTTTTGGTGGTATTAAATTCAATTTCTTTACGTGTTTGTTTTTCGAACGCAGGCAAAGATTTAAGATTGTTTTGAATTTCATTTTGTTTTGTCCAGTTATCGAGGGTTTTAGCTAATTTTTCCGAAGCTTTTGAAATGTCTTTGAGTAGTGGATTCACCGCGGGTGAAATATCTTTTAGGACACTAATTTTATCCAAATCTTTTTGTTTGGAAGTTATTTCATAGAGAATCGTGTAAGCTTCGTTTATGTTGGATTTTTTCGAGTCGTAATTTTTATTTTTAGAAGCCGTAGAACAAGCGCTTAGGCCGATGATTAAGACAAAACACATCAATAGAGTTTTGATCATAGTTTAAAGATAAATATCTTTTTTAAAGATGCAAATGAGCTATGTAACAAATATCTTGCACGAATGTTACGTCAATTCATAATAATAGAAGTTTGCTCGCGCGGTTAGCTCAGTGGTAGAGCATCACCTTGACACGGTGGGGGTCACAGGTTCGAACCCTGTATCGCGCATTTTTGAGGTAAGTAGAATGAATTAAGAATTAGCTAATGCTAATCGCTAATAATTAAAAATTAAATAAACTAAATCATTTTTCTTTATTAAGAAATCAAATTTAATGAGCTAAATCGTGAATAAAAAAGAGCCTTCACCTCGAAATAGCATTTGGTTTCTTGGTCTATTTTTAGGTCTTTTGAGTTTTTTGTTAACGCTTATTCTGCCACCGCCGCAAAATTTTTCTTTGGAAGCATGGCACACCTTGGGAGTGGGTCTTTGGATGGCAATATGGTGGATGTTGGAAATAGTGCCTTTAGCAGTCACGGCTTTGTTGCCTTTGGTTTTGATGCCGCTCTTGGGAGTAAGAACAGTAGCGCAGACGGCTTCGGATTATGGTGATCCTTTAATATTTCTTTTTTTAAGCGGTTTTTTAATGGCGCAAGCGATGCAGCGATGGGGATTACATGAGCGTTTGGCATTAAGTCTCATTATGAGAACGGGAACTAAACCCGCGGCTTTGGTGGGAGGATTTATGGTGGCAACCGCTTTTTTAAGTATGTGGGTGAGCAATACGGCGACGGCAATGATGATGTATCCGATAGGAGTTTCGACATTAAATCTGCTCAAAAATGAAAAAGGTGAATTTCGAGATATTTATTTGCCAATCGCGTTGATGTTATCCATTGCTTATGCGGCGAATATTGGTGGTGTTGCGACCTTGATTGGAACACCGCCCAATGTGATGGCAGCGGCTTTTATTGAAAAAGAATTTCATATTTTGATTCCTTTTTGGCGATGGATGTTGTTTGGTTTCCCGTTGGCAGTTTGCTTGCTCGTTTTCGCTTACTTTTTGTTAACGCGATGGGTTTTTACCTTAAGTAAAGAAGAGATAATAGGAGTGCGGGAGCATATCCGTGAGCAAATTATTCATTTAGGGCCCGTGCGCCAGGAGGAAAAAGCAGTGGCGGCGGTTTTAGGGATTGTTGTTTTTTTATGGTTGTTCAAACCTGTTTTGGGAAGTTGGATTGCTTCACTTTCAGATACTGTGATTGCTTTGATGGGGGTGATTACACTTTTTCTTTGGCCGGTGGATTTAAAACAGAAAAAATTCCTTTTATCAAGAGAAGCTCTTCAAGCGGTGCCTTGGGAAGTGTTAATTTTATTTGGTGGTGGGTTGAGTTTAGCAGCAAGCATTGAAAGTTCTCAACTAACAGTGGGTCTAAGTCAAATCACTCATCATTTTCGATTTTTACCCTCTTTTTTGCTTTTTATTTTCTTTGCGGGCATGGCTTTGTTATTAAGTGAATTAGCTAGTAACACGGCGACGGTTGCTGTGTTGCTGCCAATTGTTTCTTCTTTTGCGGTAGGATTGGGCGATAATCCATTACCCTTTATGATTGCTATTGCTTTAGCAGCGAGTTGTGCCTTTATGATGCCAGTGGGCACCCCGCCTAATGCTATTATTTTTGGGAGTGGTTGGGTAGAAGTGAAACACATGGTTAGAGCTGGTTTTTGGCTGAATCTTGCAGCGTTGACTTTGATTACAGCAATTGTTTTGATTGCGTTTTAGATAACGTTCAGTTTGTTATTGGTTTTGTTCCAACTCTTGCGTTTCTAAAGCTTCGAGCTCCTCTTTGGAAAGGCGTTCTAATCTAACACGGCGAGGTCCTTGTGAATGAATTTCAGGAGCTGACACTCGAAATTCGCCGATACGAACGGTTTCCCCTTTTTTGGGAGGACGACCCAGGTGACGAATCATCCAAGCTCCGACTTTTTCGCGTGGTTGCCATTCGAAGTTCCAACCCGTTTCTGCTCGGAGTTCGCGCACGTTGAGATTAGCATCGACAAGGATGGAGGTTTCGGTTTGGTTATAAATAGGCCCCTTTTCAATATCGAGTTCATCGCGGATTTCTCCTACAATTTCTTCCAGCGCATCTTCGATAGTTAGAATACCAGCCATGCCGTTGTTGTCGTTGAGCACAACGGCCAGGTGACTGCGTGAGGAGCGAAAAAGTTCTAGCAATGTGGGAATGGTGGTTTTAGAGGTAAAGGTGAGAACAGGACGAATCAAAGGTTGGAAAGGAGTGTCAGATCCCAACGCTTGAATTTGCCAGAGCCATTCTTTGATAAGAATCATTCCCTTAACGTTGTCCAAATTGCCTTCACACACCGGAAATCGGCTATGGCCGCTGGTTTGAGCGATTCTTAAATTTTCTTTGATGGGTTTGTCTAACCACAAAGCAGTTACTTGTTCTTTAGGCAGCATGACTTGAGAGGCGATAGTGTCCCGCAGGCGCAAGGAACGAATCATGATTTTATTAATGAGCGCATCACCAGGATGGGTGTGATAGGCTTGAGTTAAAACATAATCGAGTTCGTCGGCTGAAAAGTTATGTTCCGAGCTATCGACACTTTCAAAACCTAAGAGACGAATCACCCCATTGGCACAAAAATTAAGGAACCAAATAAAGGGTTTAAAAGGGTAATAAAAAAGCATGAGAGGCCCAGAAATGAGAAATGAAACAGCTTTGGGTTTTTGGATGGCGATCAGTTTTGGAACTAACTCACCAAATACGATGAGAATAAAGGGCAAGGCAATAAAAGAAATGGTAATAGAAATAGTATGCAGCAGTTTTGGACTCGAAAAGGAAAAAGACGCGAGTAAGGGTTCGATCCATCCTCTTACAAAAGGTTCTCCTATCCAACCCAAAGCGAGATTGGCTAAGGTAATGCCGATTTGAGTGGCCGAAAGAGTTCGATCCAAGTTTTTCAAAACACGCAAAGTAATGCGAACCCGCCAATCGCCTGTTTTTAAAAGAGGTCGGATTTGGCTAATACGAATGCGAACTAAAGCGAATTCAGCCGCGACAAAAAATGCACTGATCGCAATGAGCAAAACAACAATTAAAAACTGCCAACTAAATTGTAACATCATAAGTAATAAGGAATTAGCCTAAAGCATGGCGAACGAGTCGCAAAGGTTAATTTGTAAAATATAAATTTGACAAATATAATTTCCTAAAGTTTATTAACAAACCTTATGGAATTATCGCGACGACAAGATCTCCGGGTTAAAGAACCCATTTTTAATATTATAGATGATATTTTAAGAAATGCAGGCCAACGGGTGGAGCCACATACATATGGTTCATTTATAGCTTCATTACGTAATACTTTTGCTGATCAAGTGCCAGACCGAATCAAAAATATGAGCCAGGAAGAGGCTTTGCAGGAACTTAAGGTGTGGGACGATTATCGCGAATTTACTGCGGCTAAGAGACTCACATTTTCTGATAGCGTGACGTATTTACAAGTGCAATGGAGATTAGAGCAAATCCAGGGCAAGGATGAAACCGGTAAATCGCTTACTCCGGACGAAATTAATCAGCGATATGAACAAAAGCTGGAGGCGCTAAATAAGGAATTTAAGTTTATAGAGTCTACGACACCAGTTTATGAGGGACCAGAAGATGTCGGCCCTCAGCCTTATTAAAGCTGTTTAAAAATTACCCCCCACTCACTGGTGGAATGAGATGGATTTCAACGTTAGTTTCAAATTGGTGATTAGTTGATAAATATTCCATATCCATCGCGCAACGGGTGACGTTTTGCCAATCGGCAAATTTGGGGTAATGGGTGAAAAAATTAGCTAGCGCTTCCGCGGTGGAAATTCCTTGAGGGAATTGTAGTGGGATTTTATCGCCAATTTTGCGAAGTGGACCGTGCAGATGGAAGGTTAGAGTAATTTTTTCCGTTGTTTGCATGGTTATTTTCCTAAACAAAAGGTCTGGAAGAGTTGATCGAGAATTTCTTCGTTGGAGGTGACTCCGATAATTTCCGTCAAAGCAGCAAGAGCATCGCGAAGTTCAATGGAAATCAATTCGGGAGCGAGTTGTTTGTGGAGTCCTTCGACTGCGCGTTGTAAAGGGGGCAGCGCTCGCATCAGGCAATCGTGATGGCGCAGATTAATCGTGACTTCGTTTTCTGAAAGTGTGACTTCGGATTTTTGGAAAAGTTTTTCTTTTAATATGGTAAGGCCCTCTCCAGTTTTGGCCGAAATTTTGAGAAGAGATAGTTTTTGGGTCAAAACGGTAGGATGTTCTGGTAGGTCGCTTTTATTGCCAATGAGGATAACTCGCTTGGCATCATAGGCACTAGAGAGTTCTTCATTTTCTTTCGACCAGGGTTCGGAAAGGTCGATGATGTGTAAAATGATTTCAGCGCTTTCCAATGCTTGTCGACTGCGGCGGATGCCTTCTTGTTCGATTCTTTCTGTGGCTTCACGAATTCCCGCGGTGTCGATGAGATGAAAGGGAATGCCATGGATTTGAATCCATTCTTCGATGGTGTCGCGAGTGGTTCCAGGAATTTCTGTGACGATGGCTCTTTCTTTTTCCACAAGCGTATTCAAGAGGCTGGATTTGCCGGCGTTAGGCAGACCAACCAGAGCGGTGCGAATCCCTTCGCGAATTAATCTGCCTGATTGAGCGGTGGCAAGGAGTGTTTTAATGGTTTGAATTTGATGAGAAAGTTGTTGATGAAGTTGTTGATGGGTTTTGGGAGAAATATCTTCATCGGGAAAATCGATGTAAGCTTCGAGATGAGCCAGAGCGTGGATAAGGTCGTTGCGTAGAGTTTCAATTTGTTGTCGAAGTTTTCCTTCACGGGTAGCAAGTGCGGATTGGATGGCAGCATCACTGTGAGCGGAGATAAGTTCCATGACGCTTTCGGCTTGGGTTAAATCCATCCGGCCATTGCAAAAAGCGCGTTGGGTAAATTCGCCCGGGCGCGCTAAGCGAGCGCCTTGTTGTAAAAGAGCTTGGATAATGTGGTTAACGATTAGAGGGTTGCCATGACACGAAATTTCTATGACATCTTCACCTGTATAAGAGTGGGGCTGTGGAAAATAGGTTGCCAAAACTTCGTCGAGTTTTTTTTCGTGAGTTGCCAGTTGAAGCAAAGTTGCTCGTCGTGAGGTCAAGGTTTTAACCGAGGTTAGGGAAGTAAGGAAAGCAAGCGCTTGCGGGCCGCTCACTCGAATCACAGCAATGGCGCTGCGACCGGGCGGTGTGGCTAAGGCTACTATCGTGTTATGGGATTGAGTTAAATTTATCATGCCAAAGTAAAAAAAGTTGCACTCACTTTTAAGTTGTTTATAGTGTGATCGAATAAAAGATTTAACTATAATTAATAAATAAACTATGGCGGATTTAGCAAACAAATATCCTGAAAATGTTGCAGGCAAATTTTATGTCGATAATCAATGTATCGATTGCGATCTTTGTCGCGAAACGGCACCCAATAATTTTACCCGCCAGGATGATGGGGGTTATTCTTACGTTTATAAGCAACCGGAAACGCCTGACGAAGAGAAACAATGTCAGGAGGCTATGGAAGGTTGTCCGGTAGAAGCCATTGGTAATAACGGGTCTTAGTTATTGTAGGGTAACCATCTCGGTTATCGGTGTGAGCATATTTGACAAGCGAGACGCTTGTCCTACGATTTAAAATGAAATCGCGTTATCGTTTCAAAACAGTTCTATTAGAGAAGCGACCTTTAAAAGGGGTGGGTGAAGATTTGGAATGGGCTCCGGGTGATGTCGCAACAGCAGCGGACTCTATGCAAAAATTATTAACACGTTTGCATTTGGAAGAGCGGCTGCAGCAGGATAGGATTCGTAAAATTTGGCCGCGCGTTGTTGGAGAATTTAATTCGCAAAATTCTTTTCCCGAATCGCTCAAGAGAAAGGTGTTAACGGTGCGAGTCAGTAATTCTCCTTATTTGCATCAGTTGACGATGATTAAGGGTGAGTTGTTAAAAAAGGTTCAGAAAGAGTGCGGTGTAGAAACTATCAGAGAAATTCGTTTTAGTGTGTGATTATACACTGCGTTGCTGAGGTGGCCAAATGAATTTGTGCATTTGAAGTTGAAAACGCACAGGAAGATGATCGGCGAGTATCCATTCGACTAGAGTTTTTGCTTCAATTCCCCGATGACCTTGGATATGGCCAAGTTGAGAAGCGATGGGAAAGACAGCAGAAAAAAGAATAGCTTTAACGTGAGTTGCTAGTTCTTTGCTTTGAACGATTTCGCGCGCCCATTCGTAATCTTCTCGTGATCCGATGACAAATTTGATTTCGTCGTTTTGATTTAAATATCGCAAATTGCTAAAGAGGTTTTTTTGTGATTCGCCGCTACTGGGACATTTCAAGTCCATGATGCGGTGGACGCGAGGATCGAGTTTAGAAATATCGTGGGTGCCGCTGGTTTCCAAAAGGACGTTATAGCCTGTATCACAAAGAGACGTGAGAAGTTGAGGTGTTTGAGGTTGTAAGAGTGGTTCGCCACCTGTGACTTCGACTAAAGGGATGGAATATTTTTTTACTTGTTGTGAAATTTCTTTGAAGGTCATTTTTTTGCCTTCATGAAAGGCATACTCGGTATCGCAATAGTTACAACGGAGATCGCAAAAAGTGAGTCGAATAAAGATACAAGGCAATCCTGCCCAAGTACTTTCACCCTGAATGCTGGAGTAAATTTCGTTAACAGTTAAGGTTTTTGTCATTGGTAAGACTTTTAAGTAGTTTACGAGGATGTTCGCCTTCCAAAAAATAAAAAAAAGTTAGGAACTTTTCAGCTCCTAACTTTTTATTAAAAAACTTTGATATTAGAATACCAAACGAAGACCTAAACGACTTACTACGAAATCGTTTAAAGTGTCGGTCGAAACAAATCGAGAATCTCCGAAAAGACCCCATTTGTCAGTGATGCGATATTCTAAACCTGCACCACCGTGGCCGCCTGCACTCGTTTCAGGAGCAATGCCGCCAGTGATACCACCGAAAACATAAGGTGCTAAAGACCAGCTTTCGATTGGTAAACGAGCGATTAAGCTACCGGAAGCAGCAGCAGCGCCTTCGTTGCCAGCCCAACCGTAGGCGTCAATGCCTGCACCAAAGAATCGGGTGAAGAAGTAGCTTAAGCCTAAACCACCACCTGCACCGTCTGGGTAAGTGCCGCTATCATCTTGGAAAACGGCTGTTGCAAATACATCAGCATTCCATTCGTTAGCATTAAATTTATAACTCACTTTTTTGTGACGGGGTTTCACGTCCTCATAAATAATGGATTTATCCATGTCTTTAGAGTCACCAGCAAACGAAGCGCTCGAACAAACGAGGCCCGCGAATAAAACTAGCAATGTTTTTTTCATTTAGTTAGATCTCCTTCAATTTCTTTAATTTATTCCCCCCTATTTATGCAAATTTAGAAAAGTGTCAACTATTATTTTTCTTTTTTAACTTTTATTTTACTTAGTAATTTGATACATCCAAGTAGGTTAAATTTCAACTAATCTATCAATCGCTTGAGTCGAAATGTTATCATCATTGGCGCTGGAGCTGCCGGTTTGAATGCTGCGCGAGTTTTGCATCAAGCAGGGGTATCGCTGCGAATTTTAGAAGCGACTTCATTGAAAGGCGGACGAATTCGTGCTTTGGAGAGGTTTGCGGATTTTCCCATTGAATTAGGCGCTGAAGAAATTCATGGCGAAGATTCTCTGGTTTATCAATGGGCGCAGGAGGAAAAGATTCCTTTGATTCGGCCTGCCATGGCGAACGATTTGTTGCATTTGGGTGATCGGTTTTTATGGTATGATGAAGCATTGAAAGATAGTTTAGCCAAGCAAGCGTTGAGACTGCTTTATGAGCTTTATCCTTATCAAGGGTCCGATATCACGGTGGAAGATTATTTGGTGCAGAAACATTTTCCGGAAGAGGTGCGCCATTTTTTGGATTCGCGGTTGGGTGTAGAGTTTGGGACGACGCTCAATCATCTTTCTTTAGCAGGCATTTTGCAATGGGGATTGGAATGGTTAAATCGAGAGACGAATTTTACGTTGAATCAGGAGTATTTGAGCATAATGAAGCGCAAGTTCGCGCCTGTAGAACCTTTTATTCATTATAACACGCCAGTGCAGAGCATTGATTATCGGGGTGAACGGATTCGAGTTTTGACTAAAACGCAGGAGACTTTCGAAGCGGATGCGGTGATTGTGACTGTGCCTTTGACGGTTTTAAAGGAAGAGACGATAGAATTTTTGCCGGAGTTGCCCCGAGAAAAAAAAGATGCGATTCATCGGATTGGAATGAGTCCGGGTATGAAAATTATTTTTAAATTTTCCAAAGCGTTTTGGCCGGAGAGACTTTATTTTTTGCATACGGAAGGACTTTTCCCGCAGTTTTGGGTGACGAGCAAAGGAAAAGAGTCGAAAGATTATGTGCTGACAGCTTTTCTAGGAGGGGATCGCGCTGCATTATGCAACACTTTGTCGGATTATGGCGTGGCGCGAGCTTTGGAGGGTTTAGACAATATTTTTGGTGATGCCGGTAATAAAGTGGCCAGTCGATCCTTGAAAGACGTGTATATTGCGAATTGGGGGAAGGAACCTTATTTTCGCGGGCTTTATAGTTTTCCAACACCTCACACTAATGGGTTACGCGAAAAATTAGCAGAACCTTTGGATCAAAAAATTTATTTTACTGGTGAAGCTACTCATACGGGTGGAGCGGCTGGAACGGCTCACGGCGCTTTGGAAACGGGTGAGGCAGCAGCACTGGCTATTTTAAAATAGTCATGAAACGGTCGCTCGTTTTTCTTGTCATTTTAAGTTGGGTGGGCTTAGTTTTATTTTCACCTTTTTTTGCGCCCTACGCGCAGCGCGGTTGGCGGAAAACGAAAAGGGTTTTGGGGTTTACTTCAGAAGTTTCGCCGATTTTGCCTCCGCGAACGCCACTGCCTCCGACACGTCCTTTGCCCACTCGTTTTGTGCCGCGTAAACAGATTGAAACGGCGAAATGGTTTAATGGTTTGACGCTACATTCGCAGTTGGAAGTGCAGTTGGGCACGAACGCTTCGCAAGAAAGAGAGCGAGACAAGAGCTATGAACTGGAGTTGCAACTCAACGTAAAAGTGCCAACGGCTTCGCGAGATTTAACAGCCATGAATTCGCAACTAGCATCGCAATGGTCTGCTCTGGCTGCTTTAGTTTCCAATGCCACTGTGTCGCCTTTTTTCCATGGACTCTACGAAAGAAAAACCGATTGGTTGAATGCGCGTTTGATTCGGTTGGACCAGCTGCTTTCGCGACACAATTTTTACGATTGTGACACGATTTTGGAAATTCAAAATCCCGAAACGCAACGTAAACTGCTTTTTATTCAAGCAGAGATGGACGTGGTTTCGGATGGTTCCGATCCAGATCGATTAATTTCTTTACCAACAAACACGGCCAATTATCAACCTTTTACCAGTTATCGTTGGCTAAAACAGAGTACTAATATCAGTCCATTTATTGCACCTAAACAGGAAAAATTAAAACGCTACCAAACGGAATTGAGCACAACCAACACTCTGCCACAACGTCGTCAGGAGTTGTTAGGGGCGATCGATCAACTCCGACGCGAAATTTATGATCTCAATCGTTACTCTTATTTAGTCGCTTCGCTCGATCCGTTTATTGTTTTGCCGGGTTTTATGTTTCGTTATCCCGAGCAGGCTTATCGACCTAAGATTGGGGATTATGCAGTGGTTGTGTTTGAGAATCGCTTTTATCCAGCGATTGTGGGCGATATTGGGCCTTCTTACAAAATCGGGGAAGCCTCACTACGGTTAGCTAAAATGATTAACCCGCAAGCAACCTCTTATCAGCGACCTGTTAGCGATCTCAAAGTGAGTTATTTCGTATTTCCAGGTTCTGCAGAGAAAACATTTTCAGTGCCTGATTTACATAAATGGCGTGAAAAATGCGCTATTTTATTAAATGAAATGGGAGCTTTTACGGGTCATTTGGAACAATGATCTAAATTCCTAATCCCCATGCGTTAGGATTTGCTAAAGTATTTTCTACATTTTTTAAACCCGTGGAAGCGTCTTTTTCAATTTTTTCGAAAACTTGATTTAATTTATCGCCACCCTTTAGCCCTGCTTCAAGCACAGCATCTTCACTTGCAGAGACTGCATGTCGATGTTGAAACCCGGTTAAGGGATAAGCGATACCATCAAGCACTCCAAGACGGATATCGTCAACCGTAGAAGCCAGATTGAGAGCGCCATTTCCTACGGTTTTCAAGCTTTCATTAAGTGGATGTGGAGGAAGTTCAGAGGGAGAGGCAAGAGGCACGCTGGCGCTAAGGAGGATAGTATTTTGAGCCGTAAACATTTCTTCGGTTACAGTGTTGAGTTGGTGAATGGCTTCATTAGCCTGAGTCATAATACGATTTAACTCTCCTTGCGTTTCGGCAACGTTTTGGGCGGCAATAGTTAATTCTTGTGCCGCTTCTCTTATATTATTTCCACTTTTTAAAGCATCTCGATAATCATCGATTGCGTAGACAAGATTTCTCGTAGCTCGATAAGCAACATTCATTTTGCCTGTAACACGATCGATGGCATCATTTGCTTGCCGTGAAAATTCGAGCGCTTTGTTAAAGTCTGTTGCATTCATGTGCTTGCCAAAAATATCTCGGGCGTTGCGAAGTATCTCATTAGCGTCCCTGGCGGCAATTTCAATTTCTGTAAAGGCTCTGCTTCGCATAAAGGCAGAAGTAGAATCGAAAGCTTTCTGAGCTGCCCCTTGTAAGTTATCGAGGGTTGTAAGATTTTTGGGGTCAACTTGACCGAAAGCTCGCGTGGCATCTCGCAAGTTATCAACCGATGGAATAACTTCAGCAAAAGGATTTTTAGTCAGACGACTGATTGCAGTGCGAGCGGGCCCTAGAAAAAGCTTGGTAAAAACATATGCATTGGCTCGAATACGATCTGCAGCGGTAACGACACGACCGGAAGTGGCCATGGCTTTAGTCGCAGCTTTATTCGCGTCCACTATTTCTTTAAGACGTTTTATTGCATTTCCTAATCCCATGAGAATGGTAAAATTTAAAGGTTATTGATGAAAAACAGTAGGCGTTTGTTTCCAGTTGGGATCGGCAGGTTTTTTATCAAACGCTTGGTCCCAAACGTCTTGGGTTCTTTTTATAGCGCTTTTTGTTACGGATTCTTCGGGAGGTTGATTCTGATTATTCCCATTGGAAATGCCTGTGGCCTTTTGTATTTTACCTATCGGATCACGTAGTCCAAATGTATCAACTACGCCATCGATAGAAGCATCGGTTTCACGAACCGCTGCTGCGCCTAGTCTGACCAGAGGTACCACGACGGGGGCGGCCGCTTGAGAAGTTAACGCGGGCATGGCAATTTTCATGGCTTTTTTAATGGCCCCTTCTTGATTAGCTAAGCCTTGTTGACCAGCGTTTTTCACTAGACCAACTGTTAGCACGGTTCCTTGAATATCAACTATCTTCGCAACACCTCGATCAACGGAGTCGGCAATATCCATAACTGAGCTGGCGGCTTTGGCAACGTAAGGATAAGGAGGTTGAGGAATGGCTTCGACTTGTTGTTGCAGTTCTCGAGCTTTAGCTGGGTTGGGGATCAAAACAATAGCCGTGGCGCCTGTAACGCCCAGAGCTTCCGCTCGTGCTTTAATATTTCTTATACCTACGGTAGCGTTGTGGGCATTAAGAGATGCTTCACCTGCCGCTTCAGCCATTCTTCTTTGTGCCGTACGAAGACCTTCAACCAATGGAGTTGGGGCTTTGGTTGCCTGAGCTTGTAAAACAGCATCATGCAATTGTTTTGCGGCTTCCTGGACTTCCTGGGCGTTAAAACGATAATCGACTGCGGCTTCTTCGAGTTCTATAAGCGCTTTTTTGACATCTTCGATGGCTTCAGGTTTAATTTTGCCATCTATAGTATTTCTGGCGATGAGGTCTTCAACGCTTTCTAGGGCTTGATTGTAAGCTTTTGTTGCTTGTGTTAGTTCTGTGATTACATCGTGATATGGATTGGGTGGTTGAATTCCAGTGCTCGTTGCGCGGTCATTTAAAGTCTTGCTTGCTCTTTGAAAAGTTTCTGCTTCATCTTCCGCTTGTTCGGCGACTCTAGCCAGAAAAGTGTTGGAAGGATCGGCGGTGGCGGCTTGTCTAGCTTCAAAAGCGCGAAAACGGGCTCGTTTGGCAAGTTTTGAAACATGGTTTACGGCGTCAACGACTTCACCCGAGGTATGTACAATATTGGCTGCTCGTATTCCTGTAGGAGATTCGTAACGTCTTACCAAATCTCTCGCTGCTTCAAATGCTTCCCAAAAAATTCTGTTTTTCCCTGCCATAATAAAATCCTTTTTCTTAGGTTAATGGTAAATTAATACTAAACCACAGAAAACTGGCGTTGCAAGAGGGTAATGACTAATACAATCTAGAAATGAATGGCCGGGATAGAGCGCAAGCCTTCAAAAGGCTTGGGGGAGATGGGGTTTTTGGCGTAAGGAGATTGTTTTATGAGATGGATTTGAGTTTCGGTTAAGTGTTCGGAGCCAAAAATATTTTTTTCGCCTAGTTCTTGTCGGGCAAACATGAGGTTGGCACGGTTGGGGTGATGAGAATAGTCGTCTTTTATGCTATAGCCTGCAGCTTGGAGCTTGGTCGCGTCGCCATTGGCTGCGCTGAGGGCTAGGGCATGGCCTAATTCATGAGCGCCTGAACTTGCTATGAGGGGAGTGGATTTTACTAGGATGTTATAGGTGGTTGGAAGGGAAGAGGAGCCTGGTTCGGGATGAAAAAAGGTGACAGCATCTTTTTTGGAGAAGTCTTCCACAAAATTGTCACCGGAAAAAATGAGGTTGATATGATCGGAGGTGGTATGACCTTTTTCGCGTAGGTATTCTTCTATTTTTCTAGCTTTTTCTTCGTTGAGTCCATCCTTGGCGGAGAGACCAGGGGGAAAGTCCATGTATTGGATCGGTTCCAGGATTTTAATTTGCATGCCAGCGGAGGCGTAGGATTCTTGCATGCGAGCGATTTGTTGTGCGATTTGTTCTGGGGTTGCTAGGGGTTGGCCATTTTCATCTTTCAGAACGGTGAGTTTTAATTCCACGACTTGTTCTACTGGGATCGAAGCTGAGGTGGTGTGAGTTTCGCCAGAAGGATCAGTGTAGGAGATTTTTACTTTTTCGTTTAAAGCGGCGTGGAATGTTTGGTCAGTTTCGGAGTTGTCTGGGCCGTTGACGGGATATTGATCAAATTCTTTGCAGGAAACTAGAAGTAGATCTTTGGATTGGAAGACGCCGGGTGTGATTTCAAATAATGCTATGGTGGCAGATTCTTTGCCCGTTTTGAGTGTAACGTGAATGGTTCCTTGACCGGCTAAGGTAATGTCCTGGTATTGAACATGGAATTTATTTTGGGATTGGGCAGGAGATAGTTTACCTTCGGAAAAGATTCTATCACCTCGATAGGTATAAGGTTGGGCATAGTTTGCTGGCATTTCTTGATAGAAATCGGAATTTTGAGTGATTTCTTTGGCAATGGCCTGATCGCTCATGCCGCGGGTGCGAAGTTGCGCAATTTTGGTTTCGATTTGGTCGCGGGGTTTTAATAGATAATTTTTTTCATGGAACCGTTTTCCAATTTGTTCAGGTAAGGTGACGATAGAATATAAATTATCAATGGCTAAAGTGTGTGTGGTTCTGCCTTGAGTGTCTAGTATTTGAAGTTTTTTTTGAGAGGGATCGTTTTTTTGGATTTTGCCCATAATATGTAATTGTAATAATAAATATTTTGTCGTTCGTATAGAAAATTATTTGCGAACAAGGGGAAACTAATTAGATGAGCTTAAGTTGACGTAATACAACTTTGGCTTAGAAATAATTATAGATCATTCAGATGAATTTTTTTGCGCATTATCGTTTCAAAAGGAAGTCACTCATTTTTTGGGTGAGTCTTATTGTAGCGCTCATTTTAGCACGCGCTTTTATGCCCATGGCAGTGACCTCGTATGTCAATCATGTGTTGCAACGGATTCCTAATTATCAGGGGAATATTAAAGAGGTGGATATCCATTTGTGGCGTGGCGCTTATCAGATTCATGATTTGAGATTGAATAAAAAGTCGGGTGAAGTTTTTGTGCCTTTTTTTAGTTGTCCCACTTTGGATCTCTCGGTGCAATGGAAGGCTTTGTTTGATGGGGCTTTGGTAGGTGAGCTGGTCTTTGACCAACCGGAACTCAATTTTGTGGATGGTCCGACACCGGGAGAAAGACAATTAGAAATTAATGGTTCTTGGCAGGATCGGCTCAGAGAGCTTTTTCCTTTGCAAATCAATCGGTTCGAAATTCGTAATGGCACCATCACATTTCGTAATCCCGATTCTAAGCCGCCAGTGGACTTGCGCATGGAGTCGGTAAATGTATTAGGAAAAAATCTAACTAATAGTGAGGAGTTGAATCGAAAGCTGCAGGCAACGGTGCATGCCACGGGACGAGTTTTGAAGGAAGGATTTTTTAAGATGGATTTAGCGTTGAATTTGTTAGAAAAGCAGCCGACTTTTGATCTCGACGCTGAAGTGCGCCAAGTTCCTGTTACGGAATTGAATAATTTTTTATTGGCTTATGGAAATGTGGATGCGGAGTCGGGTCAATTTGATCTTTTTACTGAAGCGGTGGCTGAGAAGGGAGAAATTAAGGGTTATATCAAACCTTTTTTTCGAAATTTTACTATTTTTAGGCCTGAAGAAAATTTTGAAAATCCGTTGCAAGCGATTTGGGAATCGATTGTTGGATTAACAACTGCTCTTTTTCAAAATCAGCCTAAGGAACAGCTTGCGACTCGCATTCCGTTTGAGGGTAGGATCAAAGATCCCAATGTTAATTTTTTTGAGCTGATTGGAAATATTTTGCGCAATGCGTTTATTCGAGCCTTGGCGTTAAAAATTGATGAATCTGTTTCTATAAAAGATTGGGAAAAATCTAAAGATTTGCCATCTGATTTATTTCGAAGAAAAGAAAGATAGATTTTGTTTTAAGGTCCTGGAACAAAAGCGGTACCATTTTGGTGTTCAATAACCTGGCTTGGTATTATAGGGGGATTTTGCAAACGAGTGGATTGAAGAACAGTTTCAATTTGAGCGTCACTCATGTGACGTCTGCCAAATAATGTCTCA
Source organism: Verrucomicrobiia bacterium (assembly GCA_019694135.1). Classification (NCBI taxonomy): domain Bacteria; kingdom Pseudomonadati; phylum Verrucomicrobiota; class Verrucomicrobiia; species Verrucomicrobiia bacterium. The sequence goes on along the minus strand of JAIBCM010000001.1, from coordinate 189,431 downwards.
GTTTCAGCACTCTTGTTTTGTTGATACATGATGTTGGAAGGATTGGTCAAGTAATGACCGGCTCTATCGTAATAACCGCTTTCTTTAATTTCAGGTGCGCTGAAGATAAGACAATGAAGAACTTCATGACCCGCGGTTTCAGGAGGTTCCGCTTCCGATTTTAGAAAAACGCTATTAGCGGCATACTTTAGATTAGGGGGAAGCATTCTTTCTGTAATGCTGTGGCCATTAGCTTTTTTAACTTCACCCTTATTATTGATACCTTCTATATTGTTACCTGCAAATATAAGTCTAACCCCAGGATTATCGGGATAGTTATCCGCAATGGCTTTAGTTATTAATAAATCCTCAGCAATTTTACTGCCTGGACTTGCTGTTTGCACGCCATCTTTTAACGAAACGCCTTGAGGCAAATCAATGTAAACAGGTTTCTGTGCAATCACTTTGATTCCGGCGGGAGCGAGTGATTCTTGCAAGAGTTCAATTTGGCGATTGACCTGTTCTTGGGTCGCCATAGGGTTGCCATCTTCGTTTTTTAAAATATAGATGGGAACTTCGAGTGTTTTATTAACAGGAACGGAAGCCGAGAATCGTGAGAATTCTCCTGAAACTTTATCTTCGTAGGAAACAGAAATTTCACTTCCCAATTCTGCAAGAAAAGTTTGGTCTTGGGGAGAGTTGTCCTTGCCTCCGGTATTATGTTTATCAAATTCAGGACTAGCAACTAATAAAAGAGGCGCGGATTGAAAAAGTCCTCGAAATTCGGGATGTTCATATAAAGTGATTTTAACAGATTCTTTATAACGACTTTTAGGATTATTAGGATTATTAATTTCAAGATTAACTTCAATTTTACCTTTGCCCGCCAGAGCTGGATTATCGTAGGAAATATGAAATTTATCTTTGGAATTTCCGGGGATGAGTGTTTCACGCGTGCCGATAATGCCCCTGTCGTTAATGTGATAGTTTTCAGGATAATCCTTAGGGATTTCTCCTAGTAAGGGCGGGTCTTCGTAAACCTTGGCAGCAGCATCTCCTATGGATACGTGTGTTCTTTTTGCTAAGGCAGTTGCTCTTTTCGTTGCTTCAGGTATGTCGTAGAGGTAATTTTTGTCGTCGATTCTTTTTCCTATGGTTCGAGCTTTGGTTAAACCGTCTTCCATTAAATTAGCGATAACTAAAGAATCGGTGGGGGTTACAAGATCGCCACGAACAATTTGTAGTTTGGGTTTTTGTACAAGAAGTGTGTCTAAACGCCCTGAAACTTCTTTTTGTGCCACTTTACTTATAGCCATAATCTTAAAAAAATACTGAGTAAAATAAAAAAGTCAAATGAGTGGCTCAATAAGAGTCGCCTAAAGGGATTTTTTTTGTTAGGTTTGTGTTTCAAGTAATCTATGAAGAAAAAAGAGGCGCATTTCAGCGCGGTTTTAGGAAGAAATCGGGTAGTAATTGAACGGGTGAAACCAGAGATTGACGATGGGCTTTATCCCATCAAACGTGCGCCGGAAGAAAAGGTGGTGGTAGAGGTCGATTTATTGCACGAAGGGCATGACGAAATTCGGGGACGGTTGCTTTATAAAAAAGCAGGTGCTAAACAATGGAGTTTTGCGCCTTTAAAGCCTTTAGGTAATGATCGGTGGCAAGGGGAATTTTTTGTGGGAGGACCGGGTCAATATTTTTATACGATTCAAGGATGGGTGGATGCTTTTTTAACATGGCGACGTGATTTGCAGAAGCGCGTGGCAGCCAATCAAGTTGCGAAAATTGATTTGCGCATAGGTGCCGATTTAGTGGGGCAAGCAGCACAACATGCGGGAGCGAAAAAGGGTGGGGATTTGAAACGATGGGCAGTTTTGTTAGCAGATCATGATGTGGAGCCTGAGGAAAAGTTAGAGTTGGCATTTTCTAAAAAATTAGCCGAAGCAATGGATAAGTTGGGTGAAAAACAGTTTGTCACAAGTTACGAAAAACAGTTGGAAGTGCGTGTGGAACGAGAACGCGCCAATTTTAGCGCTTGGTATGAATTTTTTCCTCGCTCTTGTAGTCAAGCACCTGGAAAACATGGCACGTTTAAGGATTGTGAAGCTCACTTGGCTTATGTTGCGGAGATGGGGTTTGATATAGTTTATTTGCCTCCCATTCATCCGATTGGAAATAAATTTCGTAAAGGGAAAAATAATTCACTTCAAGCAGAGCCGGATGATGTGGGATGTCCGTGGGCGATCGGAAGTAATGAAGGAGGACATGATGCGATCCATCCGCAGCTTGGAACATTGATGGATTTTAAACGGTTTTTGCGGTCGGCCAAACAGCGGGGTATAGAAGTGGCTTTGGATCTGGCGTTTCAATGTTCGCCGGATCATCCTTATGTGAAGGAACATCCTGAATGGTTCAAGAAACGGCCGGATGGTACGATTCAATATGCGGAAAATCCGCCAAAGAAATATCAGGATATTTATCCTTTTAACTTCGAAACGGAAGCGTGGGAATCGTTATGGCAAGAGTTGCGACGGGTGGTTTTTTATTGGATTAAACAAGGTGTAACGGTTTTTCGAGTGGATAATCCTCATACCAAACCATTTCGTTTTTGGGAGTGGCTCCTTGCTGAAGTGAGGAAAGCGCATCCAGAAATTATTTTTCTCTCGGAGGCTTTCACGCGACCGAAAATTATGTATCGCTTGGCAAAAATCGGTTTCACCCAATCCTATACTTATTTTAGCTGGCGTAATACGCGTGAGGAGTTAACAACTTATTTAGAGGAGTTAACCCGGACGGAAGTGGTGAATTATTTTCGTCCAAATTTTTGGCCCAACACGCCCGACATTTTGACGGAGCCTTTTCAGCGACACGGTCGGCCGATGTTTGTATCACGCTTTATTTTAGCAGCTACCTTATCTGCTAATTATGGAATCTATGGTCCGGCTTATGAACTTGGCGAAAATTTGCCGCGTGAGCCGCACAGTGAAGAATATTTGGATTCGGAAAAGTATCAGATTCGCCATTGGAATTTGAAACGCTCGGACAGTTTGAAGCCACTTATTTCACGAGTAAACTGGATTCGAAAAGAAAATTCAGCTTTTCATTCGAATCGGAGTTTGCAGTTCCATTTTATCGATAATCCGCAGTTGATTGCTTATAGCAAGCGCGCTGAAAAAACGAATAATACGATGGTGACGATAGTTAATTTAGACCCTCATCATACGCAAGGTGGGTGGGTGGAGTTGCCCTTGGAATCGTGGGGCATATCTCATGATGCCCATTTTCAGGTTAAGGATTGGTTAACAGACAAAATTTATTATTGGCGTGGGATTCGTAATTTTGTGCAACTGAACCCAGAAACCTTGTCCGCGCATATTTTTCAGATTTTGAGATAATTTGAGACAGCACTAAATTTTTGTTGTATTTAAGGCCGAATTTGTCCATTTTGTCCATATGAAGATAAAAATTAGTTTTTTATTCGTTTTATCGTTATTCTTTCATTTCACTATTCAATCAGCAACATTAACTGTGTTGAATAATGCTGATGCTGGTGTGGGCAGTTTGCGTGATACTATCGCAGCGGCAGCTTCTGGTGATATTATTGTTTTTACTAACACTCTTAATGGTCAAACCATTACTTTAACTTCTGGCCAGATTTTAATCACCAACCTTACCATAAACGGATTGGGTGCTACCAATTTAACGATTAATGGAAATATGAATGGTCGAATTTTTGATCTTAATGGCACGAATGTTATTTCTAATGTTAAATTAGCTAACGGTTCAGTAGTGGGTTCAGGAGGGGCTATTCAGAATGCAAGCGGTATCCTAACAGTTTCCAACGTTATTTTTGAAGGCAACACCGCGACTCTTTTTGGCGGTGGTATAGCGAATTTGGCTGGGGGGATTTTAGGGGTGATGGGGTGTACTTTTGTGAGTAATACATGTGCGGCTGCAGGAGGGGCAGCCATTGATAATGACACTGCACGACTAACGATAGAAAACTCGACCTTGACTAAAAATACTGCAGGACCCAATGGAGCCGGTGGTATTTTTCAATTTGGTGGTGGGGCTGTTATGAGCCTGCAATCGTCAACGCTTTCTTCTAATTTAGCGGGTAACGGAGGCGCTGGTGCTATTTTGAATTCGCCTGGAACTGGCATGGATATTGGTCATACGATTGTTATTGACAATAACACAGCAGATTCGGTTACTCCCAACATCAATCACCCGGCCATCAATAGCTTGGGATTTAACCTTATTGGTATTACTAATGGTGCCGCTGGTTTTGTAGGAAATGATCTCATTAATGTTGCTGATGCATTGCTTGGTCCTCTTACGGATAATGGAGGTCCAACACCAACTTTGCTGCCTGGTTTAGGCAGTCCTGCGATTGATGCGGGAACTAATGTTGCGCTATTTACGACGGATCAACGCGAATTTCCAAGATTATCAGGAACTGCAATGGACATTGGTGCTGTTGAAACGGATTATGCTGCAGTTGCTTTAGCCGGAACAACTCCTCAAAGCGCACAAACCAACACGGCTTATGCTAATAATCTGGCTGTCCGAGTTACCGAAGCCGGCAGAAATCTTAGTGGTATTGATGTCGCTTTTTCTGCGCCTAATAGTGGTCCTAGCGGCAGTTTTCCAGGTGGCTTGCTTAATATTAATGCTTTAACCGATGCGGGTGGGGTTGCTGATCCAGGTATTTTTACCGCTAACGGAATTGTAGGAGCTTTTTCTGCGACTGCAGTTGTTAGTAATCTACCAACAGTACTTTTCTCATTAACCAACACAGAGTTTGCGGTGATTCCACCGGCCTCGGGTCCTTATAATTCAGGTGATTTTGCAAATGATGGATCAACTGATGTTTTAGCTTTTCGTAAAAAAACGCTGACTTTACTCAATATTGTTAGTAATCAACTTGCGAATCAAATAACTCTGGATGTTCCTGGCAAAGGAAAAGTAGCGGCTGCTAATCGAGTAGGGAATGCTAACTTCGTTGCTTTCAAAGCGGGTAAGAAAATCACAGTGAGTGCCTATGGTGCTTCATCCAATATTGTAAAAATTAGCGATGTTGTGGCTGGAACAACGCTACCCAAAACTGCGGGTAAAGTTAGAGCCAGTGGCGATTTCAATCATGATAACGCAGTGGATCTGATTACCTCAAAAAAGAAGAAAGTTTTTGTATTAACCGGTCCCACTTTCGCAAATCCCACCGAGATTCCTATTCCTCTCACTGGCAATAAACTTCCTGGTAAGGTTGTGGGGGCGTTTACCACGACCGGAAGTAATTGGGTGTTGGTCTTGCAAAAAGGCAAAGGCGTGCCTGCGGCATTTGAGGTAGCCATTTCGACGAATGGCGTGACTGTGACTAATGCTGTTGCTGTTTCGGCTTCCGGTAAAATTCGTGGTATGAGTGGTGCTACGCCTATTACTAAAGGTAAAAAGTCGATTATTGTCGGCAGTCTTACGATTGATACAAAAGCGAATAAAGTTGGCAAGCCCGTGGGGCCTAAATAAAAGCTGCACTGATAATCAGGTAGTTTAAAAACCATTCATTGCTTGAGTGGAATGGATTTTTAAAAAGAAATTGCATTTGAATGAAGTATTAGCAAACTTCTATCCATGAATAGGAAAATTTTTTGGACGGTATGCGTTACAATGGTTTTGAGTTTTCATTTGCAATCGGCTACTTTCACGGTTCTCAATAATGCTGATAGTGGAGTGGGAAGTTTGCGCGCAACAGTTGCAGCGGCAGCTTCGGGCGATGATATTATTTTTACCAACACGCTGAATGGCCAGACGATAACCTTAACCAGTGGACAGATTGTCATTGATAAGACGCTAACCATTAATGGTCTGGGAGCTAACAACTTGACTATTAATGGAAATACGAATGGGCGAATCTTTAGTATTGCTTTTGACACTACTAACGTGATTTCCAATTTAAGATTGACGCAAGGCTTGGCCCTATCAGCTTCTGGAGGAGCGATTCGGCATTTGAATGGAGTATTAACCGTTTCTAATGTTATATTTACCGCTAATTTTGCAGAGCAATTCGGTGGTGGTATTGCCAATTTATTAAACGGAACTCTGAACGTAATCGGCTGTACCTTTGTTAACAATGCAGCTCAAGGTAATGGTGGAGGTGCCATTCATAACGATAATGCCCGTGTCTTTGTTAGTAACTCTACTTTTACTCAAAATGCAGGAGATGCTGGTGGCGGCGGTGGTGGCGCAGGTTGTATTTTTAATTTGGGCACAGGTGGAATACAAATAGAATCCAGTACTCTGGTTTCTAATTTGGCCGGTATGGGAGGCGCTGGCGGTATTTTAAAATCAGGTGGTGGGGCTGTAAATATTGGCCACACTATTGTTATTAATAATGCAACTGATGATATGTTGACTCCCGATATTAGTGATGCTGCAATTAATAGTTTAGGTTTTAATCTGATTGGTGTTACGAATGGTGCAGTTGGATTTGTTGCGAATGACCTCATTAATGTGACGAATGCTTTTCTGAGGCCTCTGGCTAATAATGGAGGACCAACACCTACTTTGTTGCCTGATTTAGGGAGTCCCGCGATTGATGCAGGAACCAATGCAGCTTTGTTTCCGAGTGATCAGCGCGGGTTTTCTCGATTTGTTGGTGGCAACATGGATATAGGTGCGGTTGAAACCGATTATGCCGTTGTGGCCCTAGCCGGCACCACACCGCAAAGTGCGAAAACTAACACAGCTTATTTCAATAATCTTGCAGTTCGAGTTACCGAAACGGGAAGAAACATTAGTGGAGTTAATGTCGCTTTTTCTGCTCCAAATGGTGGAGCAAGTGGCATGTTTCCAGGAGGGCTATTAAATATCAATGTGGCTACGGATCCCAATGGTGTGGCAGATTCGGGCGTTTTTACTGCTAACGATATTTTGGGTACTTTTTCTGTGACAGCTGTTGTCAGCAATCTGGTGCCCGTGCTTTTCTCGTTGACCAACACAGAATTTGCGGTGATTCCACCAGCTCCTGATTTTTATAATTCAGGCGATTTTGCTAATGATGGAACGACCGACGTTTTGGTGTTCCGCAAGAAGACGTTGACTCTCATCAATGTGGTAAGCAATGCAATCACTAATCAGGTTACGTTGGATATTCCGGCAAAAGGTAAAGTGCTTGCTGCCAATCGTGTAGGTAGCGCTAATTATGTTGCTTTTAAAACGGGAGGTAAGAAAACTACTGTGAGAGCTTATACTGTAGCAGTTAATGCGACGAAGATTTCTGATCTGGTTGTAGATGCCGTTTTACCTAAAACAGCTGGTAAAGTGAGAGCTAGTGGTGATTTTAATCAGGACAATTTAGTGGATTTGATTAGCTCTAAAAAGAAAAAAGTTTTTGTTTTGACGGGGCCAACGTTTGTGAACCCAATCGAAATTCCTATCCCTCTCACGGGTAATAAACTTCCTGGTAAAATAGTGGGCGCTTTTACAACTAATGGTGTTGATTGGACGCTGGTTTTTCAGAAAGGTAAAAGCATCCCAACTTCTTTTCAGGTAGCTCTTACCACCAACGGGGTCGTAGTTGGCTCAGGACCCACCGTAACTGCTTTGAACAAAGTTTTAGGGATGAGCGGGGTTAGACCGATTACAAAAACTAAAAAGGAAATTCTTATCGGTTCATTTTCTATCAACACAAAAACCAATAAAGTTGGTAAGCCAGTTGGTCCGAAGTGAGTAAAAATTTTATTGTAATAGTAGCCAAACGGTTTGAGCTGCCATTGCTTCTGGAATGTCGGGCAGGAGTGGCTCGTGATAGAGTTGAAAAGTGCGAGCAGCTAAAGTAGTGTGACAAAGTTGAATAAGGTTTTTCCGGGTAAGTCGACTGCAGTTAGTAGAGATAAGTATTTTACCTGGAGAATGGAGCAAAGGCAAAGCGGTTTGGAGCAGTGATTTTAAATCGTGTTGGACTTGAAATGTTTTTCCTTTTTTTCCTCGCGAAAAGGTAGGGGGATCTAAAATGATCATATCAAAAGTTTCTTTTCGACGTTGAAGTTTGAGCAAGCTGTCGCGAACGTCTTCTCCCCAGAATCGGTGATGTGAAGGATCGAGTTGATTTAAACGAAAATTTTCTTTAGCGCGTTGGATCGATTTTGGGGAGAGATCGATGCTTAATGTTTCGCCATTACCAAGAGCTGCCATAACGGAAAAAGAGCCGGTGTAGGCAAAGCAGTTGAGGAGTTTTTTCGGTTGTTGTTGTCTTACGAAATTACGATTGTTGCGCTGATCCAGAAAGAGGCCGAGTGAGTAGCCGGCGTGAAAATCGATTTGAAAAGAAACGCCACGTTCTTTAACGATCGTGACAAAGTTAGAAGGAGGGGCGCCTTGAATCAGTTCAGACAGGTTTTTTTCAGTGGCTTGTTGGGTTAAGCGTCGACTCCAGAGGCGTTGATAAGAGAATGCCAGATGATCTGTCCAGGGTTTGATTTGAGGAATGATTTGTTTTAAAAACTCTGTTTTATAATAGGAAATTAAAAGGTCTTGGTTCCATCGTTCGATCCAACCTTGTTCTGAGGAAAAAATGCGGTGTGCTGTGGTATTTTCTTTTTGAAATTGCTTCCAAATTGATGGAGATATCCAATTTTCAAAATTTTTTTTCATTTTTCTTAATTGCGGATTAAGGATTGCTTTTTAAAGGATTTTATGTTATTTAATAAATAATCAGGAGAATTTTTTAACTACGTTTTCATTTTTTTTTTAATCCTTTCTTTTAAGTTATGATTCGTCTCTTTTTTGTTGTTTTATTTTTTATTTCTCAAGTTATTTTAACTTTTTCAGCTCAGCGGACTGATCCGGTTTTGATTCTTTCGGTTTTAACGGATAGCGCTAAGTTGTCTACTTTGGGTGAGCGAGGCGCCAATCCTAGAATTAATAAAGCGATGTATTGGTTGTGGTATGCGCAACAACAAGGTATTTCTCCTAAGGAGGTGATCGATCAAGCTTTGTTGGTCAATCATACTCCGCAAGTGAAAGCGACTGTAGTTGAGGAGTCCTTGTTGCGCAATTGGTCAGCAGCTAATGAATGGGGGCTTTTTTTATCGACGAATAATCTTCAGTCCCTTAGGCGAGGAGGTTCTGCGAAAGTCATGAAGGGGCTTTATCAAGGAGAGATAACGGAAGTGGATCATATGATTCCTTTTGCGGTGGCACCGGAAATTGGTAATGAGATTTTGAATTTAGAAATTTTGCCTAGGACTTTGAATCGACAAAAGAGTGATTATGTAGGCGATGTACAGTTGGCTTATGCGCGACGACTTTTATCCTTGAATTTGATTTCTCAAGAAACGTTTTTAAAAGTCCAGAAAGCGCGCTATGAAATAGCTCCTCCTCTTTTGTTGCCAGCATTCCTGGAGCAAATTTTGGACGGCGAGGATTTTGATAATATTTTTAATATTTCTGAGTTAGCAGGATCATGAGATAAGTGATAAGGATTGGTGAGTTTTATTCATTATCCTATCAGCTACTTGCGGAAGATTATGCCAATTTTTCAATTTACTGTACGCTGAAGTTGGGTTACATTAAAATGTTATAATAGATAAAATGAATAGTCCCATAAAAAGGGAGAAAAGGAGAGAGAATATGAAAGCGAAGTTTTTTCGTTTATTTTTATTAGGATTTTGCTTGTTAATTTACGGAGAACTTTCCTGGTCGGTACCGTTAAAATTAAGTCAGGATTTTAATGGAAGTTTTGGGGTAACGGATGCCCAATTTCTTTTCAATTCTACTGGTAATCGAGTGATGTACTCCGGAATTTTTGCGCCGGATAATTTTGAAACTTTATTTGCTATTTCGCCTAATGGACAGAATCGCACGTTTTTGAGCGAGCCATTGGTTCCTATGGGAGGTGTAGAGCAATTTTCTAACACGTCTGATGGAAAATTAGTTGTTTATCGTGCCGCTAAAGCGGGAATGAATAGAGTAGAGTTATTTAGTGTTCCTGTAGAAGGGGGAGCGATAAAAAAGCTCAATGTGGACTTGGTGCTAAACGGTTCAGTTACCGATTTTCAAATTGCGGGGAATAATATTATTTATTTGGCTGACGCTTCTATAGATGAGAAATTTGAACTTTTTAGTGTGCCGGCTAATGGGTCATCGGCTGATAATTTAAAGCTCAATGCGCCATTAGGACCAGGAGATGATGTTTTTCCTGGTTATCAGCTTTCGCCTAGTCGAAATCATGTGGTATTTCAGGCAACTTCAGGATTAAATATTCGGCTGTTTAGCTCACCTGTCACACCGGAAACAGCAGGGAACGCCACAGTTTTGGATCCTTTAGGTAACGCATCTTTGTTTGAGATTACGCCTAATGACGAAGTGGTATTCACTTCAAATCAAAATGGTCCGCAGGTTAAACTTTTTAGTGTGCCCATAACAGGTGGAACATTAACTCAACTTAATGGTAGTCTTGTGGTGGGAGGAAATGTTTCAAGCTTTCACGTAACTTCTGATGGATCGCAAGTGGTTTATACCGCGGATGCTTTGATCAATAATGTTTTTGAATTGTTTCATGTTTCGATAGAAGGGGGGACGGTTAAGAAATTAAATCCACCTTTGGTAGCGAATGGAAATGTTTCTGATCATTTGATAACGCCTGATGGTTCTAGGGTGGTTTATGTGGCGGATGCTTTGGTTAATGATGTTTTTGAGTTGTTCAGTGTTCCTATAGAAGGAGGAGAGGCCGTTAAATTAAATCAAAGTCTTGTTCTGGGGGGAGATGTGAGTTCGGGCGATGTGGTAATAACGCCCGATGGGAGTAGAGTGGTTTATTTGGCTGATGCTTTGGTTAATGATCAGACGGAAATTTTTAGCGTTCCCGTTACAGGAGGTATTCCAGCCCGTTTGAATCAAAGTTTAGTGGCGGGCGGCGATGTGGTGATGAGTTTTGAGGTTACACCCGATAGCAGTCAGGTTGTTTTTATCGCTGATGCAGTAGTGGATGATGCTTTTGAGTTGTTTCGTGCTCCGATTGGAGGCAGTGAAGTGGTGCGGTTAAATGATAAATTGGTTAATAATGGAGACGTTTTCGATTTTCAAATAAACTTCAATGGAAGCCGGATCGCTTACCGAGCGGATCAGGAAATTGATAGCAAGCGGGAACTTTATATTACGCCCCTTGTGTCTTTGCTTTCTGATTATGATGATGACGGGCAAAACGATATTTTAATTCGACAAGGGCATAAACTTAAAATTCTTGCACAAGACTTGAATAACACTAACCAGACTAGGGTTAAAACTATCAATGGCAAAGTTAAAGGCAGAATTATTTTGGCTAACGACTTGAATCAGGATGGTAAACCGGATTTAGTCATTAAAAGGGGTAAAAAGCTAACAGTCAGCAGTGTCAATAGCAACTTGAGCTTGGAACAAGCAAGCGTTATCCTTCCCAAGCTTCCTAAGAAAGAAAAATTTTTAGCGAGCGGCCGATTAAAAGGATTTTCAGCTTATATTAGCGGGAAAAAAAGAAATATTCGGCTCTTTGTTGAAACCACGGAGGTGGCCCAATTTCAACTTCCCAAGAAAAGTAAGGTGTTGGGTATTGGATTGGTAAATCATGTTCATCACCTCATTATTAGTAAAAAACAAGGAAAGAAGAGAATGATCGAAGCTTTTCCTTTGATTGAGAGCGATATCAAACAGTTTACTTTCGGAACTGAAGCAGTGAATTTGGGCGAATTGCCTAAAGGACAGAAAGCGCTTAGTGTTATTGTTTCACCTCGTGATATTGGTGCTTATGCTACTGCGAAAGCTGGCAAAAACTTTTTCAATTTAGTGCTTCCATTGAATAATACTGGCTTTATAATGGGGACTGGTATTAAAGGGAAATTTGTTGGACCTAAATAAAGCAAGTTTGGTTATTTAATTTAAACTAAGGAAATATTATGAAGTTTCTTCAAAAGAAAGAACAAAAACCTTTATTGTATCTTATTGCGCTAATTAGTGTTTTGAATGCTCCTTTATCTCAAGCTGGAGATAGTAAAATGATGGAGTCTTACGATTCAAAAACTATTCGGGCAGAAAGAAAATTAAGGGATGATAATTGGCTATTGCCATCAGTCGTTACCATTGGCGGCAAAGTGGGCGAGCATCTCACGGATGGTATGATCGATTGGCTGGTTCCTTTTTATTCCGATAAACAAAACCTTTTCTTTTTTAATTCCACACTTCGAGGAAATGACAGTTCGGATGAGGTGATTAATTTGGGATTGGGCTATCGCTATAAATTTTCTGATCGCGATATTATTTTAGGAATTAATAGCTATTATGATTATTTAGATACGAGGTTTAATAATCATTACGATCAATTTGGTGCAGGGGTCGAAATGTTAACCAAATGGGTTGATGCTCGCTTCAATTATTATTTGCCTAGCTATCAAATCGAAAGAGTAAGTCGAAGATTCCATGATGGCGATATTCTGGAAAAATTAGAAGCTCCTTTCGAGGGCTTTGATACTGAGATCGGTTTCTTAGTGCCTTATCTTGATAAATATACGGAACTGCGCTTGTTCGCCGGTTATTATAATTTTGATAATCGCATTGGTACACGTTACGAAGGTCCTAAAGCTCGGGTCGAGTGGCGAGTCTTGCAAGGGGTTATCTTAGACTTTGAATATCACGAAGATGAGGGGATCAATGGAGGAAAATATGCTGCGGGTATGCGTATTTCGGCTCCTTTCAATTTGGAAAATCTCTTTACTGGAAAAAATCCTTTCGAGGGCATTGGAGAATTTTTCAAATTTGGGCCTCGTGACTTTGAAGCACGACGAACCGAGCAAGTCATGCGTTGGAATTGGTTTGAGCAAGAAAATCAAAATAGAATTAGAAAAAGACCAGACCCTAGACATCGCAATGGAGGGGAAGGCCGTTTTGGCAATGGTGATAGCGATTCTGAAGACTTTAATCTCTTGCCCCCTACTCTGGAGCCAGGAAATCCAGGAAACCCAGGGAATCCTACCCCGGGCTAAACTTGATTTGCTTAAATTTGAAAAAAGAGCAATGGCATAAGCTGTTGCTTTTTTGAAAAAAATTAATTCTTACGTCGTTTCGATGACTTTTTTACGTTTCGATAAGACACCGACTGTTTACCTGCAGTCAGCATTTCTTGATAGCCACTGCCTTTTTGAATTTCATGGATTTGATCCCGCAACAGTGCTGCTTTTTCAAACTCCAATTTAGACGAAGCAGATTTCATCTGCTTTTCCAAATCTCGTAAAAATTCGGCTAAATCAAAATCGCTTCCTTCATTGCCTAAAATTGAAGCTTCCACTTCCTTGCCGCGAAGCAAAGTTTGTAGCGATTCTTGTTCTGCTCGAATCACGCTACGGGGCGTAATATTATGCTGCTGATTATAAGCAGCCTGTCTTTGGCGGCGATTTTCAGTGATTTGGATAAGTTGTTGAATCGATTTTGTTATCACGTCGGCATAAAGAATCACCTCACCATTAATATGTCGTGCAGCGCGTCCCGCAGTTTGAATTAAGGAAGTAGCCGAGCGCAAGAATCCTTCCTTATCCGCATCTAAAATGGCGACTAACGAAACCTCCGGTAAATCAAGACCTTCTCGTAAAAGATTAATGCCAACGAGCACATCACAATTACCAGCTCGCAATTGGCGCAACACTTCCACGCGTTCAATAGCATCAATTTCTGAGTGTAAATAGCGAACTTTAATATCCAGTTGTTGCAGATAATCTGCTAAATCTTCTGCTGTACGTTTAGTTAAAGTGGTTACTAAAACCCGCTCTTTGCGTTCCACACGGAGCTTAATTTGTTCCATGACATCATCAATCTGACCCTTCAACGGTTTAATAATCACGGGAGGATCCATGAGACCCGTAGGGCGAATGATTTGTTCCACTACTTTGCCATGTGTTAGATTGAGTTCATAGGAGCCCGGTGTGGCCGAAACATAGAGAACTTGGTTGAGCATGCTAGTAAACTCATCGAAATTCAATGGACGATTATCTAGCGCGCTAGGAAGGCGAAAACCGTGTTCCACCAAAACCATTTTTCGCGAGCGGTCACCCGCATACATACCGCCAATTTGTGGAATCGTCGCATGACTTTCATCGACAATTAACAAAAAATCTTTTGGGAAAAAATCGAGCAATGTGTAAGGGCGAGAGCCTGGTGGACGACCGGTTAAATGGCGTGAATAATTTTCAATTCCAGGACAAAAACCCATTTCCTGAATCATTTCTAAATCGTAATTAGTACGCTGCCGTAAACGTTGTGCTTCGACTAGCTTGCTAGCGCTTTCCAACTGAGCGATTCGTTCATCGAGTTCTTGTTGAATTGTGACAAGGGCATGACGAATTTTTTCATGAGGTGTTACAAACTGTTTCGCCGGCATGATAATAAACTTAGAATATTCTTCGAGTGTATTGCCTGTTAAAGGGTCGAAATGAGAAATCTTTTCTATTTCGTCGCCAAAAAATTCAATGCGCAATCCGTTTTCCTGGCTGGCTGGAAAAATCTCCACCACATCGCCTCGCACCCGAAACTGGGCACGTTGTGGGGCTACGTCGTTGCGTTGATATTGCATATCCACGAGTTGTGTCAGCACAAAATCTCGTGAAGTACGAGTGCCCAGCTCTACTGGTAAAACCATTTTGGAAAAATCTTCTGGAGAGCCCAATCCGTAAATGCACGAAACACTTGCAACTACAACCACATCACGGCGCATTAAGAGAGAAGCGGTGGCAGAAAGACGAAGTCGTTCGATTTCTTCATTCAGACTAGAATCTTTTTCAATATAAGTGTCGGTTCGCGGAATGTAAGCCTCGGGTTGATAGTAATCAAAATAACTCACAAAATATTCCACGGCGTTGTTAGGGAAAAATTGCTTGAACTCGCTATAAAGCTGGGCAGCCAAGGTTTTGTTGTGGGAGAGTACTAAAGTTGGCCGTCCCAAATTTTGAATGACGTTAGCCATGGTAAACGTTTTTCCCGAGCCCGTAACACCCAAAAGCACCTGGTTTGCATGCCCTTGTAAAAAACCTTGAGTCAATGCCTGAATTGCTTGAGGTTGATCTCCACAGGGAACATATTGAGAATTCAACTGAAACGCCATTCATTCATTATTTAGCAAAAAGTTAAGATTTGTCGATTGCACCTCAAAAAAACTCTTATTTTCATCACTTGCCTGTTTGGCAATTTGCTTTTAGTATCCAGGCCTCATGAGTACATTAGAAATTAAAGATCTCCATGCTAAAATTGGAGAACAAGAGATTTTGCGGGGATTGACTTTAACAGTACCTAAAGGTGAAGTGCACGCTTTGATGGGGCCAAATGGTTCAGGCAAGAGCACTTTGGCAAAAGTTTTGAGTGGACATCCTGATTATGAAGTAACCGCTGGAGAAGTATTGTTGGATGGGAAGAATATTTTGGAAATGGAACCGGACGAGCGTGCGCGCGCAGGACTGTTTATGGCGTTTCAATATCCTAGCGAAATTCCAGGTGTGACTATTGCTAATTTTTTGCGAGCAGCTTTGCAAGCGCGTTTGCCAGAGGGTGAAGAGATTGATGCGATTGAATTTTACAATCGTTTGTATCAAAAAATGGATCTTTTAGAGATGGATCGCAAATTCACTTCGCGCGCCGTAAATGACGGATTTTCGGGCGGTGAAAAAAAGCGCAATGAAATTCTTCAAATGGCGATGTTAGAACCGACTTATGCCGTTTTGGATGAAACGGATAGTGGTTTGGATATTGATGCGTTGCGAATTGTTGCGAAAGGGGTGAACACCTTGAGAGGCTCCAATTTGGGGGTTTTAGTTATTACTCATTATCAGCGATTATTGGACTATATTGTGCCGGATCACGTGCATGTTTTGGTGCGAGGGCGTATCGTCCGATCGGGCAGCAAGGAGTTGGCTTTGGAATTGGAAAAGAAAGGTTACGACTGGCTTTTGAAAGAGTGCGGTGAACTAGCCAGTACCTAGCGAATTTCCTTTTTTTGCATTATATTAAAGATTGAAAGACAGTTATGAGCGAAAAACCAGTGTTAGAAATTGAACGGGAGACAGGAAATTTTCATTATCCTGAGCGCCATCAGTATGATGCGGGAATTGGGCTAGACGAACAAACGATTCATTATATTTGCGATGTTAAAAAAGACCCGGAATGGGTTCGAGACTTTCGTTTAAAAGCTTTACAAACTTTTCAAAGCAAGCCTTTGCCTACGCATTGGGCAAGTCACGATTTAGACAATATTCATTTCGAAAAGATTCGTTATTATTTAGCAGCGGGCCAACAACCCAAGCGTAGTTGGGAAGAGGTGCCAGACGATATTAAAAAGACTTTTGAACGATTAGGAATTCCTGAGAAAGAACGAAAGTTTTTGGCTGGTGTCGAAGCGCAATTTGATAGCGAAGCAGCTTATTCCAATGTGAAAGAAGAGTTAGCCAAAGAAGGTGTTATTTTTGTCGGAAGCACGGAAGGGCTTCATAAACATCCCGAAATTTTTAGAAAATGGTTTGGTAAAGTTATTCCTACGGGTGACAATAAATTCAGCGCATTAAACAGCGCAGTTTTTAGTGGTGGTAGTTTTATTTATGTGCCGCCCGGTGTGAAGGTAAAACATCCACTTCAAGCTTATTTTCGTATTAACGCCGAAAATTTTGGTCAATTTGAACGCACGCTCATCATTGCAGATGAAGGAGCTGAAGTCACTTATATGGAAGGTTGCACGGCGCCTAAATTTGAAACCGCCACGTTGCACAGTGCAGTTGTGGAATTGGTAGCGTTGCGCGGAGCAAAAATTCAATACATAACCGTTCAAAACTGGAGTTCGAACGTTTTTAATTTGGTGACAAAGCGGGCTTTGGCACAAGAAGAAGCTGAAGTGAAATGGATTGATTGCAATATCGGTTCTCGTTTGACGATGAAATATCCGGGAGTGGTTTTGAAAGGTCGAAAAGCGCGTGGCGAAGTATTGAGTATTGCATTAGCGAGTGATGGTCAACATCAGGACACAGGCGCAAAAATGATTCATGGCGCTGATGAAACGACGAGCAATATTATTTCGAAAAGTATTAGCATTGGCACGGGTCGCGCTTCTTATCGTGGATTGGTTTATATCCCGCAACATTTAAAAGGATGCAAAAACAATACCGAATGCGACGCTTTGCTCATTAACACCGAATCGCGGACCGATACTTATCCCGCTATCGTTGTTCGGGGCCAGGGAAATTCTGTGCAACATGAAGCCAGTGTGAGCAAAGTTAGTGCGGAACAGATTTTTTATATGCAACAACGCGGTTTGTCTGAAGCGCAAGCCATGAGCTTGAGTGTGAACGGTTTTGTTAATGATCTCGTGAATCAATTTCCTTTGGAATACAGCGTGGAATTGAAGCGCTTGATTGATTTGGAGATGGAAGGCTCTGTGGGTTAATTTTTTAGCAAAATTTTACAACATGAATTCTATTATTAACGGCCCTCAAGCATTCAATTTTTCGAATTTACCGTCCTCATGGCAGGCTAGACAGAAAGTGGCATGGGAAAAGTATCAAAAAATTTCAATGCCGCATCGGAAAGATGAAGATTGGCGGTTTGCTAATATTCAATCCATTCAATTGAACTCATATCAATATGGGACTGCAACTTCAGAAAGCGAAAAAGAAGAAATTCTCAAACAATCCCAAGTGCCTTTTCCTACAGCGGCTCGTCTTGTTTTTTCGAATGATGAGAGAGTGGCTTGTGATCTGACGAATTCTGACTTGAAAAAAAAGGGCGTAATTATTACAACCCTGTTAGAGGCGGTAAAAAATCATTCCTCACTGATTGAAAATTATTTTTTGAAACAGCGAGTGGCTTTAGGTTCGGAAAAATTTACAGCATTGCATGAAACATTTTGTCGATCGGGCAGCGTGATCTATGTGCCTGCTGGAGTGGAAGTTCAACAGCCTATTGTCATTTTTCAATGGTTAAGTGGCAAAAATCAATCGGTGTTTCCCCATACGATAGTTGTGACCGAGGCCAATAGTAAAGTAACAGTTTTGGAAATTTGTCAATCTACAGAAGAGCTTCCTGGTTTTGTGTGTAGCTATAATGATTTGGTAGCTAAGGAAGGCTCACATTTAACCTATGTTTGCGCGCAGCGTTGGAGCGAAAAAGTGTTGGCTTTTCACATGGGTGCGACCACGGTGGAGCGCGATGCTTACGCGAAAACGTTAATGGTTAATTTTGGAACTGCATTTTCGCGCAACGAAAATCGATCGCGTTTGACTGCGCCGGGCGCTCAGAGTGAAATGTTGGCGATGTCGTTGGCGCATGAAAATCAGGAGTTTGATCAACGTACGCTGCAAGATCATTTGGCGCCTAACGCGTGGAGCGATTTGCTTTATAAAAATTCTTTGAATCATGGAGCTAAATCAATTTTTCAAGGATTAATTCGAGTGGAACCGGGAGCGAAGCAGACTGATGCTTATCAGACCAATCGTAATTTATTATTAAGCGGAGAAGCTGAGGCCGATTCTATGCCGGGTTTGGAAATTTTAAATGATGATGTGAAATGTAGTCATGGTGCGACGACAGGTCAGGTAGAGGAAGAATTACTTTTTTATATGCAGGCGCGTGGCATTCCTGAAAATCAAGCTAAGCATTTGTTAGTGGTAGGTTTTTTGGAGGAGGTCGTAGCGCGTTTGAATGAACCTGAAATTGCCAGTTATTTGCACACTTTGATTGAAGAAAAATTTGAACGTTCCGAAAAAATTGTTTGGCAAAAAAAAGCGGTTTCAAATTCTCCAGCATCCAAAACGGAAGTGGATGTCAAAGCGTTGCAGGGGGCGGTATGAAGGCGCTGACTCCTGAAACAACTATGGGAGAGATCTTAACGATGTTACCCGGAGCGCGTCGGGCTTTGTTTCAACGTTACCACGTCGGAGGTTGCAGTAGTTGTGGATTTCATCAGAGTGAAACGTTGGCAAGCCTTTGTCAGAGGAATGATAATCTGAATGTAAAAGAGGTGATTGCTTATTTACAAGAAAGTCATGAACAAGATTTGAAGCGATTGATCGCACCCCAGGCGCTGGCCGATTTGCAAGGCAAAGGCGAGGCGGTTAAGCTCATTGATATCCGTTCGCGCGAAGAGCATGAGGCAGTAGCGTTACCTCATTCCACGCTTTTAACAGAAGAGTTGATGCAAGAATTAATGATGTCGTTTCCTCGTCAGAGTTGGTTGATTTTTTATGATCATCAAGGCGCAAATGCTTTGGATGCGGTAGCTTATTTTGAAGGTCACGGTTTTGAAAAAGCTAGAGCATTACAAGGTGGCATTGATGCTTGGTCGTGTGAAGTGGATAAAAACTTGCCTCGTTATCGTTTGGAATCATGAACGAAAAAAATATCAAACAAGCTATGCAAAATCCTCAAAACCGAGGAGAAATGGCTGCGGCGGATGCCGTGGGCACGGCGGGTAGTCCGGGTTGTGGGGATATGTTGAAAGTTTGGTTGAAATTTCGGGAAGATCAAAAAGGAAAAAAAACGATTGATCGCGCGACTTTTCAGTCGTTTGGTTGTGAGACAGCGATTGCTGTGGCCAGTGTTGCTATGGAATTGTTGCGAGGAAAAACGGTCGAGGAAGCCAAGAATCTTTCAGATAAAGAATTATCAGCGCCCTTGGGGCCTTTGCCTCCGATGAAAATTCATTGTGCTTCATTGGTGGAAGAAGCGTTACGGGACGCGCTAAAGAGTTCTGCGGAGTCCGCTTCTGATTCTCATGGAACGAAAGTAGCGTCTTCGGACAATTTAAGGGATCGAATGAAAGCGGGCACAAAATCAAAAGGGAAAGTGGTTTTACTAAAACCTGCTCCCGAATTAAGTTGAAATTTATGATCAAAAATCAAGAAATCGTTTTAAAACGGGATTGTGAAGTGATTCAAATTCCGAGTGGAGAGAAAGTGCTTTTGGAAAAAGGAACACCCGTTTTTGTGACGCAGGCGTTGGGTGGAACTTATACGGTTTCTTATTCTCGAGGTTTGGCACGCATTCCTAGCAAGGATCAAGATGCTTTGGGAGTTGTTACAGAAGAGACAAGTGAAGCAGAAAATCAGTCAACCTCGGGTGAAGTGAATGAGGAGAAGGTATGGGAGCAGTTGAAGACGGTTTACGATCCGGAAATTCCGGTGAACATTGTGGATTTGGGATTAGTTTATAGCATGGAAGTTAAGAAGGAAGAGAAAGGTCATCGGGTGGAAGTGAAAATGACTTTAACGGCGCCGGGTTGTGGAATGGGACCAACGATTGCAGCAGATGCGCGTGAAAAAGTTTTGTTAGTTCCTGGTGTAGTGGAAGCGGATGTGCAATTGGTTTGGGATCCACCTTGGAATCCTGGAATGATTAGTGAAGCGGGTCGGATGAAGTTGGGGATGGTATAGTATTTGTCGCAGGCGGAGTGTTGGTCATTAAGACTTTGACAGTAGGGCTGCGCAAATAATGAGAAAATAGGGATTCATTTTCTTTGGTAATAATAATGCGACCAATGCGATTTAAAGGTGTGCTCTGTTTAGTGATGGTGCCGTAGACGGTGAAGAGCGCTTCATAACCGTATTGTAGGGCGCGTTGTTGAACGTGAGCGTCCCAATCGCCGTAGCTATAAGCCAGCGCATACACAGGAGTTCCTAGTTTTTTTTCTAATAAAAATTTGGAATATGCCAATTCTTGTTTAAGCCACGCTTCGTATTGTTCTTCGGATTTGCCATTGCGATGGGTAAGTTTGGGATGCGATTTGGTGTGGCTTTGAACGGTGCATCCGTTGTGTTGCATTTCTTTGAGTTGTTCCCAGGTGACAGATTGAGGGCCGAAATTAACAAAATCGGTATAGCAAAAGAAGACCCAAGGATATTTAAATTGTTTTAGAATTGGGTAAGCGTGTAGATAAACCGAACGATAACCATCGTCGATAGTAATAAGAACAGATTTTTCAGGTAGCGGAATTTTTCCTTTTAAAAAATTGATTAATTCATCGAGCGAAATGGGTGTCCAAGCGTTGTCTTTCAAGAATTGCATTTGCTGAAAAAAATTTGTCGTATTAATGGAATAAGGAGTGCGAACGGGGCTGTCGAACTGATGATAGCCGAGCACAACCACTGTGGCGTTCGTGCTAAGAGCAGGAGTCGTCGTAATGGTAATTGATGGTATATTATTATTGGTGAGTTCGATTATTTCTCGAACCATAAGTGAATATGTATTGGTGTTGGGCGCGGGTTGAAGTAAGTCGAGTGCGTTATTCGGAAAAAAGGGTGGGGGAAAAAGTAAGGATGTAGAATAAAGGGAGGCTGAGCTACTTAAGCACACACCTATAAAAATGAGATTTTGAAGAAAACGACTTTTCACAATAAGAAGAAAATTAAGAAAACGCTTGTTCGACTGCCTCTAAGATCATGTGAATGAAAAGCCCATGAATTTCTTGAATTCGCGCGGTGTTGGAGCTTGGAACAAGTAATGGGTGTTCACAAAGATCGCGTGCTTTGCCTCCATTTTGACCGGATAATAAGATGGATTTTACATTTTGTTTTTTTGCGATTTCTATAGCTTTAAGAATGTTTGGAGAGTTGCCACTCGTGGAAAAAGCAAAGAGCAAGTCACCCGGTTTTGCGAGCGCCTCTAAAGGGCGGCTAAAGATATCGGTATAACCAAAATCGTTCGCGATACAGGTCAAAGCAGTTGTGTCAGCGACAAGACTGATCGCTGGCAAGGGTTTTCGATTGCTTCGATAACGACCAGTAAATTCTTCAGCAAAATGCAAGGCATCCGCAGCGCTGCCACCATTGCCGCAACTGAAAAGTGTTTTTCCTTGTTTTAAGGTTTCAATAGTGAGTGCACAAACAGCCTCCAATGAGGGTAATAAAGTGTGTGTTCGTTTTAAAACTTCTTGCGCTTCTTGCCATTGTTCGGTTACGGTTATCATAAGAAAGCTCTTTTTTAGTTTAATTTGTTTTATCTGTCATGAGAATTTTATTTCGTTATTTATCGGCCCAAATATTGGCGCCTTTTTTTACCTGTCTTTTAGGTTTTATTTTTTTATGGGTAGTTTTTGATATTTTCGATAATGGCTCAGATTTTATTGAAGCAAAAGCGCCTTTTTCTTTGGTGGTGAAGTTTTACTGGGTTCAGTTGCCGAGTATGTTGGCAGTAGGCTTGCCTTTGGCTGTGTTATTGGCTTCGTTGTTTTGTCTGATTAATTTATCACGCCGCAACGAATTTGTCGCGATGCAATCCAGCGGGCTAAGTTTATGGCAAATCGGTTTGCCTTTTATTGTATTGGGTTTGTTGACGTCTCTATTTTTAGGTTTCTTGCATTGGAAGGCGGCTCCAGAAGCGCTGAAAAAAAGGGAGGCAATTTTAGAGGATTTGGAAGTGAGCCGGGATTTGGCAAAAAAATCGCGAAAGAAAAGTGAAGAGGTTGGCGTTTTTCAAAGTTCGGTAGTCTATCGCAATCCTAAATCGAACCGGATTTGGTTTATTGAAAAAGCAGAAGTCAATAAAGCGCGATTGCAACAAGTGGAAATTTTACAGGTGACGCCTGAAGGAAAAGATGTTTGGAAGTATTATATTGATACAATGAATTGGGATGGAGAGCAGTGGAGAATGCATCAGGTTTTGCGTATTGTTTATGATGGAAAAGGGAATGTGAGCCAGAGCGAGTTATTGAGTAACTTTCAAGACCCTCGCTTAGAAGAAACTTTTTTGGAGGTGACAAGTTTAATGAAAAATCCCGAAGCGTTAAGTGTTCCGGAACTTGAGGTGTATGTAGCGCAGAATATTCATTCGACAGTCAAACGGCTCGCTCCTTATCAAACTTTACTTTATTATCGTCGAGCGATAGGGGTAACCTGTTTGGCAATTATTTTGATGGCTCTGACATTTGCTTTGACCAGTTCCAAGCGCAATCTTCTTGCTGGTTTTAGCAAAACCGTAGTTATCTATTTTGCTTTTTTGATTGTTATCCATTTTTTTATTGCTCTTGGTAAGGGAGGAAGGATTCCTCCTGGGATCGCAGGCTATTTGCCGGCTGTTTTATTTTTATTAAGCAGTATAGCGCTGTTTTACTGGAAAACGACGCGAGTGGAGTTGCCGAGCTTGATTCAATTTTTGAAAAAATCGTGATGTCATAAAGAATCGCGAATTGGTGAAGTTCCTATTTGCCATTATTCCATTTTATCGCTAAAAAATAAGTGTGAGCAAAACGCCTGATTCCTCAGATCCAGAATTGTTTTCCATGCCTCAATCTTCTGAAAGTGGAAAGGGGGAGAAGACAAAAAGTTCATCCAATGGAGGTAATGGCTCTAATATGGATTCATTACGCGATTTTATGCGAGCGACCTCAGGACGTCCTTCAGAGAAAGCGAGTTCATCGACTTCTTCTTCAGAGGATTCCAATACCTCGGCTTCTTACCAACCTTCTATTTATAAAAAACCAAGTTCCAGTGAAAGTTCTGAAACCCATAAAACTATGCCTACCGAAAATCCTGTAATTGATTATCGAAAAAATGTTCAACGCCAAGTTCGCGAACAGAAAAAAGTAAGTTCTGCATTGGGATTGATTACTTATGGTGTTTTAGGTGTTGTCTTATTGTTTGGCGCTTTAGCGGGTTATGGCGCTTATGTTATTTTTGGCGAATTACGCACGCAAAAAGCGACTGCGGAGCAAATTCGGCGCGATCTAAATGGTCAGATTGAAACGTTGCAAGCGAATCTTTCTCAAACACAAAGTGCTTTAGAGCAGCAAAGTCAACAAGCGAATGAAACCATTATGAATTTGCAGAAACAGTTAGAAACGCAAAAGACTGGGTGGCAAGCCGATTTGGCTAATGAAAAGAAAATTCGCAATGGCGCGCTCCAAAAGCGGGATGATGAGATTTACGAATTACGGCAACGAGTACGACGTTTGGAAAATCGTTATTAGTTTGTGATGTTGTTAGGCCATGGCCAATCTTGAATTACTTCGCATTTTGTCCGAATGGCGATTGCGTTTTAAACGGATCAAAGAAATTTTAGCGCCACCGCTTTGGAGTAAAACCGATTGGCAAGTGTTTTCCTGCACGTTAGCAGTGATGGTGCAGAAACATGGCGCGCATTGGGAGCAAGAGGGGAAGCGATATTGGGACATGCGTTGGTCGATTCGCGAGGGAGGGGAATTGGTTTGTCAGATTGAACAGATGCCCCAGAAATCGGTTTGTGTCGTGGTTGCTCAAACGGGAGGTTTTGCTGGAGATGAGGGTTATACTTGGTTATGGGCCGAGTTTGATACGCAAGGTCAATTTATTCACGATCCTTATTTTGTGGATGGCACTTGGAAAGAAGCATTACTAGCGCTTTTGCTGCCTTATTCTGGGCGTGCAGGGTTTTATTTGGGTAATCGCGCGGCTTCGCCTGCATTGTTACAGGAAAAAACCGAATCGAGTTAATGTTTTTTTCTAGGTTTGAAAATGGGCAGAGGCGGATTTTTCCATAGTTTCCACGAGACTGCAAGGCCACTCATTAGCATGAGTAGTGAAAGCAGTTGACCTTGAGTTAAAAATCCAAACCAAAAACCAATTTGTGCATCAGGCTCGCGAAATTGCTCTCCAACGATTCGTAATAAAGGGTAAGTGATGAGCAAAGTTGCAAAAATAAAGCCGGGAGTTTTAGTTTTTCTTTTTACGGCCCACAAAATGAATCCTAAAATTATGCCTTCTAAAACCGCTTCATAAAGTTGAGAGGGATGACGCGGTTGCAAAGGAGTGGGGCTATCGGGAAAGATGACTGCCCAAGGCACATTCGCTGCTCTACCCCAGAGTTCGCCATTCATAAAATTAGCGAGGCGCCCTAAAAAAATGCCGGGCGGCGCGGCGAGCGCTAAGGCATCCCATAATCGCCAGATAGAAGTTTGATGGCGCTTAGCAAAGATTGCGCTAGCTATTAAAAGACCGACTATGCCGCCGTGGCTCGACATGCCGCCTTTCCAAACTTGTAAAATGCTCCAAGGTTTTGTGACCGTTGTTGGCCAATCGTAAAGTAAACAGTAACCTAGTCTACCTCCAATTAAAGTGCCCAAGATGATCACTTGCGTCATGAGAGCTTCAATTTCTTGAGCGGATAAGGGCAGCCAACCTTGTTTGCGCCAATGTTGGCAAAGAAAATAGCCGATCAAAAATCCAGCAATATAAGCCAATCCATACCAGCGAATTCCGAAGTTCGGAGAAAATTTTATCAGAAACGGACTGAGGTTATGATAATAATAAGCTAACATTCTACTTGCCTTCTAGCCCAGTTGAAGGCATTTTATCAAGCTTTCGTCAAAAAATAATAGAAGAAAAATAGAAGAAAATTATAGAAAAGGCAGAGTTTTATGGGATTTGCAGTAATTCGCACTGGCGGCAAACAATATAAAGTTGCTCAAGGTGACATGATTGAAATTGAAAAACTGAATCAGGATTTGGGCAGTAAAACTGAATTTCCTGAGGTGCTACTTTATGCGGATGATTCGGGAGTTCAAGTTGGGAAACCTTTGCTCAAAAGCGTAAAAGTGGCTGGGGAAATTGTAGGCCAAATGAAAGCGCCCAAAGTGGTTGCTTATAAATTTAAGCGTCGCAAAGGTTATCATCGCACAGTGGGTCATCGGCAGCAGTTGACCCGAGTAAAAATTACTTCAATTCAAGCGTAAGGGAGATAGTTATGGCACATAAAAAAGGTCAGGGAAGTGTTAAGAACGGAAGAGACAGTCATAGCAAGCGACTGGGAGTGAAAAAATTTGGCGGTCAGCGAGTCAAAGCAGGCAACATTCTTATGCGCCAACGCGGTACACGATTCCATGCTGGAAAAAATGTCGGCATGGGTCGCGATTATACTTTGTTCGCCTTGCAAGAAGGTGTCGTGGCTTTTGATCGCGCGAATCGTCGTATTTCTGTTGTCGCCCAACAGGCTTAAAGAGCCGCGCTTTTTAAGGTTTTGATGTAAGCGGGTAGCATTATTGGCTTTATTAATCCTAACAAAAATTTCTAAAGGATTAGTTTTCTTATCTAATTTAATCTAAAAAGACGTTGTCTCAACTAAAGTTTATTTCCGAGGAACAAGGCGTTGCATTTTTAAAAAACCCATCGCATGATGCTTAAAGTATGCAAGCATTGCCGATTGCCATGACCATTGCAGGCTCGGATAATTCGGGGGGAGCGGGTATTGAAGCGGATTTAAAAACGTTTACAACTTTGGGAGTTTATGGCACATGTGCAGTAACATGTGTCGTGGCGGAGAATCCGGCGCGCGTGAAATCGATTCAAGCAGTTCGTTCTTCCATTTTACGAGATCAAATCGACCTTATTTTTGAAGTTTTTCCTGTGCAAGCGATAAAAACAGGCATGCTTTATTCCGAGGCACTTATTAAAACTGTGGTCGATTGTTGTAAACGTCAAAAAAAAATCCAACTTGTGATTGATCCAGTTATGGTCGCAACGAGTGGCGCGTGTTTGTTAAAGCAAACTGCAATTCGAACTTTAGAGGAAAAATTAATTCCTTTAGCAACATTAGTGACTCCTAATTTGGATGAAGCCTCGCTTTTTTTAAATGAACCAATCAAGGATTGGGAGGCGATGCAAGAAGCCGCCTTTCTTTTGCAAAGACGATGGAAACGTGCGGTTTTGTTAAAAGGAGGTCATTTAAAATTGAAAGAGGCCGTTGATATTTTAGCAACAGTAAAAGGGATAAAAATTTTCCGTGTGCCTTATGAAAAAAAAGTTCACACGCATGGAACAGGATGCACCTTTTCCGCAGCGATTACGGCTTCGTTGGCTAAAGGTTTTCCTTTAGAAGCAGCGGTGCGTGCGGGTAAGCAATTTGTGACACGAGCGATTATGCGTCGAAAAAAACTAGGTCGTTTTGAGGTGTTAAATCATTTGCCTTAATTTTTTTACGAAGATGAAACAATAAAAAAATGAATAACCAGCCTCGACAGCCGTTGGTGTTGGTCTCTTTTATTTTTGCGAGCGGTATTACTTTGGGGCTCGTGACTGCTTCGCATTATTGGTGGATAAGTTTGATAACAGTTGCTGTTTTTCTGTTGGGATGGCTATTGAGTTTGGGGAGTTTTACTAAAAATGATTTATTTCAATTTATCTTTTTTTACCTTTTTATTTTTTCTAGTGGTTCGGCATTGACTCATTTGCATCGTCATACGTTTGATGCTCAAGCTATTCATCGCATTACCACGATGGACACTCAGGAAGTTGTTTTAAAGGGGCACGTTGTTACGATGCCGCTGGAATCGCGAGAAAGTTCTTTTGTCCAATGCGTTCTGGCAGTGGAAGAGATTTATTTTGTGGCGCCTGATCGCAAGGAGACGCGACAAACTTCGGGTTTGGTATGGGCGCGATTGCTTCAAGGAAAAACCAATCAAGTTTTATATGTTGGGGACAAGGTGGAAACTTCGGGTTATTTGCAAGCGCCTTTTCGCGCGCAAAATCCGGGTCAGTTTGATCAGGCCAAATCGTTGCAATATAAAAATATTTATCGCACATTTGTGAGTTATCCTGGAGCGATTCATCACCTCGATTCTTCCGCGACTGCTTGGTTGCAACAAGGAGGACAAAAATTTCGTTATTACATGCACAATGCTTTGAGGGTTGGTTTGGAGAATGATCCTTTGATCGCTTCCATTTTAGCAGGAATGTTGTATGGCGATCGAACGGGATTTGATGAAAAGTTAAATGAAAAATTTCGTCGCACTGGCACTTTGCATCTTTTTGCAGTGAGTGGTCAAAATGTAGGAATTTTAGCAGGGATTGGTTTGATTGGGTTACAGTTTGCAGGTCTTTTACGTTGGCGTTGGGGATGGGCATTGATTCCTTGTCTTTTTATTTATGCGATTGCTACAGGGTCTCAACCTTCTGCAATTCGGGCAGTGATTATGGCCTCTTTTTTATTAATCGCCTGGGCATTGGATCGACCGATTTCTTTGTTGCAATTGATGTGTAGCGCAGCATTTGTTATTTTATTGTGGAATCCGCTGCAGCTTGCGGATGTTGGATTTCAACTTTCTTTTGCTGTGGTGTTAGCGCTGATTTTGATTACACCACGAATTTTTAACCGACTTAAAAAATGGGGCGAGCCGGACCCTTTTCTTCCGCGTCAATTATGGCCTTGGTGGTATGAATGGCGAGAATCGTTAAGACTTTTTTTATGGGGAACGGTTACGGTTTCGCTTGCTGCTTTTCTCGGAACCATGCCGCTCACGGCTTATTATTTTCATTTGTGGACGCCTGTTAGTTTTTTCGTGAATATGGTCGTAGTGCTATTTGCTGTGGCCATTGTTTTTATTGCGACATTATCGGTGGCCGTGTTTTGGTTATCGCCCGCATTGGCTGTGTTATGCAATAATGCAAATTGGCTGGTGGCAAAGCTACTTTTGTTGACGGTGACTTGGGCAGCGCAAGTTCCGGGAGGAGCTTATTACGTGTCTTCTTTGGGCATGATTTGGAATAAGGCGCCCGTTCGTTTTACGGTGTTGAGCGTGGATGATGGTCAGGCATGTGTATTACAAACCTCGACTCGGACAGAATTGTGGGATGTGGGTGGAAAAAAATCGTTTGCATATGTGGTCAGTCCTTTTTTAAAAAAATGTGGTATTAATGCTTTGGATCGTGTTTGGCTATCGCAAGGAGTTGAAAATCATATTGGTGGCGTTTTGCCATTATGGCCGCATTGGAAAGTAAAAACTTTTTTAAAAGCTGATCTTGAAAATCGTTCTTCGACATTAAAAAAAATCGACCGCTTGATTCCTGACTCAAAATTTCAAAAAATTTGTGCTCCTTTTTTGGTTCGAGAAAAAGATTACAAGTGGCAAATTCTTTATCCTTTTGCCGATAATGAATCGAGTGCAGCTCAGGACAAGGCATTGGTGGCTAAGTTGGTCTTTCCGACGTGCTCCCTTTTATTAGCTGGTGATATTGGAGACTCGGTAGAAAGAGAGTTATTGAAACGAGGGTGCGATTTACGAGCAGATATCTTGATTCAAGGTCGACATTCAAAAGAGGAAAATTTGTCTGAAACTTTTCTGGATCAGGTTAAACCCAAACATCTTTTGTTTCACGGCGGAGGTTATTGGAATTTTCATTTGTCTTCTGAACAACGAAAGCGTTTGGAAGATCGAAAAATTAAAATTTGGAATTTAGAAAAAACGGGAGCTGTTACGATTACTCCCACAAAAACTTCATTTTTGATGGAGAGTTTTCTTTATTCTAATTGACCCGATTTTTTTGCTTTGCGAATTTCAGGGATTAATTCTTCGATAGTTTTAATGCGTCTTTCATCCGCCGGGTGAGTGGAAAGAAATTCTGGTGGCGATTTTCCTTTTGTGGCTTCAGCCATGCGCTGCCAAAAAAATAGCGCTTCTTTCATGGGATAACCCGCTTTAGCCATAGTGATAAGACCAATGCGGTCTGCTTCCATTTCATGGTTGCGACTAAATGGCAAAACTGCGCCATAAGTAGCGCCTAATCCGTAACCGGTCATAACACCTTTGCGAGTCAACCCAGATTGATTTTTAGTAAGAACATCCAAACCTTTGCCAACGATACCTACGCCGACTTCTTGTGTCATTCGTTTGGCCCCATGGCGCAAAGTTACATGCGCGATTTCATGGCTTAAAACTGTTGCCAGACCCGCTTCCGTTTGTGTGATGGGAAAGATGCCCGTATTGACACCAATTTTTCCGCCTGGCAATGCAAATGCGTTAGGTTCTTCATCTTCGAAAACAACAACCTCCCAATCTTTAAAAGGGGTTTTGATATGAGGGAGTAAGCGATTCACAACTTGTTTGGCTAATGCTATTTTATTTTTATCCTTGCTGATTTTTGATTTGCTTTTGACTTCATCAAAAGCTTCCTTGCCCATTTTCGCTTCGGTTTCTACAGGCACGATTACAAAACCAGTTTTGGGTGTGGATAGATCAACGGCTTTAAGAAGTGTGGTAGTGAAGATGAAAATAAAAAGAAAAGAGTAGGAATGAAGTATTTTCATAAAATAAGTTTAAAGCGAAAGTGATGAATTCGCAATCTAACTTTTTGTTGTAACAGATTGAGGTGCGATAGATTTTATGCAAGCAAGCAAAATGAGCCCGATAGCGAAGCATCCTAAAGTAATTAACAGGGCAGCGCGAGCACCGAATCGTTGCGCAATCTCACCAAAAAGTGGTAAAGCAACCACTGCAGAAAGTTTTCCGAATAATCCCCAAAATCCAAAAAATTCACCCGCTTTTTCTGGAGGCGTTAAGATGCTAACCATGGCTCGAGCGCAACTTTGCGTAGCGCCTAATGCTAAACCGGCTAAGGCAGCAAGAACGTAAAAAGTTATAATGCTGCGAGTAAAATAGCAGCCCAAAACCACACCGATCCATAAAACTAAAGAAAGAGACAGAGCGAGTCGGGAGCCTATTTTGTCTTGAGCAAAACCAAATCCAATCGCACCTCCTGCTGCGCTAATTTGTAAAAGAAGGAAAAGCGTGGTGAGACTTGCTGGAGTCATATGCAACTCGATTGAAGCAAATAGGCTAGAAAAATAAATGACCGTGATCACGCCCGCATTGAAAAAGAAAAAGCTGACAAAAAATAAAGCTAAAGTGCGAAAATGTTTAAGATGATAAAACGTGTTGAGAATGGGACCGAAAGCTAGTTGCAAAGGATTAGTAAAAGGCAGTGGTGTGGGCAATTTTCTTTCCTTTAAAAAAAGAAAAGTAGGTGTGCCGCTCAGTAAAAAAAATCCTGCCGTTGCTAAGATCGCACCTTGAGCGGGTAGGAAATAAGCTAATAATAAACTCAACAGCCCACCGAAATATCCTAGAGACCAGCCATAAGCTGAAATGCGTCCCGCAGTTTCTGGGGTGGAAATTTCCGGCAAAAAACCTGCGCAAAAATTTTCGCCTAACGAAAAACAAATATTGGCAAAAATGAAAAGTGAAATAGCGAGATAAGCACTGCCAGTTGAAAGCAATCCGATGGCTCCGGTAGCTATTACGCAACCTAAATAAGTGGCAAATAAAAATTTCTTTTTGGCACCCAACGAATCGGCGAGTGCTCCTAGAAAAGGCGAAATAATGACAACAATTAAGTTAGAGAGTCCACCTGCGATTCCCCAAAGCCGACTGCCATCAGTTCTTTCTGCGCTAAGAACAGAAGTAAAGTAAATTGGGAAAATCGTGGTCACCATAATCGTGGTGAAAGAAGAGTTGGCAAAATCAAAAAAAGCCCAGCCGACAATTTCTCGCTTAGCGACAGGTTGTGATTTAGTTTGAGTCATGTAGTTGCGGATCTAAAGCGCGAAGATATTTCCAGGAATAAAGTCCTGTTTGGTGGCCATCGCCCCAAAAGGGTTGCAGGGCATAGCCTCCCACGACTTGGTAACCTTTGCAAATAAAACTTTGATCCGTATAAGTCACGCGAGGTTTAACGATTTTTCCTGTAACATCCGGTTCTCCTGAACACGTGGCGCAAGGACAAGCTCGCCGTAATGTTTCCAGATTAAAATAAGATTCTTTACTGTCAGACCATGCAATGGCGAATTCGCTACCAATGAGTTGAAGTTGATTGGGAAATGGAATCATAAATCAGAGCGGCTTCATGACGCTACTGAAATGGTGTTAAACAGAATTTATATAAAAGACAAGACGGAGAGTTATGATAGATATCAATTAATTTTGTGCTTTTAATAAAAGAACTGGAATGTCGACGAGATGACGCACTTTATCAGCCGTGCTGCCGTAGAGAAGATCACTAATAAATCGGTGACCATGCGTTGACATGGCAATCAGATCTACTTGTTTTTCGCGTGAAAGTTTGATGATCTCATCAGAAGGTTCGCCCATTGCGAGAACTTGTTCGACCTCAAATCCCGCCTCGGATAGTTCGCGTGCACGACCTTTTAAATAGGCGCGGTCCATTTTCATTTCTTCGCTTTCTGCAAGATTGAGTTGCTGAAAATTTCTTGCCACCCATCCATTGGCAACGTGTATCAATAACAGTTTTGCGCCGGTCATTTTTGCTAAGGGTTGGATATGATCCAAGATCGTTTGATCCGCGGGGCTGTTTTCTAAGGGAATAAGAATTTTGTGATACATTTTATTTTAAAATAAAGATTTTAATCCATCGTATAGCAAAGTTTTTACCGATTCTGGAGTGAAAATATCAAAAAGTAATTTGAGATTTAGCGTGATAATAACAAGCGTGGTGGTCCAACCTAAAATTTTAATCCAAAGGGGATTCACAAAAATTCCCATTTTACTTTTTTCACCAGTAAATCGCATTAGAGGCCAAACCGCGAAACCCAATTGCATGCTTAATACCACTTGGCTGGCAATCAGAAGTTCTGTGGTTTTGGATTCGCCAAAATAACTGATCACAAGCACCGCGGGCACAATCGCAATGGCGCGAGTGAGTAGTCTGCGAATTGGGGGAGGAAGTCGAAAATTAAGAAATCCTTCCATGACAATTTGTCCAGCTAAAGTCCCAGTAAGAGTCGAATTTTGGCCAGAAGCGAGTAGCGCAACAGCAAATAAAGTACTTGCAATACCCACACCTAGAATCGGACTGAGCAACTGATAAGCATCCTGAATTTCAGCAACTTCATTGTGACCGGACCAGTGAAAGGCTGCTGCCGAGACAATTAAAATCGAAGCATTAATAAAAAGAGCAAACATCAATGCAGCGGTGGAATCAATGGTAGCAAATTTAATGGCCTCTCGTTTTCCTGCTTCGGTTCTTTCGAAATTGCGCGTTTGCACGATGGAAGAGTGGAGATATAGATTGTGCGGCATGACAGTTGCTCCAAGAATACCAATGCTAACATAAAGCATTTCTTGGTCTTTGAGAATCTCGGCGCTAGGAACAAAACCCATTACGACCCCTGTCAAACTGGGTTTGGCAAAAAATAGTTCTGCTGCAAAACAAGAGCCGACAGTGGCGATTAAAACGACAACTAAAGCTTCTACATAACGAAATCCTTTATTTTGAAGATACAAAACGGCCAAAACGTCCAGGCAAGTGATGACACACCCCCAAACCAAAGGAATGCCGAAAAGAAGTTGTAATCCAATGGCTGAACCCACGACTTCCGCTAAATCGCAAGCGGCAATGGCTAATTCGCAAAGAATCCAAAGGAACCAAACCGTGGGTTTATGATAATGATCGCGACAGGCTTGTGCGAGATCCCGACCGGTTACCACTCCGAGTTTAATGCAAAGATGTTGCAATAAAATAGCCATTAAATTCGATAGCATAATAACGCAGAGCAAACTGTAACCAAACTTGGCGCCGCCCGCGAGGTCCGTAGCCCAATTACCCGGATCCATATAGCCTACCGCCACTAAAAATCCTGGTCCGGCATAAGAAGCCATTTTTTTGAAAAAAGAGCGATGTTGAGAAACGGGAATGGTGCGATGCACTTCCGGAAGGGAAACGCTGCTGGCAGCGCGTCGCCAACCCTCGGAAGGAGGTTGAGAAGTTTTAGGATCAGTAGCCATTTTGTTAAATTACTTGGCCAAAGTATGAATGTCAATAAAAAGTTTGCATATACAAACTTTTTATGTTGAGTTTGACTTGCGCGAAGGAAAAGGCAGGATGCTCGCATGCCAAAATTTTCTCATAATACGCTTTCCGAGAATGCCGAGGATTATTTGGAGCGAATTCAGGAACTTATCGAGCGACAAGGTTTTGCGCGTGTTTCGGACTTGGCAGAGGAGTTGGGCTTGGGCAAGGCAAGTGTCTCGAGCATGATCCAACGCCTAGCTCGTCAGGGATGGGTTAATAATCAGCGTTACCGTGGCTTTACTTTGACAAAAGAGGGAGTAGCGCGAGCGGAGGCCATTCGGGAAAGGCATGCTGTGTTAACAGATTTTTTTAAAATTCTTGGTATCACAAGCAAAATAGCACAGAAAGATATCGAAGGGATTGAACATCATTTGAGTCATGAGACCGTGATTAAATTAAAAAAGTTTATTGCGCGCTTGCAAAAAAAGAGTCGACCCAAATAGTTCAACCATTTTCTCAAATAAATATTTCTCACTTGCCATTCTTTATTCATCTCTCTAGCTTGCGCAGAATAAATAAACGTTCTGGAAACAGGACATCGTAATTAAAATTTATTCCATAGAAATGGAAGTCCGGCAGTTGCTGGATCATAAACAGAAAAAATATGGCAGTAGCAGAAATTAAAGAATTATTTGAAGCAGGGGTGCATTTTGGGCATCGCACGCAACGGTGGAATCCTAGGATGAAACCGTATATTTTTGAAGAGCGTCACGGGATTTATTTGATCAATTTAGAGGAAACGCATCGTCAGTTGCAAGAGGCGTGTGAATTTTTAGAAAAAGTAGCGCGTCGGGGAGAACAAGTTTTATTTGTGGGCTGCAAAAAACCGGCTCAAGAAACGATTAAAGAGTTTGCTGGACAAATTAGTTGTCCTTATGTGGCCGATCGCTGGTTGGGCGGCACCTTAACCAATTTGCAAACGATTCGCAAAAGTGTGAAACGTTTGGAATTTATTGAAAATCTTAATAAATCGGGAGAAATTGAAAAATATCCCAAACAAGAAGCATCTGTATTGCGACGCGAGTTGAGCAAGTTGCTTCGGAATTTATTGGGAATTCGTAACATGGAAAAGCCTCCGGGCGCTGTGGTTATTATTGACACGGTGCGCGAACAAAATGCGATTGCAGAAGCGAAGCGATTGGGAATTCCGATTGTTGCCATTGTTGATACGAACGCGGATCCTACTAGCGTAGATTATCCTATTGCCGGCAACGATGATGCGATTCGTTCGATTAGGATTTTGATTCAAGCATTGACGGATGCGATTGCCAAAGGTCAAAATGAGTCGGGTAGAAAGAGTAATAATAAAGGAAAAGAAAATCAGGCAGAGGCTTCTATCGAAGCCATTTCTGCTTAAATTTTTAGATTGGACGATTAAAAATATGTCAGCAACTATTTCTGCAGAAATTGTCAAACGACTTCGCGATCAGACCAATGCTGGAATGATGGATTGTAAAAAGGCGCTTGAAGAATCTCAAGGCGATTTCGATGGCGCGGTAGATATTTTGCGTAAAAAAGGAGCGATTACCGCTCAAAAAAAATCTTCACGCGAAGCTAAGGATGGAGTGATTGCCTCTTATATTCACTTGGGTGGCAAAGTAGGCGTGTTAGTGGAAATTAATTGTGAAACAGATTTCGTGGCGAAAAACGATACCTTTAAAGAATTTGTTAAAGATATCACATTGCAAATCGCCGCAGCGAATCCTCTCGTGGTAACGCGTGATCAGGTGCCAACTGCAATTGTGGAAAAAGAAAGAGAAATTACTTTGGCTCAATTAGCGAATGATCCCAAAAATGCGAAAAAGCCGAAAGATATTTTAGAGAAAATTGTGCAAGGAAAATTGGACAAATATTACACTACGGCTTGTTTAATGGAGCAAGCTTTTGTTAAAAATCCAGAAGTGACGATTCAAGATCTTCTCACGAAGAAAATCCAAGAGTTAGGTGAAAATATTGTCATTCGCCGATTTGTTCGATTTCAAGTGGGTGAGGCCTTGACATAGATCATTTTTTCAGTATAGAAATAACTATTCCCACCCAAAAAGTAAGCCCCATGAGGCTGGCAACTATTGCCAGCCTCCCCTTTTCTTCAACACGAGGTTGAGTTTTCCAAGGACATAGCCAACACAATAAAAAAGCAGTTGCGAACCACGAAAAATAATTATTCCAAGGCACGCGTCCGCTTTCCCAAATCCAATATTGTTTCACTTCCCAGGCAAAGGGTTCCAGAAGCATATCGAATAAAGCGGCCCAGATGCCACAAAGTAACGCTGCTATGCCACGCGAAATTTTTGGAAAACACAAACGTGCGATAGCGTAACCCAACCCAATTACCACCCACCACGCCAAAGGAATAGTAAAAGGAAGAACATTGCCCACTTTCCAACCTAAATGATCAGTGTAAGAGTAAGCACCAAAAGGCCATCCCGTCAAAGCTCCACAAGTTTCTACTAAAGCTGAGCCTAGGATAATAATTAAAAAGCTTATGAGAGTGACTCGAAATCCTTCACTCTTTAAAATAATAAAAAAAACATTAATTGCTGCGAGAACGATAAAAAATGCATCAGCCCAAGCCAAAGCGGCAGGCAAACGAATATGTCCCAAACTCAATGTTACAATTCCTACCGAAGCCCAAATGAGAAAAAACCACCAAACGATTGTCTCAAGGCGACGCATTTAATTTGTTTGCGCGGCTTTTAAAAGTTCAGGCAGTGTGACTTTATTATCGTAAAGCGCTTTACCCACAATCACACCGTCAACACCTGGGATTTTTGATAAATTTTCGATATCTTCACAACGACTTACGCCACCTGAAGCGATTAATTGATCTGGAGCAATCTTCGCCATAGCTCGCATAGCCAATAAATTCGGCCCTTGCAACATCCCGTCCGTAGCAATATCGGTGTAAATTACTTTCCCAACACCTGCGTTTAAAATGATTCGCGCAAAATCTTCCGCACTTTGTGAACTGATTTCTGTCCATCCTTTCACGGCGACTTGACCGTTTTTCGCGTCAATGCCAACAGCAATTTTTTCGCTACCAAATTCCGCGACTAACTCCTGCACAAACTCCAGTGAATCAACCGCTTTCGAGCCGAGTGCAACTCGGATCACACCAACTTCAAAAGCAGCTTGGATGTCTTCCTTTTTTCGTAATCCACCTCCTAACTCGCAAGGAATCGAAATCGCTTGGGTGATTGCTTGGATTGTTTTTAAATTTTTCGGTTCACCAGAAAAAGCGCCATCCAAATCCACCAAATGCAACCACTGCGCACCCTGACTTTCCCACTGCTGAGCGATTGCTACGGGATCCTCGCTATAAACCTTCACAGCATCTGCGCGACCTTGTTGCAAGCGCACCACTTTGCCATTCATCAAATCAATTGCGGGAAGAATTGTCATACTTTCACAAAATTTTCTAAAAGTTTTAAGCCGACCTCTTGACTTTTTTCTGGGTGAAATTGCACGGCATAACAATTTTCACGCCATACAATACTCGAAAACGTTTCACCATATTCTGTTTCGCCGGCAACAATATCCGGTTGAGCCGGTTTTACGATGTAAGAATGATCAAAATAAAAATAACTCTTATCAGGGATGTCGCAAAACAAAGGACAATTCGATCGTGTGAAATGGACGTTATTCCAACCAATTTGTGGAATTTTTAATCCTTTTTCTTGAAACCGCTCCACCGTGCCTTGAAAAAAACCGAACCCTTGATATTTTCCATTTTCATAAGCCGTTTCAAACAACGCTTGTTGACCTAAACAGATGCCTAAAAAAGGTGAGCCTTTCTTGAGCCATGCGATTAAAGCTTCCCATAATTCATTTTTTTGCAAGTGCGCCACGCAATCGCGAAAAGCGCCCTGACCCGGCATGACCAACTTATCGGCTTGCGACAACATTTTAGCGTCCATCGCACGAAACACCTCTGCGCCCACATGCTCCAGTGCTTTTTCCACACTTCGCACATTGCCCATGCCATAATCCACTAAACCAATTTGACACTTTTTCATGAGAATAAGAAATTAAATCAATTTCGGTGTCGTAACCAATGAAAAAGATATTGCTGAGCAATACCACCATAAGGCCCGAAATAATCGCGAGTAAAAGCCTCGAGATAAGCCGGGGTGAGCTTTCTTTTTCTAGGAAAATAAAGCTCTTTCAAACCTCGCAAAATCCAAACATCGATCGGAAACGCTTTCCATCGTTGATAACAAAAAAGTAAAACGCAATTCGCAATTTTGGGTCCGACGCCAGCTAATTTTAATAATTCTTTTTGAGCCGTAGCGTCATCCATATCGCGAATGCTTTCTAAATTTACTAAACCTTCTTTGAGCTGTTGCACCGCACGCGCTAAATGTTTAGCGCGAAATCCCAGTTTGGCTTCACGCAGTTTGGTTTCGCTGTAAGACGCAAGTTGTAGAACGGTTGGGAATTGGTGACCAAATTTCATAGATGTTCCAAATCTCGATCTCAGTTCACGATTGATTTGTTGAATTTGCACAATTTGTTTCATAGCAGAACAGATAAAACTCGCGAGGCCCTCCCAAATCGGTTGTCGCAAAATACTTAACCCGTAGGAAAATTCGGTGGCTTGAATCATCCACGGGTCTTGAGGAAATGTTCGAATAATGGAATCCAAATTATCTTCCAAACCAAAATAATGCTTGATTTGAGCCTCTGATAGTTGACCCTCTTTTGCCTCCACGCAAAGAATGCGATTATTTTCTAGCCAAGCTTTTACTGGAACTTGATCGATCCAACCATGCCAATTAGTATCCTGATCAGTATGCCAACAAAAAACCTGGCCACAATTTAACGTGTTTTCCAATGATAATTTGCTAGAAGGAATTTTCAAAATCATGACATCTAACAATGAAGTGAACTCTTTTGATTCGAGTTGGCAATTAAAATATACGCGAGCCGCCTTTTTGCTCATTGGCGGGTTGGCCGTGTTTCGTTTATGGCTTTGCACCTATTTTCCTATTTTACCGGATGAAACTTATTATTGGTTATGGTCGAAATTTTTGGATTGGAGTTATTATAGTAAGGGACCACTAGTTGCTTGGACGATTCGCTTGGGAACGGCTTTGGCCGGTGACACTGTTTTTGGTGTGCGTTGGCTTGCGGTTATTTTGCATGCGGCCACTTCACTTTTGGTTTTTTATTTGGCAAAGAGACTTTTTTCCGCGCGCGCGGCATTTTGGACTTTAGTGGTTTCTTGTGCCTTGCCTCTTTTTGCGGTGGGCAGTGTTTTGATGACGATTGATCCGTTGAGCGTTTTTTTCTGGACGGCTGCAGCGGTGGTGGGTTGGCAAGCTTATGAAAAAAATAGTTGGGCAGCTTGGTTGCTGACCGGTTCGTTGGTGGGACTTGGGTTTTTGGCAAAATTCACTAATGCGATTCAGGGCATTTGTTTTGGAATTTTTTTATTGTTAACGCGCCAGGGACGACACGAGCTTAAAACGTTAAAACCGTGGGCCGCCGCGATTTTATCTCTTTTGTTTACCACGCCATTTTGGATTTGGAATTCGCAGCATCAATGGATTACGTTTGATCATTTGCAATCGCGCGGTTCATTGGATCACCCTTTTCGCATTTCTATTCGCGAATTTTTTCAATTTTTACAGATGCAAGCAATTGTGTTTTCACCTTTGATATGGGCGGGTGTGATGGTGGCGACTCTTTGGGCTTTAAAACGGGTAAAAAATCAAGGTTGGCAAAAACTGAATCAATCCGATTTTGTATCGGTTCGATGGGTTTATTTGCTTTGCCATTTTCTTCCGTTATTTGGGTTTTTTGCCGTGTTTGCGTTGAATGATAGTGGGCAACCCAATTGGACAGTGCCGGGTTATGTGACAGCATTGATTTTCTCTACGGCGCTTTGGTTAGAAAAAGAAAAATTTAGCCCAGTAGAAAAAGGTTTTGTAATTGCTGCGTTGGGTTTGGGTTTTACGATGACGATGGTTTTGCATGTGACAGAATTTTTGCCGCTTCCACCCAAACTTGATCCTTTAACTCGTGTGCGAGGGTGGAAGCAGCTCACACAAAAAGTGGAAGAAGCGCAGCAAGAGCATTATGCTACTTTCGTCATCGCGAATCGCTATCAATTAGCTTCGGTTATCACTTGGTATCGAAAAGGGGATCGATTGGCGCAGCGCGCTTACATGGCGCATAACCCAGAAAAAATTCAGAATCAATTTGATTTTTGGCCGGGATATCAGGATCGTGTGGGGCAAGATGCCATTTTTGTAACAACGGTGAAGCATCAAGATAAACCGCCGAGTAATCATCCTGAGGAAGATTACGAAAATGCGATTAAAAAACAGACACCCAAAACGTTGCGTCACGAGTTTCGAAAAGTGACGCCCTTAGGAGATTCCTTTTGGATTGAAGAGAAGGGCAAAAAAATCGAGCGATTCCGATTATTTCTTTGTGAAGATTTTTTAGGACGTTAGATTAGTCTTTTTTATGAAAAAGGTTATAGACTGGCTCATGCTGTGATGTGAAAATAGCTTCAGGAAGTTAATCGGAGGATTTGGGTGCTTTGCTAAGACTTCTGACCTTATGGGGTTACTTTAGGAGCTTGAGAATTTTGTGGAGGTGTCGTTTTAGAAAAAATATTGTCATCAATTTTTTCCATAGCATCTAGGATTATTTCCATTTTTGATTTGGGTAATTCAACTTGACCGGCCTGTTTTAGTATTTTGTTTTTTTGATGTTCATCAATTACTTTGTGCATCTTTAAGCCTTGTGAAATTTCATCCAACATTTTTGACAAATTTTCATACGGTATAAGAGGTTTTTCCCCGTTTTCGGATGGTTCTCTTTCCGTTACACATTGCCATATGTTAGCTGGGGGGTTCGAGTTTGAATTTTCTTTATTCATATCATCTCTAAACGAGCAATATACGAGAATTTTTTAAAAAGCAAATTTGTGATTTTAAGTTTTTAGTTATCCACAATGCTATGGCATTGCTTTAATTTCTTATCTGTCCTTGGCCGATTATTTGATATTTGTAGGTGGTTAATTCCTCAAGACCCATTGGACCGCGAGCATGCAATTTGTCAGTGCTAATCCCAATTTCTGCACCAAAACCAAATTCGCCCCCGTCGGTAAAGCGGGTGCTGGCATTCCAATAAACCGTGGCGGAATCCACTTCATTTAAAAAGCGTTCGGCTGTTACTTTATTTTTGGTGACGATGGTGTCGGAGTGATGTGAGCCGTAACGTTCTAAGTGATCCATGGCAGCATTGACATCAGGGACGATGCGCACGCTTAAAATCAGGTCGAGATATTCGGTTGTCCAATCTTTTTCAGTGGCTTCTTTCATGGAGGGCACCATTTTTTTGCTGGCAGCATCGCCGCGCAATTCCACATTTTTTTCTGTGAGCGCTTTTGCGATTTGTGGCAGAAATTTTTCGGCGATCGTTTCATCTACCAAGAGTGTTTCCATGGCATTACAAACGCCAGGGCGCTGGCATTTGGCGTTGACGATAATTTCTTTTGCCATTTTCAAATCGGCATCGCGATCCACAAAAACATGGCAAACGCCGTGGTAATGTTTGATAACGGGCATGCGCGCATGGTTGACAACGGTTTCAATGAGAGAATGGCCGCCGCGAGGAATGATAACATCCAAATATTGATCCATTTCACATAATAATTTTACAGCGTCACGGTCGGTAGAGGCGATCAATTGAATGCTGGTTTGAGGAAGACCCGCTTTTTCTAAGGCGCGACTCATGACTGCGACAATAGCTTGGTTCGAATGAAATGCTTCGCTACCACCGCGTAAAATAGTGGCGTTGCCGGTTTTTAAACAAAGCACTGCAGCATCGCAAGTGACGTTGGGACGCGATTCGTAAATGATGCCTATGACTCCGATCGGCACCCGCCGTTTCACAATATGCAGTCCATTAGGTCTATCCCATTCGCGAATGATTTCGCCAACGGGATCTTGGAGTGCGGCGACTTCTCGGGCGCCTCGTGCCATGTCAGTGATGCGTTTTTCGCTTAATGTCAAACGATCAATCATGGCCGAAGAAAGGCCTTTTTCTTTAGCATTTTCGATATCTTTTTTATTTTCTACTAATAAAGTGGCTTTTTCTATTTCCAGCTCGTTTGCGATGGTTTCCAAGGCTTTATTTTTCAAAGCAGAAGAAGTCTTAGCCAAGACGCGTGCAGCCTCTCGGGCATTTTGACCTAGCTGAAATATTTGTTTTTTTAATTGTTCCGCCATACATTTTTTCTTAAAGCAATTTTTTAAAAAAAACACGTCTTTCTCATTTTTTTATTTTGCATTCAGAATAAATAATGTTTTATTAGTAAAGTCATGGCGGAATATTTTATAGAAAAAAGTCCTTCGGATAAAATAACTTCATGTTTAGCGCCTTATGAAAGAAAAACGGGATTGCAATTTCTTGGTGCAGATAAAAAACCTGTAACGACTCCTCAATTAACCGAAGGAAAAAATCAAGAAGGTTATTTTTATATTCAATATCAAAATAAAGATCTAGCTGGTCAGGGAAAGATTCAAGTTGATATGCGTATAGGTCCGCAAGGGTTTCCTAAAATTTTAGCCATTGATCTTTTTGAAAATCCACCAGGCTCAGGATGTTACGTTTCGTTACCTCTTGCTTTAGTGCCAAGCTACGATTTAGTGGATCAAATGGATGGAGATAAAGTTATCCCAATAGTGGCAAAGTTGGGAGATAGAATTCAGGTAACTTATGATGGAAAACAAAGAATAGTGGATTGTTATACATCGGGTCGTCCAACTCATATCGTCCCCTTGTCTGAAACCCTTTCCGTCAAGATTCCTGTGGAAAAAGTTTTCAATTATCAAACAGTCGTTTTTGTGGGCTCTGAAAAGCCATTCGATGAGGATAAACGCGAGATTTATCAAGATAAAATAGAAACAGATTTAGCTTTGAAGGGCATCCAAGCGAAAGAAACGGATTTAAAGATAATACCGTTGCCTCCCGGGATTAATTTAGAGGACGGGTTGAATCCTAGGGAAATGAGGCGGCTGGTTCGTCATGTGAATAAAACATATCCCGATGCGCCGAAAGCTAAAATGTTGTTTGTGGGAGATGATGTTTTAATGAAATCAAGAATGTTGAATTCGAAAAATTTCTTTGTTAGCGAAGGGGGTTTGACTCCCGATCAAATTGAAACTATTCAGCGATCGCCTTATCTGGAAAAAGAGAACGAAACGGTTGGGCCACGAGAAATTATTCCCAGAGCTCCTCGGCCTCAACCTCCTGCTCCTGTGGGTCCAGATATGCCGATAAGAATTTAATGTTTAAAAAAATTACGTTTTTTAAATTGAAATACTATGGCCTTAGATAAAAATAAAAAACAGGCGAATCCTCAGCGTTTAGAAAAAATTCTAGCTTCTCAAGCAAAGCCTGCGCTGCGCTTCATTAACAAAAATGGTAAATCGGTTGATCAATTGAAGGTTGCTAACCTTGTAGATAGTATTGAACCTCGAAGACCCATTGGCACGATTGATTTGAAAACGCAAACCATTCGTGTGGATGCCGATCGCGATGGGAAAGCAACTCCAGCAGAGGTCAGAGATTATTCTGGGGATATGGTGATTCGCCAGGGAGCCGTTATTTTGGGTGAGGAAATAGGGTTTCAAGTGCTTTCCGCACCGGAACTTTATCCTGAAAATTCCGATGATCATTTCTTTGTGGAATATGAAAATCCGGCCTTGGCTGGAAAAGGAAGTATTGAGATGGATCTTAAGACGCAAACTTCCGACCCTACGCAAAGCTCTTACCAAGATTCATCAAAAATAAAGCTCTACGAAGTTCCTGGTAAGCCTGGAACCTTTCGCACTAAGGAACTTATTTTGGTTTCCAGTCAGGTTTTTGATCAACATCGTGTTAATGGTCAACCCGATAATTCCCCTGAAGATCAAACTTTTCTTGCTGAGTTGGGCAGCAAGGTGACGGTGAGTTATCGAGACGAAACTTTGGGGCAGACCTTAAATGTTGAAGCATCAGTTCCGCCTGAAAAAGTTTTGGAAATTCAACCCATCATTTACAAAGACAAAAATGGCAATCCCATAGCTACCGAGCAAGACATTGCCAGACATTTGCAGTCTATAAGAGAGCATTTTGCGCAAGCTTCGA
The DNA here is from genome assembly GCA_019694135.1 of Verrucomicrobiia bacterium. Taxonomy (NCBI): domain Bacteria; kingdom Pseudomonadati; phylum Verrucomicrobiota; class Verrucomicrobiia; species Verrucomicrobiia bacterium. Next base: position 145,698 of record JAIBCM010000001.1, on the reverse strand, counting down.
TCTTAGTTGTTGCGAAAAAACCTCTGATTCTCGATCTTTCGTTGGATATTGATATAACAAAGGGTTTGTCTCAAAAAGAAATGGTGATGCTAGCGATGGAATCCAGTGGAGATTATTCGCCGGATGAAGGTATTCGCATGATCTTGGTGGGTGGTGAGCATGCTTATATTGAAGGCGATCAGAATGTTTATGGTATTGAGGCTTATGCTTTTGGCGTTGGACTGACTGGAGGGCAGGGCAGTTATCGTAATATTAATAATAGTTTATTTATTGGTATAGGTAATGAAAATCGAAATGTGCCTGCCAATATTGCGGCTCATGAAAGCGTTCATATCCTCATCGGAAAACAGAAAGTATTTGGACATGATGATGGAGGTCATTTCAATACTTCTAGCTTGAGCTATAGCGACTTTTCACATGGGACTTTAGGAGAAATTTATGATAGTCTTCCGCCTTTGGATAAACTCAATTTGATGTTTGTAGCGCCTCTGGCTCGAGACACTACAATTGATGGACAACATCAATTGACCCCGGAACAAATAGAAGTCATGCTTAAAAGTCCGATTTTAAAAGATCCTGGGACTTATTATCAGCAAACTCAGACTTCTCCCGCACCTTCAGTTAAGCCTTAGCCGGAGCTACTTGCGATTTGAGCCATTCGGTTCGGTTGCCTGTCCACCACAATACGATCGGACTGGCAATGTAAAGTGAGGAATAAGTGCCGGCTGCAATGCCTATCAATAAGGCAAAAGCAAAATCGTGAATGACTGGGCCGCCGAAAATAAATAACGCGATGACACTGAGCAAAGTGGTGCCTGAGGTTAAGAGAGTGCGGCTCAAAGTCGCATTGAGCGCACGATCAATCAAAGTCATGAGCGATCCTTTTTCCGAAAGACGCAAACTTTCGCGGATGCGATCAAACACCACAATCGTATCATTAATGGAATAACCCGCAATCGCTAGAACAGCGCCTACAACGGTTAATGAAAGTTTATGATCGGTTAGAGCAAAAACTCCCACTGTAATCAACACGTCGTGGAGCAAGGCGACAATAGCACCAATCGCAAAGGAAAATTCAAAACGAATCGTGACATAAATGAGAATGCCCAACAGCGCGAGCAGCAAAGCAAAGGCCGATTTATTTTTGAGCTCTGTTCCTACCACGGGGCCCACTTTATCCAATGAAATACGTGAGAAACCGGCTTGAGGAAATTGCTCGAGCAATACCTTTTCAGCTTGGTCTCCCTGGCCAAACTGAGTTTTTACCAAAAGCGCTTCATGTTGGCCATCAGGCGACTTTTGGCTTTGCAAAACCGCATCTTGAATGCCTGCTTTTTCTAAACTGGCGCGTAATTGGCCAACGTTTTGCTTTTGCGAGTAACTCAGCGTTAGTGCCTCGCCACCCGTAAAATCGACACTGTAAACATCATTGCCTTTCATAACGAAAGCGCCCATGCCTGCGATTAAGACGATTCCGGAAAGCGCAAAAGCGAGAAACCGATATTTCATAAAGTTAAAATTCGGACGTTTGACAAACTGCATAATTGTCAGTTTTTGGTAACCGGTTTTGACATCTTTCCATTCCAGTAGATTGCGAGTGATAATCAACGCGGCAAAGAGCGTGCCTAAAATGCCAAGGGTTAAAGTAACAGCAAATCCCTGCACTGCGCCACTTCCTTGCCAAAAGAGAATGGCTGATGTGATAATGGTGGTTACGTTAGCATCCAAAATCGAACTGAATGCTTTATCAAAGCCAGAAGTAATCGCAGCAGAAATCGGTTTCCCCGCCGCCATTTCCTCGCGAATACGTTCGTAAATTAACACATTGGCATCCACCGCCATGCCCAAGGTCAAAATAATGCCTGCAATACCCGGAAGCGTGAGCGTGAAATGAAATTGCGCTAGCAAACCGAAAAGAATCAATAAATTAATCAATAACGCACAAACGGCTATCACGCCTAGGAAACGATAATAAATTAACATGAACAAAATAACAGCTGCGGCACCATAGCAAGCTGCTAAAATTCCGCTGCGAATCGAGTCGCGTCCCAAACTGGGATCCACGCCGCGTTCCTCGATAATTTGAACGGGTGTTTCCAAAGGATTTTCTAACACGCTTGCCAATTCTTCAGCTTCTTGTGGAGTAAAATTGCCAGAAATTTCTGCACTTCCACCGTAGATGGGTTGGCGAATAGCTGGCGCGCTTTTCACTTCTCCATCCAAAACAATCGCCAAACGTTCACCAACATGGGCTTCTGTTAATTTGCCGAAAATCTCTTTGCCTTCCGATTTGAATTCAATCGAAACTGCAGATTCGCCTGTTGGCTGAATGTAGCGAAATGCGCGAGCCACCAAATTGCCGCTCAACTCTACACGCCGTTTCACAAGCAGCTTACTGGTGACTTCTTTGCCTGCTTGCATGTCTTTGAGCTCTTTTAATTCATAGTTTGCAGGCACCGGCGCGCCTTTTTCTATTTTTTCGATTTCGTTATTGTTATTAGGGTGGACAAGTCGAAACTCTAAACGCGCAACTTTTTCCAGTTGTGAGCGAGCCGTATTTTTATCCGCAGCAGAAAGCCCGGGAATTTGCACCATGATTCTTTTTTCGCCAGCAGGCTGAATCAAAGGTTCCGCCACACCAAATTTATCAATGCGTTTACGAATGACGGCTACGGCTTGTTGCAACGCATCGGGTGTGGGATTTCCGTCCAATTCAATCAAAAAAGAGGTGCCCCCTTTTAAATCCAACCCTAAGCGAACCGTTTCTTTGGGAGGATAGACGGATACAGCGCATAGGGCAAATAAAGTGAGCCAAAGCGCCAGCCCCACGCCAAGTCGCATGCGGCGTTCCGTTGCGGCTAAATACCAGATAAAAAGGATGAGAAAAAGTAATCCTCCAAAAAAAAGCAGCGATGTTTGCATAACTTAAATTAAGCTTGGGTTGAACTGGCGTTATCGGCTTTTCTTACGGTTTGAATTGCCGATTTTAAAACCTCGATTTTTACATTTTCTGCCACTTTGATAACAAGAGTTTTATCCTTGCGATTAGCCACCACGCCCACTATGCCCCCTGCCGTAATCACTTCATCCCCCGTATCGATGGATTCCAACATTTTTTGATGGTCCTTAGCTTTTTTCTGTTGAGGACGAATCAGAAGAAAATAAAAAACCACGATCATCAACAAAATCGGAACGAAACTTGTCCAGCCTGGCGCGGTAGGTTGCGTGCCGGGAGTGGTTGAGGGAGGGGGTGCCATTAATAAATAGTGCATCATAATATGTTGTCCTTAATTTTTAGATTGAAAAGTTGATACAAAATTTTTCCGAAAAGCGTCAAATCGCTCTTCACGAATCGCCTTTCGAATTTGTCTCATAAGTTCTCCATAGAAATGTAAATTATGCAGGCTGACCAAACGCAACCCCAGAATTTCTTTCGCTTTCAATAAATGGCGAATGTAAGCCCGAGAAAAATTTTGACAAGCATAACAGTGACAATCTTTTTCAATCGGATTCGTGTCCTCAGTAAACTCGGCATTGACCAAATTCAAAAGACCCGTAGCAACAAAAGCCGTTCCATTACGCGCCAACCGCGTCGGCAACACACAATCAAACATATCCACACCGCGCGCCACCATCTCAACCATTTGATGTGGCATGCCTAATCCCATCGCATAACGCGCATGGGTTGTGGGCAGATGAGGTGTTGTCGCTTCCACCGCCGCAAACATTTCCGGTTGCGGCTCGCCCACGCTCACTCCACCAATCGCGTAACCATCAAAACCTAACTCAATCAAACGTTCTGCGCATTCTTGACGCAAATCCGTATAAGTGCCGCCCTGCACAATAGCAAAATGCAAGCGATCGGCAGTGGGCGAAGAAGGTAAATTTCCTGAAACTAAATATTCTTTAGCTTGCTCTGCCCATTGCAAAGTGCGTCGCACGGCTTCTGCTACAACACTTTTTTCCGCAGGACAGGGCGGACATTCGTCAAACAACATCGCGATATCGCTACCCAGAATGGCTTGAATATCCAGTGCTTCTTTCGGCCCTAAAAAAAGTGGCGTGCCATCGACATGACTTTGAAAATGCACGCCGTGCTCAGTAATTTTTCTTAATTTGGCTAAACTAAAAACTTGAAACCCGCCGCTATCAGTCAAAATCGCCCCATTCCAACTATTAAAACGATGCAAGCCACCAACCGTGTGGAAAACTTTTAATCCAGGACGAATAAAAAGATGATAAGTATTGCCTAAAATAATCGGAAATTGCATTTCCACCAATTCGCGAGGTGAAACCGCTTTCACGGAACCCTGCGTGCCTACGGGCATAAAAACAGGCGTTTCAATCACCCCATGCGCCGTGGTCAACTGACCCAGCCGCGCACCGCCATCGGTTTTAAGAAGTGAAAAAGCTGACATGAGAAAAATCGTCACGATAGGTCGAAAGAATGAAAAATAAAGATTAAAGCGATCAGTTTTTAGTAAATAGCAAAGCAAAAATAATCACTAAGCAATGTAGAGCAAGGGTTCAAGCTTTTTACCTAACTGCTTATCCTGCTGTATCCTACGTCTCAAAGAGCAACTATAAGAAAATCTAATACATTGTATAAGAGTTACTTATAGTTAATTTTCACAGTTTTTTTCTTGCTAATTTTCTGTGTGGGAGTCATTTTTGGTGTCATGAAAAAACAAATCATTCTTTTTTGTAGTTTTATTTTTGCCATCGCCGTTGTTCGTGCCGCAGATTTGACAGTAACGGGTAATTTGGATGTGCAGGGCAATGTTTTGAATTTGGGTTCGTGGCAGGGGCAGACTAATGAGGCGGGGGTGAGTTTGAATTACACGGATTATCCGGATGATGAGTATGGGGAGTTTCGCTTTAGTTTGAATCGACCGACGGCCGGTTGGACTTGGGAAAGGTGGAATGGCAATAATAGTTGGTTGCCGATGATGCGGTTGGATGTGGATCATTCGTTGGTGCTTTATGATTCTTATGGTCAGTGGAAGGTGTGGTTGGTGCCGGGTGGGAACAATTCTGTGTTTCAGAATTCTTTGACGGTTAATGGTAATAATAGTGTGATGCCTAATCAGTCGCTTTCGGGTGATGGCAGTATTCTGACTAGGAAGTTGGGTGATGGGCGTTATGTGGCAAAAGGAACAGATAAGACGGCTTTGGGTTATGCCACGGCGACGGGTTTTTCTGCGTTTGCGGCGGGCAACCAATCTTTGGCAAGTGGAGGAGCCGCTGTAGCGTTGGGAGAAAAGACGATTGCAAGTGGGGATTTATCTTTTGCGGTGGGAGGTTTTGCTACGGCTAGTGGTTATGGTTCTGTAGCGATGGGTGAAACGGTTACAGCAAGTGGTGAATCGGCTTTTTCTTTGGGTTTAGGCACGATTGCTCAAGGCATGAGTCAAGTGGTGGTAGGTCGTTATAATGTGGCTCAAGGTTCTGCCGAAGATTGGGTGGCTACCGATGATTTGTTTGTGGTGGGCAATGGTGTCACGGGCAACCAACGTTCCAATGCGTTCACGGTGAAGAAGAATGGAGATGCAGTGGTGAAAGGCAATGCCACGGTGAAAGGCTATAGCTATTTTAATGATATTAATACCGATAACATTAGCGCAGAAGGCGATGTGATGGTTTCAGGTGTGACTGAGATGATGAGTAGCGCTTATGTTGGTGGAGATTTGCAGGTGAATGGCAAACTTTATTTGCAACCACAAGGCGATATTCCGATGGGACAGTTTAAGTAAGAGGTGACTAGTAACAGGCAACGGCTATTAACCGCAGAGAACGCAGAGTTTCGCAGAGGAAAATAAAAAAAGAAAAAGTTTAAGATTTTTAAGAAAATGAAGTTTAAAGTTTTAAAGATTTTCTCCGCGCTCTCTGCGACCTCCGCGGTGCAATGGTGTTTGGTTTTTTTGTTTGTCAGTTTGGTTAGTGCCGCTGCGGTTCCCAAATGGTGGATTACGCGCGGGGTGATTAATACCAATTTGGCTGCTGACAATTATGGACCGGTCAATGTGGGACAGCTCAAGCATGTGGCTTTTCAGGCGGCTTTGGAGTTGGAGGAGAAGCTCCCTAATGGCGCGGGGGATTGTTTGGATTTGGTGGAGAGTTTTTCTAAGACCAATGGTAATTATGCTCCGGTCAATCAAGGTCAGTTAAAATATGTTGCTCAGTTTTTTTATGATCGGTTGATCCAGGAAGGGTATACCAATAGTTATCCTTGGACGACTAATAAGGATGATGATGCGAATTTTGCTTTGGTGAATCAGGGTCAGTTGAAGTTTGTTTTCAGTTTTGACCTGGATAAGTGGAAGCCTAAGCCTCCGAATTGGGTGGATGAGGATAATGATGGGTTGGATGATGGTGTGGAGGTGGTGTTGTGGGGTGATTTGGAGCAGCAAGGGGCGGATGATGATGCCGATGGGGATGGGGTGTCTAATGGTCAGGAGGCTCAGGATGGGACGGATCCTTTGGATCCCAATCCGCCGCCTAATCCCGATGATGTCCCGAGTTATGCGGTGGTTGATTTTGGGTTGGAAGGAATGGGATTGAAGGTTAATGAGGTGGGTGATTTGGTGGGAAGGCAAGGGGCTATTTATTTTACTCTTCATAAAGGGCAAGTCGATTATTGGCCAGGTAATAGGGTTTATGATTTGAATGAGGGAGGCGATATTTTGCTGTGTCCTAAACAAGGCGATGTGAATTCAAGCATTGTTAATTTGGAGAGTGGTGAAGCCATTGAGTTGGGTGAATGGAATTCGCCGAAGGTGCCAGAGGCCATTTTGCAAGATCCGCATATGCTGAGTTATTCTTATCAGGGGTTGAAAAGCAAGCGGGCTTATGCGATGAATGATTCGCGTCAGACGCTAGGTTTTGCGATAGCTCAGTGGCAGTATACTTATTGGTATTATGATGAATATCAAAATTATAAAGAAGCAACCGCGAATTATAGTGAGGCAATTCCTATGTTTTGGACCCCGCAGGCGGGTATGAAAATTGCTTTTGCTCCGGAGTATCAGTTTTGGATGGATAGTCAGGAAGGTTTTAGTATCAATGCCCAAGGGGCTTTTGTGGCCGGTTGGTATGCGCATGTGGAAGGGAATCAAACTGTGGATAACTGCCAGTATTGGGCTAGTGCAGGAGCTTCGGCCCAGTTTCTTGGCGCGTTAGATGCGGGTTTTTCGATTAATAACCAGAATCAGATTGCGGGTCAAAAGAAGGATTGGGCACTGTTAGTCGGCGCGGGTGGTGGGGGTGGTTTTGTGTTGGGTGGCGGTTATGCCACCAGTGTTAATGATAAAGAGGAAACGCTCATTAATGATTCTCAAGGCAATGCCTTTATGTTTCGCAAAAATCCTGAATCGCAAGTTTATGAAAAGTTTCCCGTGACTCAAACTCTTCCCGACGATAATGGCTGGCAGATTACCTGGGCCAACGACATTAACAATGACGGCGCTATTGCGGGTCAAGCTATCATGGATGGCGCACCAAAAGCCGTCGTGATGCTGCCGGTGGAATTAAAACAACTCAATCGTCCCACTTCCCAAGACACAACAGATATGGGAGAAAGCGAAGAAAAAATCATTAAAGCCCACGGGCCGGATAACGTGGCTTACATCACTGGCAAACCGCAAATGCCAAAATTAGAAGCGCGCATTGGCAAAGGTTCTTTTACGGGTATGATGGTAGAATGGCGCATGGAAATTAAAACAGAACGCCCCGAACGCAATACCAAAGATGATATGAATATTCCTGAAGACGGAACCATCGAAATTCCTATGAGCGAGCCTTGGAAGATTTATGATTCTTTTACGGGTAAGGCGGAATTCGTCGGTGGCAAGTGTACGCTTTATTATCACATCAAAGATGCTCAAGATAACTATCTCGGCCCAGAGCAAAAATTTGAGTTCAAAATCCGTGGCAAGAATCCGAGGGATGCCGAAGCGAAGAGCCATATTGTATCAACTCAGGGAGAATATAAGTATGCGTGGGCGATGGTGCAGCATGAGAGTCGTGGGACGACTAGCGATCATGTTTATAATCAGTTTAACGCTAATGATCCACCTAAAGAACAGCCAAACTATGGGCCACCGGATGGTTGGGGTATTGCGCAACTTGATAAGCCATTAGAAGTCACGGCAAATACAAAAGAGGTTTATAGTTGGAAAGAAAATATCGATAAATTTTATAAGGAGTTGAAGCAAAAGAAAACATTAATGGAGCATTTTTTTATAGCAGTTGCTGCCAAATGGCCCAACGATCAAGACGCGAAAAAACCTCCTAATGATTGGGTGCATCCCGGAACAACAACACATATGTCAGCTCTCGAAGCTGGAACTGTGACGCTTTATAATGGAGGTGAGGGATGTCCTACCTTTATCGTTGATGGAGTTAACTGCAGCATTCCTTGGGACTTTAATCCTAATCGCAGCCCGAAATGGCTTTATCATCCTAACTCGAAAAATTATCTCTACAAAGTTCTTCAAGAATATGAAGAAAAAACCGCAATAACCGAATGAAAACTAAATTTTCTATCTTTATCCTGAGCTTGTTAATAATTCAGAAGTCGTTTGCAACCACTGATCCAGTAAGAGATTTTCTTCACTCACCTCATCCTTCTTTTTTATCAACCCACCCCAGTAATTTTTTTAAAAGCGACAGATTGCTGCGTATCGATATTGATCTTAACAATGATGGGAAAAAAGAAATGCTCCTCTCTTTGTCACGAGATATAGATGGACATCAGGGAAATATATGGAAAATCCATCAGAAAATTAATGGTGAGTTTGAATATGTAGGGGAGATGACATTTCATGAAAATCAATTTTATATAGGGCATATAGATGAGTTGGGACAATATGGACTTGTCTGTTTTGGCCCGGGGGGAGGGGGGACAGGTAATTTTAATGCATATTTATTTGACGGGGAAAAAATAACTGAAACAATATTTGCGCGAATCGAACGCAATGAAAAAACATATAAATTTGAAGATAATGTGCTTTTAAAAAAGCGCGAGCTTTTCAAGAAATATCTCGACGATAAAATGGTTCGCGGGAAAGATATAATTCAAGAAATTCCAATTCAAGAACTCGCAAAAAGATATGGCTTAAGGGTTGATCCACTCACTTATGAACAAGCATTGGACGAAGAAATGGCGAGGGAATCAAAAACCAATGCACAACCAATTCCGAGCTCTAAATAGTAGTAAATTTGAATTCAAAATCAGAGGCAAGAATCCCAAGGATGATGAAGCGAAAAGTTATATAGAAAATCACCAAGAACAATTTTGGTATGCCTGGGCCATAGCAAAACACGAAAGTCGTCAAGGAAACCAAATTTATAATCAATTTAATTCAGGCGGTGATGGCCCCGGTAATCTTGAGCTTCCAAACTGGGGTGACCCAAATGGCTGGGGAGTATTTCAACGAGACGACACCGATGAAGGTATTTATGTGGATACTAAACAAGTTTATAGTTGGCAAGAAAACAATACAGTTGCGATTAAAGAACTGACGGACAAGAAAAAAGGTGTCGATCAATATCTTAACCAAATCCAACAACAATATACCAATCAATTTGTTGAACCACCTCTTTTTGATGTAAGTGCCCAAATGGGTGTTACTGGTTTTCCCGTCGCTGCAAATTATAATGATGGTCACACAGTAACTGGTAGAGATGGTTTGACGATTACTTTATATAATGGTGGTTATTATGTGTGGCTAAAATTTATTCCTAACGAACCCGATCCCCAAAAAAGATGGCAATTTAAACCCAAGAATGCACCCAAAGCTAATGAACCTTATGTTACAAAAATCATGGAAGAATATAGAAAAAATTAAATATGAATCTTTTTAAAAACACAATCGCTGTAGTAATTATCACATTAATATTTAGATTTGTTACACAAGCAGTTGAGATTACAGACCCAATAGCTGATTATTTAGTCCGTTCACAAGAAATTCTTTTGGGCCGCTTTGAGCGTCGCTACTATCTTAGCGATAAAGTTTATCGTTTTGATATTGATTTAAACAATGATAGTAAAAAAGAAGTTCTTGTGTCTTCGTCATTAGATCGAGATGGGAAGCAAGGTAATTTGTTTCATGTTTACAAACAGGTCAAGAATGGAGTTAACCATGTAGGACAAATACTTCTTTACCCTAATGGTTTTTATCTCGGAAGGATCGATGAAATTAATGCTTATGGAATTATAAAATGGGGAACTGCAGGTGGTGGAACAGGAGGATATACAGCATATATCTTCGATGGAGAAAAAATTATAGAAAAAGACCTTGGCTATATCCGGCGCAATGAAAAAACATATGAGCTGGAGGGCAAGGGAATCGAGATAGCAGCCAAATATTTTACATCCGTATCTGATACGATTGTAGATAAAGTAGAGCGTCTAAGAGCGGAACGAGGCTATAAACCAAACCGTTCCGCCTTTGTTTCTTCCGCAAAAGAAATAGGATCCGATGAATTATCGCGAAAGTATGGCGTAAGAGTTGACCCACGAACCTATGAACAAGCTCTAGATGATGAAATGGCAAAAGAATCCAAAACTAATACTGCACCAATTCCTGGTTCTAAGTAAAAATAAATAAGTTTTAGATGACTGAAAAACATTTGAAAAAAATAATTATTTTGGGCATTTTCTTTTTTAAAATAGCTTTTGTCAAAGCTGTAGAAATGCCGCATCAAGATCAGATTTTTTCCGTTGCCACTTATACAATATCAACCAACAATTATATATCCTGTAATTATATTTTTTCTGCACTTCCTTTCTATAAAAGGCTTCCAGCTAAAGAAAATCCTCCCTGGGCAAAATATGCTCATGATCAACGAGGGGTGATTGTGTTAAAAGATAAAAGCGTTCTATTTTTTACGACTCAAGATGCACATTATTTAGAAATCTTCGATTTTGAAAATCATACCTCAGCTTATTATTTGCCCAAGTTACCGTCCAAACGAAAGAAATGTCCCCAATTTGATATGGACATTAATGACCTTCCTTTTCCAACTCCAGAAAATGTATTTTGTGTCGCTACTTTTCCATGGAATAAATCAAGTAATTATACTTCTCAGTCACTCATTGAAGCGCTTCCAAGCTTCCACCCATCAAGTGCTTATCCCAAAAGTTGGCAAAACGCTTCGAGAGAAAATAAACCTCTCAATGGAGTATTGGTTCTTAAAAGTCGAGCTGTCCTAAAATGGTTTGCTTGGGATTCATCTGCCATAGTATTCGAGAATTATCGTGTAAACACATATTTTGTTAGAGATAAAAAATGAAAATAAATCTTTTGGAAAGGCTTTATATATGTTTACGGGGTCGACTCTTGATTATTGATGAAATAAGACAAGTTGGAATCAACTAAAACTTGCCGGCGAATGACCTGCCCGAAATGCTGCGCAATCGCTGCAGGCGGGCGCGAATAGGTTCGAAAATTACTGACTGCTGAGGGATGCGAAAATGGTACAGGTAAAATATTTGCATGATTAGGGGAGATTAACAGGTAGTTTTAAAATTTATACCTTTGGTATAATGAGTGAACAATTTTGTTTATTACTTAATTTAAGTTATTTATTTATAATAACTTGATATTTTATAAATTTTCAGAAAAAGTGGGTTTTAAAGCTGTCTTTTATTCTCAAAGATTTCACTGATTTTCACATATTTACGTTAATATATAGGCGAGGTTAAGATGGGGTAAGTTGGCTGAGAACGGATTTTGCCCGCGAATCACTTGCTCGAAATGCTGCGCAATTGCTGCAGGCGGTCGCGAATAGAGATCCCGTCCACGCAACTGCTGGGAAGGGGATAACAGGGGGTAGTGTCAAGTTTTGAGGATCACAGAAATAGGGAATGGATTTGCGTGGCAATCTGTCAACTGATGGATCAGCGTATGAAAAACGGTTGTTTTGATGGGGCATTGACATTCGGGGTGTTGAGATTTACAAGGAAGCATGCGAATTTGGCTTGGAATTTTGTTGGCGACTTGGGTTGCAAGTTCTGTTTTGGCTCAGGAAGAGCGAGAGTTGAGTTTTTCGGATTTGAGAAAGATGCCGGAAGTGGCTCCCTCGGGCGGGTTTTCTTTTGGTAAAATCGCTGAATATGTGAATGATCCTGAGGTTACGCCGGTGAGTGATGATAAAAGTTTACGTTTTGAAAGGCGTTATCACAATTTTGGGGCGGTGACTCAGGCTCAGCGGCGCGCGAAACGGGGCCATTATTTTTATGTGAATTGGCATACGAAAGAGAGAGTAAGCAATGTGAAGGTGCGATTGGAATATCGCCAAAAAAATACGAAGGATAAACTTTATTTTTTAGAGGTTCCTTTTTCCGATGCGAAAGGTTGGCAAAAAGCGGTTTTTGAAATTGTGGGTGAGGCTTATTTTACGCAAGGGGTGGTGACTTCGTGGCGGGCATTGATTATGCAGGGGGATCAAATCATGGCGGAACGGAGGTCGTTTATTTGGTGATAAGTAACGGGTAATGGGTGACTGGTAACTTGTCACGAGTCACTTATCACAAGTCACCGGCCACTGTATAAATTATGTTTGAGTTGATTCAGCGCGGCGGTTTTTTGATGTGGCCTATTTTAATAGCCAGTGCAGTTGCGTTGACTATTTTTTTTGAGCGTTGGCTTTTTTTTCGGCGTCAAGATTTGAAAGCGGAAGAGTTTTTGGCGGGCATTATTAATCTGGTGCAAAGGCGTCAATATCAAGAGGCTTTGGATCGTTGTGAGGAGGCTTATGGGCCTGTGGCTCAAGTGGTGCATGCTGCGATTAAGCATCACAACTTGCCCAAATCGGAGTTGCGGGAGATTGTTCAAGAGGTGGCTCAGTTGCAGATGCCGCGATTGGAGCAGCATCTTTCGACTTTGGCAACTTTAGGTTATTTAACGCCTCTAATTGGTTTGTTGGGAACGATTACAGGGATGATTTCGGTTTTTATGACCATGCAAGCCAAGTCCGGAACGGCTACGGCTGGGGATTTATCGGGAGGCATTTGGGAAGCTTTGCTTACTGCAGCGGCGGGATTGTGTGTGGCCATTCCTACGTATGCAGCGTATAATTTTTTGGTGACGCGGCTTAATCATTTCATGCGCGATATGGAGCGAGCGGGGATCGAAATAGTTCAAGCGCTTTCGGAAAAAGGAGTTCGTTCCGAACAGGAAATTCAAAAACAAAATAGGGAAGTTTCTTTGGCTTCTTCCTCCCTGTGAAATTATCCACTTCCATTTCCATTGTAAAAGGGCCGTTGGATGTGGTGCCTTTGGTGAATGTTGTGTTTTTGTTGTTACTTTTTTTTATGTTAAGTTCAGTTTATCTCACCCAACCGGGCGTGCCGGTAGTGTTGTCCGAAGCGATTTTGGGATCGGCGACTTCTGCGAATCGGCGTGTGATTACTTTAGCGGCTAATGGTGAAGTTTATTTTGATGATCAAAAACTAGCATGGGAGCAAGTAGGCGAGGCATTGCGTCGTTATAATCAAGAAAATCCTAACGCAGCGCTCATTTTAAAGGCCGACGTTTCTGTAGCTCACGGTTCAGTAATGTATGTGATGCGCGAGGCGCTCATGAATCACATCGAAGTCGTTTTAGCGACGCAAAAAGAGTAATCATGGCGAAAACACACGAGCATTCTTTTTTCCATTTTGGCCATTGGAAATTGCCACAGCATGGTCGTTTGAGTTTATTATTTTTATTTTTTTTAGCATTACACGGAATCGCTTTGTTAGAGTTAAAAGTCCAACTGCCTGCAACGCAATTTCCTTCAGTTCCTAAGATTCCAACGGTAAGCGCTTTTTTTGAAGGGTCCGATTTGTTTTTGGGACAGGATATTGCTTTTCAATTGCGATTTCAGGATCCGAGTGTGATTGCTAAGCCTACTTTGTCGAATTTGCCTTCGGATATGCGGTTAGCTTTGTTGCCATTATCTCTGGAAAGTGAATTGAAAACTTTGTCGCCTCGCCAGTTATTGGAGCCGGGCGATCAAGCAAGTTTGCCGGAACAAGCTGAAACGGCTTTGCAAATTCCTTTGGCTGCTTCATCGCAAATGGAAAAAAGCAAAGAGCCCATTCGCACTGTAGAGTTGGGAGCGATTGTGATTGGTGAAGAATTGAAATCGCGATTTTCGGGTTTGATGCCTGCTTTGAGCGCGCAGGCTACGGATCGTCCTCTTTTGCCTACGGTAGTGCGCGTTGGCGTTTCTGCTCAGGGAGTGGTCGAGAGCGCTTTAGTTGAAAATTCGTCGGGCAATATTGGAGTGGATGAAGAAGCTGTGAAATTAGTGGGACAACTGCGATTTGCTTTGGATCCAGAAAAAAAGATAGTTTGGTCGACTTTGACTTTTTACTGGCCGCAAACTCCGCTTTCTTCGGAGGATAATCCATGAGTTTACCGCAAGTTTTTCATTTTTATTTGCTAGGGTTTTTGGCAGTGGTAATTCTTTTATGGATTAGGGAAAGCATTCGGCATTTTTTAAGAAGAAAAGAAAATCAACAAAAAGGAAAATGTCCTGTTTGCGCTGAGCCTTGGCGAGGTGATGAAAACGTTTTTCAAAATCGTTGTGAACATTGTGGCGCCCGACTTATTTTTCATCATCATTAATTTATGAACGAGCTTACGGTTTTAAAAGCGATTGAAAAACGTCGATCGGTCCAACATTTTAAGTCTGATTTACTGCCCGACACACTTTTGAATGCTTTAGTGGATGCCGCAGCAGAAGCGCCGAGCTATTGGAACTTGCAACCTTGGCGCGTGGTTTTAGTAATGGGCGATGCGCAAAGGAAGAAGTTGAGTGCTGTAACTCGACATCAAACTCAAATTCAAGAAGCGCCTGTGATATTTGTTTTTACGGCTTCGCTTCAAGGATGGAAATCGGTATTGACCCAAATTTTAGAAACTGCGCAAGCGACAGGGGCATGGTCTCAAGAGATGGCCGATGGGGCAAAATCAGAGGCTTTGGCTTTTCAAGAAAAAATGGGAATTCGCCAGAGAGAGTTTGCTATTAAAGATGCCATGATTGCGGCAGCGCATGTGGCTTTGGCTGCGGAGAGTTTTGGATTGGGGAGCTGTTTTTTGAATGATTGGGAGGAGGAAGAGGTTAAGAAAGTGATTGGCGCTGAAGATCGGAATGATATCGTAATTGCAACGTTATTGTCAGTGGGATATGCTTCTGAAACTAGGAAGCATCCGGGGCGTTTGCCGCGCAAAGAACTTTTTTTTGTGGATGATTTAAAAACATCCTACCAATTTTCTCCCAAGCATCTTCGTAGTCCACGTGAGAAGGCGTTTGGGTTAGTGCATTTGCCGCGATTGATTGATAAAGTGCGGTTAGCCACCAAAAATCAGTTGCCCGGTTACAATTTTATTTCGGTGGGATTTGATCGTCTTTTGCTTGATCTTTTGAAAGTAGATTCAACCCTGTTTATTGAAGTGGTTAAAGAAGCTGCTAGCGACGATGAAATTTATGAATGGTTGAAGAAAAAGGCGAAGCCTCTTTCCGAGGATGAAAAAGAAACCTTTAATCGGAGATTGCTGGCTGTGGGGCCATCGGATTCAGCGCGTTTATCGCGGTTTCGTTATTTATTGGATTCGACGGATCCCAGTCGTCATGATGTAAAAAGTTTTATAGAGTTAATCGATTTAATGGAGGGTAGAATTTAATGAAACGTGAACTTTCAGAAAAATTATTTGCCGAAGCGTTGAATTATATTCCCGGTGGGGTGAATTCGCCTGTGCGCGCTTTTCGCGCTGTGGGTGGAAAACCGTTTTTTGTGCAGCATGCGGAAGGGGCTTATGTGTTCGATGTGGATGGTAATGATTATGTGGATTATGTTTGTAGTTGGGGACCCAATATTTTGGGGCATGCGGCCAAGTCGGTAGTGCATGCAGTCAAGCAAGCTGCGGAAAAGGGTTTGAGTTTTGGCATTCCGAATCCTTATGAAGTGAGCTTAGCTAAAAAAATTATCGAATGGGTGCCCTCGATTCAAAAAGTGCGATTTTGCAATAGTGGCACCGAAGCGACGATGTCTTGCATTCGTTTGGCGCGGGGGTTTACCAAACGGGAAAGAATTATTAAATTCGAAGGCTGTTACCATGGTCATGTGGATTCGCTTTTGGTGGCTGCCGGTAGTGGCGCTTTGACATTAGGAAGGCCCGATAGTGCAGGAGTGCCACAAGCTTTGGCGGAATTGACGACGGTGTTGCCTTTTAATGATTTGAAGTTGGTAGAAAAAGTTTTTATCGAACAAGGCAAGGAAATTGCGGCGATTATTTTGGAGCCGATTCCAGCGAATGCGGGTTTGTATTTGCCTCGATCTGGTTTTTTAGAAGGATTGCGAAAATTATGTTCGCAATGGGATGCGCTTTTAATTTTTGATGAGGTCATGACGGGATTTCGTTTGGCTCGCGGTGGGGCGCAAGAAATTTATGGTGTGACACCTGATTTGAGCGCGTTTGGTAAGGTGATTGGTGGTGGTTTACCCGTAGGCGCGTTCGGTGGGCGCTCGGATATTATGGATTATTTGGCGCCAGATGGGCCGGTTTATCAGGCGGGAACTTTGTCGGGAAATCCTTTGGCTATGGCGGCAGGTTTGGCGCAATTAAAAGAATTAGAAGCAAGTCATGGGTTCCGACGTCTTAATGAGTTGGGATCCGAATTTGCTGAAAGTATGAATGAACTTTTAAAACAGTTAGGAGAAAAAGGGAAAAGATGTCAGTTTAAACAAATAGGGTCTATGTTTTGTCTCTATTTTTGCGAGCAAGAGATTCATAATTTAACCGATGCGAAGCGTAGTGATACCAAGGCGTTTGCTCGGTTTTTTCATGCAATGTTGGAGCAGGGAATTTATTTGGCGCCGTCTCAGTTTGAAGCAGGCTTTCTTTCTATGGCGCATGGAGCCAAAGAAATGGAAAAGACGCTGCGCGCGGCGCGTCAAGCTTTGGAAAAGATTTAAAGTAATGAAGATTGGTAGTTTAATTATGTTTTTTTTGAGTGCGATTTGTGTTTCGCGCGCTGAAGAGATTTTTCCGGTTTCCCAAATTAAAGCCGGAATGAAGGGGACAACTTATACGGTTTTACAAGGTACGAATATTGTGCCGTTGGAAACAGAAGTTTTGGGAGTTTCGGAGGATTATTTGGGACCGGGCAAGGATTTGATTATCGCTAAATTAGTAGATGAGAAAACGAAATTAACGGGTGCGGTTCATGGCATGAGCGGAAGCCCTTTATATATTGAGGGAAAATTGGCCGGAGCACTTTCGCGAAGAATTGCTGTGTTTGAAAAGGATGGACATTGTGGATTTACTCCCATTGCAGATATGCTGGTAGTGAATCAAAAATCTAAGGATGTTAAAACAGTTTGGCATCCTGAACGTTTTTTCCCTGGTTATTCATGGCTACAAAATGATGAAAAAAGTGGTTGGCTTTCTCTACCTTTGAGCATGAGTGGTGTTTCGGGTTATGCTAAGAAAATAATGGAAAAAATTTGGGAGGGTTCCGGTTTTTTTATGGCGGCAGGTGGTGGTGGTGGCAGAGGACAATCGCAGCGGGGGACTGAACTGTTGCCGGGGGCGCCGGTTTCAGTGGCTTTTTTGACGGGCGATTTGCATATGGCGGGAACTGGAACGGTCACTTGGCGGCAGGGAGATCAGCTTTTAGCTTTTGGTCATCCTATGTTTGGTTGGGGTGATGTTGAGTTGCCATTATGCGAAGCGGAAATTATTAGCACAATTCCGAGTTATTATATGCCTTTTAAGTTGGCGAATGTTCGTCGAACGGTGGGAACCTTGACTCAGGATCGTCTTTCGGCAGTTGGCGGGGTTGTAGGGCCTGTGCCGACTTTGCCTCGTTATCGCGTTACGGTGCAATGGGAAGATCAGCAGCCGAAAATCTATGAAGGTAATTTTGTTTCGCATGAACTTTTTACGCCGGCAATTTTGGCCAGCTTGGTGGGCAGTGTTTTATTGGAGAATGATGAGGCGAGTGCAAAATGGTCAGTTGCTTTGAAAGGGCAATTAGGTCTTAAAGGTCATGAACCTTTGAATTTTGACGCTTTTTCAAGCGGTGATGAAAGCGATGCAATGGGTTTGATTTTTGGTGTGGCGCAACGTGTAGGGGATTTGTATGGGCAACGTTTGGAGAAAGTGGAGCCTGAATTTTTTGATGTGAATTTGCAAGTGAAACCTAGCGAATCGGTGTTTACTGTGGAGTCTGTCCAAATCGAACCGCAACGACCGGAGCCGGGACAGGAAATCAAGGTGCGTGTGATGTTGCGACCTAAGTATGGCGAAGTTTTACAGAAGAATTTCTCTTTTGTTTTACCGGATAAGTTTAATCATGATGATGATGTGACGTTGCAAGTTGCTAATGGTCAGCTTTTTTATCTAGAAGATCAACAAGATGCTAGTTCCTTAAGACGTTTTCCCTTTTGGCCTGGGAATGATGGCTCGGATAAGGCTGATTCATTGAGGGATTTGTTGCGGCAATGGAATCAACAACGCAGCGCCAATGAATTGGTTGTTCGGTTGTTGTCGCCTGAGATGGGTATGCGTTTTCGCGAGAAACGGTTGGAGAATTTGCCGCCTTCGGTGATGAGTGTATTAGCTAATGCCGATAGCGATTCTTCCCCGATTTTTTCAAGTCGAGTTATGGAAGAAAGCACAAGATTAGATGGAGAGATTACAGGAAAAACAGGAATCACTTTTACAGTAAAATGATATGAAATGGATACCAAGCAGTAGATGGTTGATCATCGTTTTGGCGATGGTAGGAATAGAGTTAAAGGCGCAGCCTTCGGTGCGTGTGACGCATGAAAGGTTTGAGACATGGTTAAAGGGTGAGCCGCAAGGGGTAACTTTGGGGGAAGAAGGAGTTTTGAGTTCAGGCTGGAAATTGGAGTCGGCTTTGAAAACGAATTTTTCTGTAAAGGTTATTTGGTCGGCAGTGCGTGATTCGCAAGGGAACACGTTTTTAGCGGCAGGTGATGAAGGTAAAATTTTTAAAGTTTCACCAGTAGGTGAATTAATGGAGTGGGCGAAGCTCAAAGAATCGCAAGTGACGGCTTTGGTTTGGGATGCGAAAGGAGTATTATATGCCGCTACGGCTCCAGATGGGAAAGTGTATCGTGTTAATGGAAAGGAATTGGTGGAGGAATATTTTGATCCTAAAGAGAAATATATTTGGGCTTTGTTGTGGAAAGGGAATGATTTGTATGTGGCGACGGGCACGGAAGGAAAATTGTATCGGGTTACGGCATTGGGTCAGGGCGAAGTTTTTTATGATAGCAATGAACCCAATTTGCGTTGTTTGGCTCAGGATAAGAATGGTGATCTTCTTGTTGGCACGGAGGGAAAGGGTTTGGTTTTGCAAGTGAAAGAAAAAGGTAAAGCGCTAGCGCTTTTTGATGCGCCGCGAAAAGAGATTCGACAGATTGCTGTGGATGAAAATGGGCGAATCGCATTTGCAGCTTTGGGATTGGAAGCAGCTAGTAAACCGCAACGCACTAAAATTAATCCCCCGCAAACTGAGGATAAATCTGCTAATGAAAAATTAGACAATTCAAAAAATGCAAATCAAAAGAGTGATGCGATGAATTCTTTTTTAAAGGGAGGTACGCCTTCGTTGAGTCAAGAAAGAGGTGAGGTCTATCAGTTGGAACAACCTGGATTTGCTACGGTTTTGTGGTCGGCGGATGCTTCGCCGCAGGCGTTGTTGCGTTATCGAGGAGAGTGGTTGATTGGAACGGGCGATGACGGGTTTTTGTATGGTGTGAGTGATCGAGGTGAAAAACGTGTCGTGGCGCGCGCGGAATCGAATCAAATTACGGTCTTGGTGAGTAATCAAAATAATTTGTTTGCTGCCACGAGTAATGATGGAGGATGGTGGGCTTTGAAAGCAGCTGGAGGTGATGGAATTTATCAATCAGAAGTGATCGATAGCCAGGGATTCAGTCGGTGGGGCGCTTTGCGGGTAAAAGGCGAAGTGGCGCACGTGCGAACTCGGAGCGGTAACACTGTAGAGCCGGACAAGACATGGTATGATTGGGTGGAATTGAAGGATCAAAAAGTGGTCAGTCCCGCAGCGCGTTATTTACAGTATGAGTTGTCATTAAAAACGGGTAGTGTGCGACGGGTTGATGTATTTTATACACCTAAAAATTTAGCGCCACGAATCAATGCGATTGTCGCGTTGCCTTCGGGTATTGGTTATGCGCCGATGACTGATCCGCCTCAGCCGCCACAACAAAAGACGTTGCAACAATTGCTTAATTGGGATTTGTTTGAGATGCCTTCGTTTGATCGCACGCGCATGGCTCCAGAATTGCGAGGAGGTTTGCAAACGATTGTTTGGTCGGCGAGTGATCCTAATCCCGATCAGTTGACATATCAATTGAGTTATCGCCGAGAAAATGAAAAAGATTTCAAGGTTTTAGAGAAAGAGTTGGAAGTGGCTGCTTATACTTTGGACACAATCGGTTGGGAAGATGGTATTTATTATTTTAAAGTTTCGGTGACGGATAAGAAAAGTAATGAGACGGATCCATTAAGTGATGAAAAGATTAGTGAAGGTATTTTGATTGATAACACGGCGCCGCAAATTGAGAAAATGGCTAGCGATAATGGTGTGATCACTTTTCGCGCGCGTGATCAAGGGTCTTTAATTTGGGATGTCATGATTTCGCGTGATGGAGTTGAGTTTGCAGAAATTCAGCCAAAAGATGGTGTGCTCGACTCCTCGGAAGAAATATTTGAAGCTAAGGTGAGTGGGGGAGAAAAGCTTTTTATTCGTGTTCAAGATGAAGCTGGGAATTTGGCGAGCGCTAATTATAATCCGTAAAACTTATGTTTTCGGTAAAAGAATTTTTGGATTTAACGCATTGTGAGCATCAGCCTTTGTTTGAGTCGGCGCAGTTTGTGTGGGATGCGTTGAAGCAGATTCCGAATTATCTTCAATTTCGGTTGAAACCCGCGTTTCATGGATCTTTGGTGGGTCAGCCTTTTATTGGGGAAAAGGTTTTTATCGGAAAAGGAACGGTTGTTGAGCACGGAGCTTTTATTAAAGGTCCGGCTTGGATCGGTGAAAATTGTCATATTCGCAATGGGTGTTATATTCGTGAAAATGTCATTTTAGGTAATGGCGTGATTGCGGGCAACTCTTGTGAATTTAAGAATTGTATTTTGTTGAATGAAAGTGAAGTGCCACACTTTAGTTATGTAGGAGATTCGATTTTAGGTCATCGCGCGCATTTGGCAGCGGGCGTGATTTTAAGTAATTTGAAATTGACACGAGATCATATTGTAATTCGTCATGGGGGTGAAATGATTGATACAGGGCTTAATAAGTTTGGCGCAGTTATCGGCGATGAGACGGAGGTGGGTTGCAATTCGGTAATTAGTCCTGGTTCATTATTGGGAAAACGTTGTTTGCTTTATCCCGGCACGCATTGGCGCGGAGTTTTGGAGGAGGGTTCGATTGTAAAACAGGCCAAGACGCAACAAATTGTGAAGCGCAATTTTTAGTGGCTGGCTTTTTTGACGATTTAACTTATTTTAATTTTTCCTTCTTGGAAGGGTGGCTGAGTTGGTCTAAGGCACTCGACTCGAAATCGAGCGTCCCGCTAAGCGGGACCGTGGGTTCAAATCCCACCCCTTCCGCCAAAATCGAGATTAAAATTTAAAATAAGATCAACGAAAAGCATCGAAAATGAGTAAAAGTTTAAGAAGTTTTTGAATGGTGAAGTAGAAAATATTAATGAGTTCCAAGTTTAAATCTGCTCGATTCCAGTATTTTATTTTTCATAAGCCTTACGGAGTTCTGAGTCAGTTTACCGGCGAGAGAGATCAAAGAACTTTGGCGGATTTTCATTTGCCTAAAAATGTTTATGCGGCGGGTCGTTTAGATAAAGATAGTGAAGGGCTGCTTTTGTTGACGAATGACGGCGATCTGATGCATCGTTTGTTAGAGCCTCGTTTTGGTCATCCGCGAACTTACTGGGTTCAGGTTGAGGGTGTGATGACTCGCGAAGTTTTGAAAAAGTTGTCTGATGGCGTAATGATCCAAGGTTATTGCACGAAGCCTTGTTTTGCGAAGTTATTGCCAATGACTTTTTCGTTACCGGATCGAGTGCCTCCAATTCGTTATCGTAAAAATATCCCTACTGCCTGGGTTGAGTTAACTTTGACCGAAGGCAAAAATCGGCAAGTGCGGAGAATGACAGCCCAAGTCGGTTATCCCACTTTGCGACTTATTCGTGTTGCGATTGGTAAATTAAGCTTAGGTAATTTGCCGGTAGGACAATGGCGAGAAATTGCTCTCAATGAATTAATTTCTTAGTGTGCAATAAAAAAGATAGTTTTAATGGTCTTATTGCACTCGCGAAAGGTTTATTGTGGTGCTTTCCTTAGGTTTGCCATTTTCGAAACCCGTCCATTTTTGGACTATGGAATTTTTATCAGTAAAAGTGAGGGCAAGAGCGTGCATATGAATTTCATTTTTGGATTGCAAACCACTGGGGTCAGCTAAGGAAAACTCGAGAGTGTTATCTTTAGCTTTTTCTAGTTGCAAATGAGGTTGATTGCCGAGCATGCAATAATGAGTCATGAAGACTTTTTCCCCAACAGAGTAATAAACTGAAACCATTTCATGGGGCGTGCCTTTGAAAAGATGTTCAACTAAAGTGGAGCCGCCCGAGGTGAGTTGATATTCTACCATTATCTCTTGATCTTTTCCTTGCATTTTTGTCGAGCCTTTCCACGTGCCAACGAGCTCTTTCAATCGATTAAACTCTGGCGCTATTTTTGGAGAGGGCATCGGACATTGGGAGCATTCTTCTGCTTGCAGGGTGGATTGAGTCAAAGTAAGGCTGAAAATGGCAATAAAGAGAAAAGTGAGGATTTTCATTTTGATGATTTTTATCGCTGTATCATTTAAAATCAAGCTAACAAAAGATCTATTTCATTTGAATATTACAACAAGGCTTGACGTCGAAGAAGAGGTTTGACTAAAAGTAATAGGAAAAGTTTTTGATTGGAAAAACATGATCGAGGTTAAAAATTTATCAAAGACGTTTGGCACAAAAAAGGCAGTGGATGAGGTGTCATTTCGGGTGGAAAAAGGTGAGGTGTTGGGATTTTTAGGGCCGAATGGAGCCGGCAAGTCGACGACGATGCGAATGATTACTGGTTTTACTCCGCCAACAGCAGGAACGGCTCGGATTGGCGGGCATGACATTATAGAAGATCCGATTTCGGCTCAGCGGCTATTTGGTTATTTGCCTGAAAATGCGCCTTCTTATGAAGAGTTAACGGTGCTCCAATTTTTAAATTTTTCGGCTGAAATTCGAAGTTTGCGAGGAATGGAAAAACAGAAAGCGGTGGATCGAGTTTTAGAAATGTGTTTTTTGACTACGGTAAAACATCAGTTGATTGACACGCTTTCGAAAGGTTATCGTCATCGCACTTGTTTTGCTCAATCCATTATTCATGATCCTGAGGTGTTGATCTTAGATGAGCCAACGGATGGGTTAGATCCGAATCAAAAACATGAAGTGCGCACGTTGATTCGCAATATGGGGCAAAGTAAAGCCATTATTTTTTCCACGCATATTTTGGAGGAGGTTGAAGCGGTTTGCACGCGGGCTATTATTATTGATCGGGGCAAAATTGTGGCCAATGGAACGCCACATGAGTTGAAACAACGTTCTCCTTTATCGGGTTCTATTTTATTAAAAGTTTCTGGTGTTTTGCGCGAGACATTAAAAGCGTGTTTGGCGGACGTTGCTCAAGTCAAAAAAATAAATGAACCTGTGGGTGAAGGCAGAGTATTTGAGGTTCGGTTATTTGCTAAAGAAGAGTGTAATCGTGAATCTTTTAATAAAGCGTTGGTGGAAGCGGTTTTATCGGTGAATGGAACGATAATGGAGCTTCATGAGGAAGAAGGAAAATTGGATGAAGTTTTTCGTCATCTCACGCTGCCTGACACAGAAGCACGAAAAATTCATGAAACTTTGATATGAAATCCTGGCCAGCTATTTTTACTATCGCGAAACGAGAGTTGATTGGATATTTTGCCTCGCCGATTGCTTTTATTTTTATTGTGATTTTTTTAATGTTAGCCGGTTTTTTTGCATTTATGATTGGCGGCTTTTTTGAGGCGGGTGAAGCGAGTTTGGCAAACTCCTTTTTTTTGTGGCATCCATGGCTTTGGCTGTTTTTAGTGCCGGCCATTGGCATGCGGCTATGGGCGGAAGAAAGGCGATCGGGAACAATTGAGTTGTTGATGACCATGCCAATTGCTCCGTGGTGTGCTATTGTGGGAAAATTTTTAGCAGCTTGGTTGATTCTTACGATTTCATTGGCATTAACGTTTCCGATTGTTATCACGGTTTGTTATTTGGGCGATCCTGATAAAGGAGCGATTGCAATGGGATATGTGGGCAGCTTTTTATTAGCGGGAGCTTATTTGTCAGTGAGCGAAATGACTTCGGCGATGACACGAAATCAAATTGTGAGTTTTATTCTTTCGGTGGTGATTGGGCTATTCTTAATTCTTGCAGGTTATCCTCCAGTGACCAATTTCCTTGTTAAGATTGCTCCCGATGCAAATTGGTTGGTGGACGGAGTGGCATCTTTTAGCGTGATGACGCATTTTGAGAATTTTCGAAACGGCGTTTTATATCTTGCTGATGTTGTTTTCTTTTTTTCATTAATGGTTTTTTGTCTTTTTAGCACCAGTATTTTATTGCGTGGTTATCGTGCAGGGTAGAGTTATGGCGTTACAATCTAAGATCTTGAAACATTGGCTTTTTTCAACTTTGGGGGTTGTTTCCATTTTTGTTTTATTAATTGGGTTGAATCTTATTTTTAATGTTGTTCCTAGTCGCTTTGATTTTACGGAAAGCAAGCTTTATACCTTATCGCAAGGCACTGAAAAAATTTTGCAAAAAATTCAAGGACCGATTGTTATTCGTTTTTATGCCACGCGGAAAGATACTGCCATGCCAGTATTTCTTAAGAATTATGCGGACACGATAGAAAATCTTTTGTTGGAATTTCAAAAAAAATCCAAAGGTAAAATTCAAGTAGAAACTTATGATCCTGAACCAGATTCCGATGCGGAAGATTCAGCGCGCATTGATGGCGTGCGACCTCAGCCGCTCCAAACGGGTTCTGATATTTATTTGGGGATTTCTTTTAGCGCGTTAGATCATAAAATTTCAATTCCTTTTCTTTCTCCAGAACGCGCCTCTTTATTAGAGTATGATATTGCGCGCTCTCTTGTTCAGGTAACTTCCACTCAAAAACCTGTTATTGGTATTGTGACATCGCTTCCGGTGTTTGGGGATCAGCCGGATAAAGATAATCTTTTTGTTAATCAACGTTTGCAACCGCCTTGGACCTTGATATCGGAATTGCAGCGCGATTTTGATGTGAAACCAGTAGGCTTGGATGCGGAAGAGATACCCAAAGAAATTAATGTTTTGTTGGTTATTCATCCTTTGGATTTTTCGAAAAAATTGCAATTTGCGATTGATCAATTTGTGATGCTTGGGGGAAGGTTGGCTGTCTTTCTCGATCCTTATTCGATTGCTGACATGAGTCGGGCACCTGCGGGTAATATGCCTATGCCACGAGGTTCGACTTTGGATGATTTATTAAAAGGGTGGGGCTATTCATTTGATAAAACTAAAGTGGTGGCGGATTTGACTTATAAAACGCCGATTAATCAGGGGCGTGGTGTGATTGAGTCGCCGGTTGTTTTGTCGCTCGATAAAACGGCGGTTAATTCTGAGGATCCCGCAACGAGCCAAATTGATAATTTATTATTTGCTTTTAGCGGTTTTTTCACGGGTAAACCGGTTGCCGGATTACGGCAGGAAGTTTTGGTGCATTCCAGTTCCAATGTGATGTCAACGGAAGCCATCAGTGCATATTTTCAGCCGGAAAAAGTTTTGGAAAATTTTCATTCTGATCAAACGGTGCGTTCTTTAGTCGTTCGGTTAAGCGGAAAATTCAAGACAGCTTTTCCAAGTGGACAGCCTCAAGAGGGCACTAATTCAGTTAGCGCTACGAAGCCTTTTCTTAAAGAAAGTAGTTCTGATACGTTTGTGCTTTTAGTGGGTGATAGCGATTTTTTGACTGATCAATTTTCAGTGCGCGTTCAGGGTTTTTTAGGGCAACGCATTGCTATTCCTCTGAATGGAAATCTTAATTTTGCGCAAAATCTCATTGAACAATTAGCAGGTGACAGCGATTTGATTGAGGTGCGTAGCCGTGCGACGTTGCAACGACCTTTTACTCGATTAAAACGATTAGAGGCTGAGGCTAACGAGCGCTATCGCTCGAAGATTCAAGCTTTGGAAAAAGATCTGGAAGAGACGCAAAATCGATTGAACGAGTTACAAAGTAAGAAAGGCGCTACGGATCAATTTATTGTTTCCGCTGAACAACAATCGGAAATTGATCGTTTTGCGACGCGTCGCGCTGAGGTTAAAAAAGAGTTAAAGGAATTACGAAAAGATCTGCGACATGACATCACTTCATTAGAAAATCTTTTGAAATGGATTAATATTGGAGTGATGCCTTTAGTGGTCATTATTGTAGGGTTAGTATTGTTTTTAAAACGAAAAAGAAAAAGTTGATGAAATTTACGCGTCTTCTCGTTTTGCTGTTAGTGGCTTTGGTGATTGTTACGTTCGCCATTTTTTTAAGGCAAAAAAGGCAGTCTTCATTAGCTTGGGGGCAACTGCAAACGGGACAAAAAATTTTTTCTGATCTTGATCTTAACAGTTTGACCAAGGTTCAAGTTCAGAGACTTGGGCAGACTTTAACTTTATTGAAAATCAATGGGGTTTGGCAGGTTGAAGAAAAATATGGTTATCCTGCAACTTTTTCTTTGCTGCGTGATTTTTTGACCAAAGTTGCTGAGGCTAAAGTCGTTCAAAATGTGCCTGCGAATGCCGATCAATGGAGTCAATTAGATTTGGTTTCTCCTGAAAATCAGGGTGCTGCGATTGAAATTAAATTGTTTAAAGACTCGAATCAATTAGCGACTTTATTTTATGTGGGCAAAAATCCGGCGAATGCATCCGGGCGTTATGTGAGATTGCCGCAAAAGAATGAATCGATTTTTTTGGTGAATGAACCGTTTTCGGCGCTCAATTATAAACTGGAAGATTGGTTGGATAAGCAATTTATTCGTCCTGACAAGATTGCTTCTGTCACAATCAAACCTACGGCTAAAGAGGAATGGAAATTGTTTCGAAGCAGTGAAACTAATGCGTTTGAAATGGCCGGTGTGAAAAAAGAAAAACTTGATAGTGAAAAAGTCGATAGTTTAATTCAAACTTTAAGCTCGTTGCGATTTGACGATATTTTAGAAACTAATCTTGTAAAAGAAGGTTTTAGTGATCCATCTTATGTTGAAATTGCGACATTGAATGAGAAAAGTTATCGCTTAACGGTTGGAAGTGTAACAAATGAACATTATTTCGTTAAGTTGAATGTGGGAGATAAACAGCAAGACCAAAAACATTTTGAAAAGTATATTTATTTGATTCCGAAATCTTCTTTGAACCCTTTATTGGGAGATCCGCTTTTTAAAAAATAATCAAAAAGTCTATGCAGTTGGAGACAGCGCACAACGCTTTTAAGCGTGGGTATCGATGAAGAAACCATAAATGTAGAACATCAAGGGTGCCGGGATTCAGGTCGGCTTTGTCTAAAGCTGTAATTTACCCAAAGACCACAGGTTTACCCGTGCATATCCATTAGATAGGTTCGACACTGTTTAGTCCAAAAAAGACTTTTATCGTAAAAAAAATCTGATAAAATCACATGTATGGCTGAACCAGCAATCCCGGAAAAAGTCACCTCTTCTAATCAAAGAGCGAGAGAATTAAAAATGGCAAGAGAATTAGAAAAGGAAAGAGAAGCCTCTTTAAAAACAATTGATGCGATCATGGAAGTCGGAAAGCTTGAGCTTGGTTATAAAAAAAGGTCAGAAGCACAAGAAATTAAAGTAAAAGATTGTTCTGATTCGATTGAGTTACAAACTCATCCTGTTGCGTTAGGTTATTCACATACGTCAATCCGCATTACACCTAAAGGTGAAGAATATAAAAACGATCCTCGCTTTCAACAAGTCGATGAAGCAGGTAGAAATTACACTACACTAGGTGCTGGTCCGGTCAAAAATAGATTAACTGCTGATGTAGATCGATCCAATGATATTGGTCCTCATCCAAACCGTATACCCATTGGTCTTAAAAACTGCGAAAATGAATCGATGTTAATTGAACATATTTTAGACAAATTTAGGAAATTTAAAAGCAATACAGACTATGACCTATTTCCAAAAAATTTTCGCAATCAAGTTTGGTATTGGCCAGATGATGGTCATAACTCTAATTCTTTCATATCCGGTTTAATTGATGCTTCTCATTTGGATAAACCATCGATTGATGTTGCAGTACATCCAGGCTGGGAGAAGCCTGTTCCAATAGAATATTTTAGGTCAATTCAAGATTCGCGTTATAAGTTAAATTTTGAAGGATATGATGAATTTATTGAAAAAATTGTTTTTGATGATCTTTATTTAAATGACAATGGAAAGATTAGGAACACAAGTAATATTGATAAATATGTCATGGAAAATCTGGAAATGGATGAATGCAAAGAACTCAGTGATGGTGCTGAAACATGCCCACAGCAACCAAGTTCAAAACCATTTTCTAAATACTATGATGATTATAAAAAAAGAATGGCAGATAAAAAATATTGGGACGAAGCAGTTGAAAGGCATCATGAATGTATTAAGTCTGGTGCTGGCGAAATATGTTCACAATTTTTAGAACCACGTGATGTATATGAAAGTAAACGTTCAGAGGCAATTAAAGAGGTTTTTAATAAGATTGATGACTTTAAAAAATCAGACGCATTTAAATTTATAGAAAACCAAGTCGACGGTGTTACTAAAATTTTACCAAAAATTTAAAAAATAAGTTTTTTACCTTGTTTTTTAAGCTGGTTTCAATTGAGCATCCTCCGATGACCTGATCCCATAGTGCGTTAGAAGGCTTCTTGCCTTGCGAGCATCTCCAGCGAATCGTGGAAGTAACAAAATATAAAATAATTTAAACTTCGTGTTTTTTTCACGAAGTTTAAATCAATTATTTGAATGGCTTGCTAAGCCATTTTTAATCTTTTTTCTTTTTCTTTTCTTCCTTTTTGGATTCGTGTTCTCGATCGTATTGGATGCCTGCTTTGATTTCATCCATGGCATTATCGATGAGATGAATGGCTCTTACACGATGACCGCCCTTATCGGGTGTGGCAGCTTTTAAATGGGCTTTGGCTTGGTTCAGGGCATCCATAGCTTCGCGCATGTGGTTTTCATTCGCGCGTAAAGGTTGATAGGTAAGGGTGAGAACAGTAATAAGAGGTAAAACAATTTTTAGGATTTTTTTCATAGGAATTTAAATTTGACTGAAAGTCCTAAAAGGTCAAGAGAGTGTGCAAGTTAGGAGCGTGAAATGAAAGGGTTGTTTTTGATATAGAAACGCAGTAATCGTTTGGCCCAATGTTTGGCATAATCGACGCCAATGCGGGGTCGTTTAGTAATGGTAAAAGAATGGCATTTAGTAGATTGGGCGATATAAAAATGGTCGCTAAGTAAGTCGCAAGCGTTTTGGCGTTGGTCGATTTGCATGGCGCGACAGAGAAGACCTGGTCCTTGTGTTCGCGCATGGATATTTTGGATGGGTTCGATGGCGCGTAAAAGCACGGCTGAAGCGTGGCCTTCACGTTCGGTTACCACGTTCATGCAATGATAAATTCCGTAAATGAGATAAATATAAGCGTGACCCGGAGGTCCAAACATGACTCGTGTGCGCGGTGTTAATCCTCGTGCAGAGTGAGCGGCTAAATCGTGAGGACCTAGATAGGCTTCGGTTTCAACAATTTTCCCAATGCGTGGGACGTTGTCGACCGTGTGGATGAGATATTTTCCGAGCAACTCTTGGGCAACAATGATGGTGTCACGATCGTAGAAAGAGCGTGGTAATTTCTGATAGATTTTAAGTGAGGACACAAATTTAGATAAATGATTTGGGAATAACTTTTTTGCCGGTGCATTGATAAAAAACTTTGGTGAATTCTGCTCCGAGAAAAAGAATTTGTGCTGAAAAATAGATCCAGATAAGAAAAATGATAAGTGAGCCTGCAGCGCCGTAGGCTGAAACAGCCGTGCTGTGACTGAGATATAAACCGATGAGAAATTTGCCGATGGTGAAGAGGAAGGCAGAAATCGCTGCGCCTAGCCAAACATCGGACCATCGGATTACCACGTCAGGCAAAATCTTGAAAATCATGGCAAATAGTAAAGTAATTAGGGCGAAAGAGACGCCTAGATTCACTATTTGCCAAATTAAATCTGTTTTGGGCCACCATTCTTGAAAGTAGTAATGCATGACAGAAAGAATGGTGCTGATAATCAATGAGGCAAGTAGCAGAATGCCGATGATTATAACCATGATAAAAGATAAAAAGCGGATTCGAATAAATTTAATAAAAGTATGTTGTGGAGGGCGCTCGATGTGCCAAATACTATTTAAAGAATTTTGTAATTGAGAAAAGACAGCGCTGGCCCCAAAAAACATGATGATAAAACCGAGAGTGGCCGCTAAGCCGCCGCTATGCATTTGGGTGTGGGTCAAAACGCGATTGATGATATGTGCGCCGTCGCTTCCGATGAGTTGTTCGACTTGATGGTAGAGTTCTTCACGCGCGTGTTCTTTACCAAAAAAAGTTCCAGCAAGCGCTATGGCTATAATAACAAGTGGCGCAAGTGAAAAGATAGTATAAAAGGCTAGTGCGGCTGATTTGGTGGCTGCTCTATCTTTTATCCATTCTTTAATGGTTTCTTTTAGTAAGGAGAAAAGCCGCACTGATAAGGGCATAAATTTATCTTAATGGGTAAAAATTTCATTGCAACCTTAGTTGCTAAATTAATATTTTTTTATAATTTATTATTATGAGACCCTTCATAAACAAACAAGGAGAACAAGGAAAAATTGGTTGGATTTTATTATGGCTCTTAGGCGTGCCTATTCCCATTTTAATTATTTTATTTTTAATTCGAGGTTGCACTTAGATTGTGGAAATGAGAAAGACGATCATTTCTTTTGAAAGATCGTCCTTCTTTTGAAGGAAGAATTTATTTCCTTTAATGAGTTGATCTAAACAGCCTGTGACGTTTCTTTTGTCCAAGCTTGTTGCGTATTACGCAAAGCGGTCATTCCTACGTTGGGCTCCACCATATCCCCTTCATCCGCAAGTTCCGTGACAACGATAGCGGGAGTAATTTCGCTGATTTCAACTACTAATGGAGTAATATTTTTCAAATGTTCCAAAGCGAGATCGGCAATGATGGAGTCGTGTAAGGCAAGACCAACGGTATGAAGCATCGTATAGCTTATTGCTGAAATACTAAGAGTAGTATAATCGTCGCGCAACATTTTCGAAACTTCGTGAGATCGCATTTTGTTAATTAATCCCATGGCAGAACCTGCTATGGAAGTGACAGTGCCTTTGATGGCAGAGCGAGTGCCTACATTGAAACGTGTAACTTGAATGTCTAGGCTCGCAACATGTTTTTGGCTGATGAAAACAATTTGATTAATTAAACTAACGGCTTGTGGATATCGTTTTAGATTTTCATCTTTGGCTTGAGTTTGTGTGATATCGAGAAGGTATTGATCCAAAGCTCGCATGTCAGTGACATATTGTTTTAATGTTTGGTTTTTGTCTTTCATGGTTTGCGTTTTCACGGTTAATTCCTTTCATGGTGAGGTTAATGATGGATTTTGGGACGAAACTTTTTTATGCAGAGTTAAATTGGACATGGCCGGGCCGTGAATAACCTTTCCGTAGCAATCAAAACGTGAACCGTGCGCGGGACAATCCCAGGTTTTTTCGGCTGCATTCCAACACAGTCGCGCTTTGAAATGAGGACAAACTGCTGACATTTCGTGATAATTGCCTTGCTCATCACGATAAACGGCAACTTGTTCTAAGCCGTGTTGAATAATAGCCCCTTGGCCGGGTTTTATTTTTTTTTCCTGTATCTTGGGAGTAGGAATCCATTTCGTATATTGGCATATGACATTCCAATTTTTTTTCGCATAATTTTTAAAAATTTTCCACGGGGCGCGAGAGGGATCATAAATTTCAGCCCAAGGATTGTTGCGTTGCTGAATCAAATCGGTAAGAAGCAGGCCAGCAATCGTGCCATGAGTCATGCCCATGCCGGAATCACCCGTGGCAATATAAATGTTTTTTTCTTCAGCGGGATTAAGACCAATAAAAGCCAAGCCATCGAGCGTTTCCATGATTTCGCCTGACCAAAAATAAATGGGATCACTAGCTTGAGGAAAGTGATTTCTGGTCCATTGACTCAATCGCTGAAAGCGTTCGAAAGAATTTGTTGCTTGGCCAGTTTTATGGTCTTCACCGCCTACGATTAAAATATTTTTCGCATTATCTGTCGGAGTCGTTTCTGATTTTGTCAGACGAATATAATGATACGGATCCCAAGTATCCCAATAGAGACCCGATTTCAAACTCCCAACAGGTATTTCAACGCCAATGGCATAAGTTTGATATGCAGTTTGTTTGGTGTGAATGGCAAATCCATTAATAATGGGTGTATTGGTCGCTAGCACCAAGGCTTTGGCTTCAATTTGAAATCCTTGATCCGTTTTTATTTTAATCGAATCGCCATTTTCTATTTCAGTCATTGCTGTTTGCGTAAAAATTTTTCCTCCACAGTTATGGATTGCTCGCGCTAACCCTTGAAGGTAAAGAAGCGGATGAAATTGTGCTTGGTTAGGAAAAAGTAGATAATCATGATCTTCCAGACCGGTAATAGGCAAACCCGATGCGATTCGAACATCAATTAATCCCGCTCGATGTGCGGCCTCCAATTCTTTTTCAAGTTCGGGAGATTTAGGGTCTGGAGAAAAAAGGCGACCATCTAAACGTTGAAAATCGCAGTCAATATTTTCTCGTTTGATAATGGTCTCAATTTTATCAATAGCTTCGGTATGGCTTTGGGCCGCTAATTTTGCTTTTGCCAAACCATGTAGCTGCTCAATGCGATAGTAACGATCATCAATGGCGTTGGATAAGTGAGCGGTAGTTTTTTGGGTTTCTCCTGCAGCTAAAATTTTAGCCTCTAAAACGATAACGTTAACTCCTTCGCACGCTAAAAAATAGGCGGTCGATAGCCCCGCGATTCCCGCTCCAACTACGCAGACTTCAGTTTTTAAATTGTTGGATAAAGGCGGATGCGAAATTTTGGGCAAACTCTTCATCCAATACGATAGCGTTTGGCTACTCATACTCATAAGCTTGAAATCTTATTTGCGATTTTGTTTAACGTTGCAGCTTGTAAGACTGCAACGTGGTGAGTTAGACAGGAGGATTACGCCGACCAAAGAAGAGTGATATAATGAAAAGCACTAGGAATATGAAAAATAAAATTTTGGCAATTCCTGCGGCTGTTCCTGCAATCACTCCAAATCCTAATACTCCTGCGATAATGGCAATGATTAAAAAAGTAATGGCATAACCTAACATGGCTGCCTTCTTTCTAATTATGGGTTTGTTTCTTCAAACATTTCTTCAACTTCTTCCCGACTTTTTCCAAGTTTTTTTTGGATGTTACCGACGAGTTCGTCTTCTTTTCCTTCAGTGTAAACCAAGTCTTCATCGGTTAATTGTCCATATTTTTGTTTCAATTTACCTTTAATTACGTTCCAGTTTCCTTTTAATGATGTTTTGTTCATACTTTAATCTAAAGAAAAAACGCGATGACGCAAATGAGGCGAGGTTTCATTGCGTTGCTAATGTGTTAATATGTTATTACATTTTTAGTATGACGATTCTTTATGATGAAGCTTGTGCGGAGTATGAAAAAGAGGGGCATCCAGAGGCGGCTTTTCGTGTTCAAGACACTTGGTCTTATTTGCAGCGGCAGCATGGAGAGCGCTGGCATTGGCAAAAGCCTTTGTCATCAGTGATTACAGAATCAGATTTGCAACGGGCGCATGATAAAAATTATTTGGAAGATTTAAAACAGATTCGTAAAGATTTCGATGAGGATACGCCTTGTTATCCTGATGTGTTTCATTACGCCGTGCAAGCTGCGAGCGCAGCTTTAGAAATGATGCATATTGCGAAACAAGGAGAGCCAGTTTTTTCTTTGATGCGTCCGCCAGGGCATCACGCGACACGCGATCAAGCAATGGGTTTTTGTTATTTAAATTCTGTTGTCATTGCTGCTTTGAAAGCGCTAGAGGAAAATGCGAAGGAGCGAATTACGATTTGGGATTTTGATGCGCATCATGGTAATGGAACTGAGGCAATTGTTTTGGGGCATCCGCAGATCCGTTATGTTTCGGTGCATCAATCGTTATGTTATCCTGGCACAGGTTTAGTTTCTCAAGAGAACTGTTTTAATTATCCGGTAGAACCTTATATTTCAGCTCGAGAGCATATGGAAGTTTTGCGTCAATCTTGGAATAAAGTTGTGGATTTTTCGCCTACGCTTGTATTAGTTTCGGCAGGATTCGATGCTTATACTCAGGATCCCTTAACACAGCTTTCTTTGGAGAGAGAAAATTTTGCGGAATTGGGAAATTGGTTGCACCATGCTGGGTTGCCTTCAGGCGCGCTTTTGGAGGGGGGATACAGTCGCGACTTGCCTTATTTAGTGGATGGTTTTTTGGTGGGATGGGATTTAGGTGATTAGTGGAATTTAATTATTTTGCAATTCGTAGGATAGGATACTCAGTGAAAAAATGGCGGCGGTTTCGCTTTTCAGAACGATGGGACCTAATGTGACGGGTTGACAACCTTGAGAAAGAGCGAGATTGATTTCAGCGGGTGTGAAATCGCCTTCGGGACCGATGAGGATGCTAATATGGTTAGGTTTTTTTTGATGGTCTTGATGGTGGCGAGAAAAAATGGTTTTGAATGTCATGGCACCGGGTTGTAAGGAGCCAATTAAACTAAGATCTGAATCAAAACGAGTTTCGAAATAGTCGCGTACGGTTAAAAGGGGGTGGAGTGTTGGTAGCCAGTTTTGACCGCATTGTTTGGCGGCTTCGATGATGAGTTGCTGCCATTTTTCTCGTTTGTTTTCCGCGCGTTGTTCTTCGAGTTGAACGATGGTGCGTTCGGAAATGAGTGGAATAATATCGGTTACGCCCAGTTCTGTGGCTTTTTGCAATAGGTTATCCATTTGTTTTGCTTTGGGGATGGCTTGGACTAGGGTGAGGCGGTAATTGGGGCGCGGGGTGTGATGTAGGTTTAACTGTTTTAAGGTGAGACGATTTTTTTCAACACTCAGGATTTCATTCATGGTTTCATTGCCGCGTCCATCGAATAAAACGATGCGATCTCCGACCTGATGACGAAGGACGTGTAGGCAGTGATGGGCTTCTTCGCCAGTTAGGAGTAGTTCTTGAAGGGTAGGCTGATAAAACCGGTCGATGGCCATGAAGATTATTGTTTGAAGAAGGCTTTGGCTTTTTCAAAGAAGGAGCGATGAGCAGGGTAATTTTCGTGGTGACTGAGTTTGGAAAATTCTTCAAGTTTCTTTTTTTCTTCCACGCTGAGTCGCGTGGGGACTTCGATGGTGGTGCGGATATGGAGATCGCCAGCGATTTTTGTTTTGAGGTCTGGGATGCCTTTGTGACGCAAGCGAAAAACTTTTCCATTTTGTGTGCCTGCGGGAATTTTTAAGGTGGAAGGGCCTTGCAAGGTGGGGATTTCTATTTCACCACCTAGAGCTGCGATGGGAAAGGGAATAGGGATTTCGCATAAGAGATGGTTGCCTTCGCGATGAAAAAGTGGATGCGATTGGACGTGGAGAATGACGTATAAGTCACCTGCTTCACCGGTTCGAAAGCCGGCTTCGCCATTGCCGGTGGAGCGAAGACGCGTGCCGGTTTCCACGCCGGCTGGAATGCGCAACGGGATGGTGGAGGTTTTTTCTACGCGCCCGTGCCCGTGACATTTGTGGCAGGGTTTATCGATGGTTGAGCCTTCGCCTTGGCATTGGGGGCAGGTTTGCATCATGGCAATAAAACCGCCTACAGAAGTTCGGACTTGGCCGACACCATGACAGGTGGAACAGGTAATTTTTTGGGCGCCTTCAGCTGCGCCGTTACCGTGACAGGATTCGCATTGGCTGAGTTTGCGGACTTTAATTTCTTTTTCGCAACCGAAGACAGCTTCTTCGAAAGTGAGCTCTAAATCGTAGCGCAGATCGGCGCCTCGATATTGGTTTTTCTGACGACCGGAAGATGTGCCAAAAAAATCGTCAAAGATGCTGCTACCTCCTCGACCACCTCCGAATACTTCTCGGAAAATTTCGAAGGGGTCGATGTGCATGCCAGCGCCAAATCCGTTGCCACCACCGCCGTTGGCAAATGCGGCGTGACCATAACGGTCGTAAGCGGCGCGTTTGTCAGGATGACTTAATACTTCGTAAGCTTCACCAATTTCTTTAAATTTTTCTTCTGCCGCTTTGTCGTTGGGATTTTTGTCGGGATGATATTTAACAGCCAGTTTACGATAGCATTTTTTAATTTCTTCCGTGCTCGAGCTCCGAGTTATTTCCAGAACTTCATAATAATCTCGTTTGGTGGTCATAATTCGAGGTTTAACGTGGTAATTTAGTAAGAGACTTCTTTTCCTTTAGCTACGATAACGGTTGCGGGTCGCAAGAGACGATCTTTTAGTTTGTAGCCTTTTCGAAGTTGTTGCAAAACGATGCCGTCGTCAGCGGTTTCAACTTCTTGATGTGAGACGGCTTCGTGCCAATGTGGATCGAATGGGTGACCCAAAGCGTCGATGGGTTCGACGCCCACTTGTTTTAAAACGTTGAGGAGTTGATTGTAAGCAAGTTGCATGCCTTGAACAATGGGGTCGGTATTTTCTTTGGCAGCTTCCAAGCCCAGTTCGAAGCTGTCGAGAACGGGCAAGAGTTGTTCTAAGAGTGATTCATTAGCAAATTTGATGGCGTCTTCTTTTTCGCGAGCGGCGCGCTTGCGATAATTATCAAAATCGGCCACGGTTCGGAGCAAACGATCTTTGAGTTGATCGACTTCAGCGATTGGGTCGGAACCTAGATTTTTTAAATAATCGGTTGCTACTAAGGTGCAGGCTGGTTGTATGGGCGAATGTTTATGTGACATAGAGCGTAATTAAGGTAAGGTCATCGGTGGGTAAGGCGGAATCTCGATAGTGTTTGATTTTTTTGATAATATTTTCGAGCAGAAATTGGGCGTGACCCGTTTTGGGGCCATTTTTTTCTATTGTTTCAATTGATTGTTTTAATCTTTCCATTCCAAATTCTTCTTCGTTGTTATTTTGGGTTTCGTTGACACCATCGGTAAAGAAGGTAACGGAATCACCCGATTGCAGTGTGATAACACTGTCTTGAATTAGTCTATCGAAGCGTTCTCCTTTGTCAATGCCCAGGGCCATGCCTGGAGACTCAATAGGGGTAAGTGTGGCTTGAGTGCTATTGTAATGTAGAGGTATTTCGTGGCCGGCTCGAGCGATTGTTAAGCTGTTGTTTTTGATATCGACGATGGCGTAACAGGCGGTGATAAAAAGGTTATCGCAACAATCTGCATTTAATCGTCGATTCATTTCTTTTAATAAAGCGCTGGGAGAAGAGTGGGTAGGTGCCAGGTGACGAAAATGGGTCAGAGCGAGAGTCATTACTAATGCTGCTGGCAAGCCTTTTCCGGCTACGTCGGCAATCAAGATGCCGAGGCAATGGTCGGAGAAAGAAAAAAAGTCGTAAAAATCACCGCTTAAATATTGTGCAGGTTGGTAGGTGCTAGCGAGTTCTAATTGAGCAAAAGTCGGAGGTGTTTTAGGAAGGAGATGTTTTTGAAAAGTGAGCGCTTTGTTAATGTCGCTTTGGGAAAAGGGGGAGGGTAGGGAGGGAGTAGAAGGTTGAGTTGTGGTAGAAATTTTAGATTGCGGCTTTCTTAATGCAAAGAAAATCAGTGTAAGAAAAAGACAAATCAAAAAAACAATCAGAATCAAGGCCATGAGAGACCTTTTAGGGGCTAGGTGGTTGCAGTGGAAGGTTGTTTTTTCTGATTTTTTTGTTTTTTTGCGCTTCGATGAAGGTAGTCGACGACTTCTTGAAATTGTTCGCGGTTGCTTTCTTTAATTTTAATAAGGGTTTCGTGGGCGTCCAACATGGTTTGAGTGGTTTCGGGTTTAGTGGCTTCTTCACCTTGAATCGGTTCCAGAGGTGGAAAGTTGGAAGTGTCAGATGGGCTGGAAGGAATGACGATGAGGGAATCGAGCCCCATATTTCGAATGAGTTCTAGATTACGATTTTGCAAGTTAACTAAAGAAAGCTGAAGGTTAAGTTGGCGTGTTTGTAAAGCTAATCCAGCTAGCACACCAAGAAAAGTGCTGTCGAGGCCGGTGCAGGGATCAAAATCAATTGTTAAATTCACAACTCCTTGATTTAAAATGTCTTGAGTTGTATCTTTAAAAACGCAAGCGTTCTTGTAAGAACCTTTTCCGCGAATCTGAAAATAGGCCTTCTCCTCCTTCTGACTAAACCAAAGGGTTTGTTGTGTCACAGTTGTTATTATAAACCCTGAAAAAGGATCGTCAAATGATGAATTTGAGTAAGTGTTAAGTTTTTTATAATCAAATAATTAATGGATTAAAAAGATGAATCAGCCATTTTGATTTTAAGATAAGTTTTACTTATAACTTACCAAACCATACCTAAGATTACGTTTACTGACAAAGAAGGAGTCTGTTTTCATAAAATTGAGAGTTTGGGTGAGAATGAGGCAGCCTGCGGGCATAAGATCGGCTCGATCTTGGGGCAGAAAGGGATGAGATAACAGATCGGGTAGGGTTAAGGATAAAAGTGTTTCGGTGAATTGTTTGAGAAGGATGGTGGGAAAATGGGAATGGGATTTTTGAGAAGATACCTTTAGCCAAGGTAAAAGACAGGTAATAGCACCTCCCGTGAGAACGACGGTGTGAGAGAGTTGAAGGAAAGAGTGAGGCGAAAGTTGAGTTTCTAAAAATGTTTTCAAATTTTTTTGAGAAGCGGGAGAGATGGGGTAGTGCGTGAAAAATTTTTCTTTTATTCGTACGCAACCGATATCGAGACTGGCTTGAGTGAGTGGTTTGTTTTTTGATAAGCTCTGGTTTGATATGAATTCGACACTGCCTCCACCGAGATCCATGACGAGTAAGGGGGAGGCTTGTGGAATAAGGGGATCGCTTAACACGCCTTGAAAAATCAAAGTTGCTTCTTCCTGGCCGCTAAGAATGCGAGTGGAGAGTTGCAATTTTTTTTCAAGAAGATTGAGCAAAGCTTGAGGATTTTCGCAACTTCTCAAAGCGCTTGTGCCAAATGCGCGAATATCTTTAGCGCCTAAATTTTTTGCCTTTTCATGGAATTTTTCGATCGCTTCGAATGTTCGCTGAACGGCTTGGGAAGAAAGTTGGGGTTGATGTGATAGGCCTTCTGCTAGCCGAGTGGTTAGGGAGGATTCGAAGCGAGGCTGTACGTGATTTTTATGCACGTCGACTACCAAAAGTTTTACGCTATTGGAGCCAATATCAATTACGGCGTGGCGTTGTGGGTCAGTTGTCACGTAAATGAGAAACTATCAGGGAAGGAGTTTTTATTGTGAAGAAAAAAAGAAGTGATAATTTGATAAGAATGAGAATAGCTACTTTCTTGTTTCCTCTGATTTGTTTTGCATTTTACACGCCACCGCTTTGGAGCGCTCAGGTTATTCTTCCTATGGGTGTTGTGGATGAAATATCGACTAAACAAGTTCCATTATTTCCAGTGATTGCATGGAAAGGGAAGGGCGATCCCTTTGCAAGATTGGATGAAGCTTATTTGAAATTAGCGCGTTACACCGTCAGCGAAGGGTTGGAGCCGGTGAAGCCGTTAGTGATAGAATTGCCTGATCTGGATTGGAGTTCCGCTAAGAACGATTGGGAAGCGACGATTTATTTGCCTTTGCCACAATCTCAGGAATGGCATTCTCCAAAAGATAGAAATTTGTATCTTGAAGAGCGTGAAGCCAATCGCGTGATATCATTGGCTTTTCGCGGTGCGTATCAATGGGAGGTAGCCAGGCCGCAGTTAGAGAAATTAAAAAGTTGGTTGAAACAAAATAAAATAGTCATGGCCGGACGTCCACGTTTGCTGCTCTATCATTATCGTTCTTTTCGTCCTAACGGTTGGCGCAGCGCAGAATGGCAATTGCCGGTTCGTTAATTCTTGCTCATTCTTATTCCTGTGCTCGATCTTATTATTAACGACATAGCCTTTGGCGGTGAAGGGGTGGCCCGATATGAAGGTGTTGTGGTGTTTGTGCCATTTGTGATGCAGGGAGAAAAAGTGCGCATCACAATAGAAAAAAAGATGCGTCATTTTTGGCGCGCAAAATTAGTTGAAGTTCTTGAACCCAGCCCGCATCGCATTGCGCCACCTTGTCCTTATTTTTCGCGTTGTGGTGGGTGCCAATATCAGCAAATGACCTACGCCGAACAGTTGCGCGTAAAAGAAGAGCAAGTGCGCCAACTTTTACAACGCATTGGCAAAATTCATGCGCATCCATTTTTGCCCACTATTGGTTCGCCGGAAGGTTATGGTTATCGCAATCGTATCGTGGTGCATTCGGATGGGCGCGTCGTGGGATTTCGAGGGTACGATAATAAGACGTTAGTTGACATTGAGCATTGCG
Source organism: Verrucomicrobiia bacterium (assembly GCA_019694135.1). Classification (NCBI taxonomy): domain Bacteria; kingdom Pseudomonadati; phylum Verrucomicrobiota; class Verrucomicrobiia; species Verrucomicrobiia bacterium. The sequence continues at coordinate 104,858 of JAIBCM010000001.1, read as the reverse complement.
AAATTGCTAGTGAAGAAGTGAATCAAAAATTAATCACGTTACGCGCGACACCTGCGTCGCCCGGTCATTATTCTTTGCGAGAAAGCGCTTTACCGCAAACCGGTTTTTATCAAACGAATCGTTATCTTTTGGACGCCTTTCGTCAGACCGTAAAACAAGCGATGCCAACTCAAGGGAAATTTTTGTTTGAAGGTTATTGCGGCAACGGATTTTTTACAGCCGTGGTAGCAAACTATTTTGAAAAAGTGGTAGCAGTCGAAACGAATTCGGATGCTTTATCTCTAGCGCCTTCCCTTCCTCAGGTTCAATGGCTATGCAATTCGGTTGAGACGGTTTTGGCAAAGGAAAATCCGGATGTTCTCTTGCTCGATCCACCCCGCGAAGGGCTAAGTAAAAAGGTTATAGATTTGATTTTGCAAAAAAAATCTGTTCAGCATTTTATTTATATTTCCTGTAATCCAGCCACTTTTGCTCGCGATCTAGCAAAACTTTCCTCCCGTTTTGTTTTGTGTACTATTCAACTCGTCGATCTTTTTCCTCAAACGGCTCACATTGAATTGGTGGCAGTTTTAAAAAGTTAGAGTTGATTTTAATGATTGAATCGCCTAAGTTATAGCAAAGACAAATTTAGGAGGATTATTATGAAAAAAATATTGAATGTATTTTTATTGTTTTGTGTTTTTACCTTAACCGCAAGTGCGGAATGGCGCGTTTATAAAATGAAAGATAAACGTTCCGAAACATCGCGCGATTTTTTGGTGGAAACAAAAGATTATAACCCAGGCACAAACACTTATACGGTAATTGTTCCTGGCCCTAATTATGATACGAACGCCATTTTCACTTACCGAGCTTTCGGTCGAGTGGCTAGCAATGGGGGGACGCCAACGATTACTGATCCTTTAGCTTTGACGCCTTACGCTACCAGCAACATGAACTCCAAAGGGTTGGTTTTAATGAACGTGAACCCTAATGGTTCTTTATATCCTTCCAACGAAGTGTTTGTGATTCAGAACGGTGTGGTGGTTGATACCAATTATTGGTCATGGGCAGAAATTGAGTTGCCGGATGCCAAAGTTAAACAGTATCGTATTGTTTATCATAAGAACGGCGCTTTTCTGCAAGATCAAGCTCCTAAAGGTAGTAAAAAAATTGAAGTATTTACCGGAGCGGATGTGGTTGGTAAATTACCTAAAAATAAATCGTTTGCTAAAACTTTAAGCAAGCGTCGATTGGGTGATGTTAAATTTTCTCAAGATCCAGATGCCAATGTTCCTTTTGGCCTGAATGGAACTATGGTAACCCGTGAATCGTTAGGGTTACAAAACGACTATATTACCTCCATTACTGGTGATGGTTTGACACGTTATGCTTACAGTAAAAAACTCTCCAATAAAATTGCAGATAAATCGGGTCCGGATGCGGTAACAGCACTTTTGGATGAAAAACCGATCAAAGGAGCTACTCTGATTCAAGATCCTGTCATTGTTCCAGTAGTGTTACCGCCGTTTTGGTCGGAATATTGGTATTTCAATACTTTAACTAATTGGCCAGGAGGAAGCATTGATTTAACTCCTCCCTTTAACAATGGCTACGATAATTTAGGCGGAGACGTGGATATTTTCTAATTTATTATAGCTCTTTCATTTTTAAGCCGACCCTGTCATATCGACTCGGTCGGCTTAATTTTTTTTGTGTTTCTATAAAATGTTGTTAAAAATAAGGGTTTTTACTGATTGGCAATTTGGAAATCATGGATCCTTCATCAATTATCATTCGTGGCGCAAGACAGCATAATCTCAAAAATTTATCTCTTACCATTCCACGCAATCAATTGGTAGTGATCACTGGGTTAAGCGGTTCGGGCAAATCTTCTTTAGCTTTTGACACATTGTTTGCAGAAGGTCAGAGGCGTTACATGGAAAGTTTATCGGCTTATGCGCGTCAATTTTTAGATCAAATGCAAAAGCCGGACGTGGATCATATCGAAGGGCTATCACCGGCCATTGCTATTGAGCAAAGAACAGCCGCGACCAATCCACGTTCCACGATTGCGACTACAACAGAAATTTTTGATTTTTTACGATTGCTTTATGCCAGTATTGGCAAACCTCATCATCCAGTTTCGGGGCATTTGCTGAAACGTTACACTCGCCAGGAAATTGTGGATGAAGTGCTTCGTCTCGAAGGAAAAATGATGGTGTTGGCACCGCTCATCAACAAACAAAAAGGTGAGTTTCGCGATGTGTTAGAAAAATTGCGGAAAGAAGGTTTTATTCGTGCGCGGATTGATGGGGAAATTCAGGAAATCGAAAAACTGAATAAACTGGAAAAAAATCAAAATCACACCATTGAGGCCGTAGTCGATCGTCTCGTTGTTTCCGAAGCCATTCGCAATCGATTGTCCGATTCCATTGAAACAGCTTTGGGAAAAGGAAACGGGTTGGTAACCGTTCTCTGGCAAACGAAAAATGCCGATAGCTGGCAGGAAAAGACTTATAGCATTAACTATTTTGATCCTCTCACAGGTGAAGCATTTGAAAAGTTAACTCCACGCCATTTTTCTTTTAACAGTCCTTTGGGTGCTTGTCCTCGATGTCATGGATTGGGCACACTTCCGGTTTTGGATGAAAAACTCGTGATTCGAGATCCAACTTTATCTTTGGAAAAAGGTGTCATCGCGCCTTGGCGCCACGGGCATCGTCGTCTCATTATTTATTACAAAGCTTTGCTGCATGCTGTAGCACGTCATTTTAATGCTCCCCTTGATAAACCGTGGCACGATTTGGATGTCGATTTTCAGCGTGTTATTTTTTATGGAAGCGGTGAAGAAAAAATTGCATTTATGCACACTAAAGCGGGGAAAACTGTGAAAGTCGAAAAAACTTTTGAAGGAGTGATTCCACAGCTCAAGCGGTTGCATGAAGAAACCAAAAGTCAATTTACCCGTAGCAAAATTGAGCGCTATATGAGTCGTCAACCTTGTGCTGCATGTCAAGGAGCGCGTTTTAAACCTGAAATTTTAGCGGTCACTTTAGGAGGGCCATATTGTTCTGAAACGAAAAATAAAAAACCAGCGAAAGCCGTTGGGAAAAATATTCATGATATTTGTGAGCTGACGATTCACGAAGCGAAGCAATTTTTGGCTCAACTGCAAACTCAGCTAAGTGATACAGAACAAAAAATTTCCCACGAAATTTTTCGAGAAATTTTGCAAAGACTTCAATTTTTGGAAGATGTGGGTTTGAGCTATCTCACCTTAAATCGCGAAAGCGGGACTTTATCCGGCGGTGAAGCTCAGCGCATTCGCTTGGCCACACAAGTCGGTTCAGGACTCACTTCTGTGCTTTATATTTTGGATGAGCCGAGCATTGGTTTGCATCAAAGTGATAATGAGCGATTGTTGGGAACATTAAAAAAACTTCGTGATTTGGGAAATTCCGTCATTGTGGTGGAACATGATGAAGATACGATTTTGGCAGCGGATCATGTGATGGATTTGGGGCCTGCCGCGGGGGCGCGGGGGGGCTATTTGGTAGCGCAAGGCACGCCTCAAGATATTTTTAATCATCCCACTTCTTCAACCGGTCAGTTTTTGCGTGGGGAGCGGGCTGTTCCTATTCCGCGTCGTCGCGAAAGGGGGCATGGCATTTTTTTGACTGTTCAAGGAGCACGTGCTAACAATCTAAAAAATCTTACTGTTCATTTTCCTTTGGGAACTTTGACATGTGTTACGGGAGTGAGCGGATCGGGAAAGAGTTCGTTGGTGAATGATATTCTTTCGCGCGCGTTGTTTCGTCATTTTTATGGAAGTAACGAAATTCCTGGGGAATATGATCAGTTAGTGGGGCTTGAAGAAATTGATAAAGTGATTGAGATTGATCAATCTTCTTTAGGTCGCCATTCGCGAAGTAATCCTGTGACTTATATTGGCGTTTTTAATGAGATTCGAACTTTGTTTGCTGGTTTACCCTTATCGCGAGTGCGTGGTTATAGCAGTGGACGATTTAGTTTTAATGTGAAGGGAGGACGCTGCGAACATTGTCAAGGTGATGGCACGATTAAAATTCCCATGCATTTTTTGCCCGATGTGTATGTGATGTGCGAAATCTGCCTAGGCAGACGTTTCAATCGCGAGACGCTAGAGGTTACTTATCGTGGAAAAACGATTAGTGATGTATTAGAGATGAGTGTGGATGAAGCGTGCGATTTTTTTCGTAATATCCCAAAAATTAAAGATAAATTAGAGTGCCTGTCCCAAGTGGGTGTAGGTTATTTAAAATTGGGGCAATCAGCTGATACATTATCAGGGGGCGAAGCGCAACGGGTTAAATTATCGGCAGAGCTGGCTAAAAAACAGACGGGACGAACGCTTTATTTGTTAGATGAACCGACCACGGGTTTGCACTTTGCAGATGTGGAACTTTTAATTAAAGTATTGTTAAGACTTCGTGATTCAGGAAATACTTTGATTGTGATTGAACATAACTTGGATGTCATTAAATGCGCCGATCATGTGATCGATTTAGGCCCGGGGGGCGGTGTGCAAGGAGGACATATGGTGGCGCAAGGAACGCCCGAAAAAATCGCGGGCGATCCGCACAGTCTGACAGGAAAATATTTGGCTAAAGTTTTAAAAAAGGTTTCGACATGAAATCATCGCGCTTCCTTTTCTTTTTTTTACTAAGCGGTTTTCTGTTTCCATCTTCTCTTGTTTTGCGAGGGCAAAGCGATGAAGAGAAAAGTGAGTTTCAAGTCATTCAGAAAATTATAGATGATGGATTGTTTTTTTATGCTGAAGCAAAATTAAAAAGATTTTTGGCAAATTATCCCGAAAGCGAATTCCAAAGACAGGCGCGTTTATGGTTGGGGCAAAGTCAGTATTCACTCGGTCAGTTTGAGCAAGCCATCGCAACCTTAAAGCCTAATGTGGAAAATAAAAATCATCCTTGGCGCGAAGCCTCACTTTTTTATACCGCAAGCGCTTACGCTGATAACCAACAATGGGATAAAGCAGAAAATTTTTATCGAATGTTGCTTGCTGAAAATTCTCAACCTCGCGATGAAACTATTTTGGGTTTAGGTTGGGTGTTATTAAATCAAAATAAAGTAACGGAAGGTCAGGAACTTTTGAGAGCGGTAGTTGAGGACAAAAAAAATCAGTCCTTGGCGCAACTGGCGGAAATTGTGTTGGCGAAGGACAGGATTCGCCGTAGCGACTTCGAAGGAGCAAAGAAAATCTTAACCGAGTTGAAGGAGGAAAAATTAAGTTCCAAAGTAAAATATGAAGTTGAGCTTTGGTTGGGAAAAATTGCATTTGCGAATAAGAGTTTTTCTGAGGCGAGGCATCATTTTGAAGTCATCACTTTGGATCCTCAGGCTTTTCCCAAATCAGTGGTGGCACAAGCTATTTTAGGATTGGGAGAAAGTCTGCTTTCTCTTGGCGAAGCCGATGAGGCGCTATCCCTTTTTGAAAAAAATATTGTTGCGGCTAAGCAGGAGGGGAATGTATTGGTGGCTACGAAATATTATATTCAAGCTGCTAAGCAGTTGGGTAATCGTGGAGCCAGTGCTTTATCGCATTTACAAGATTTAATTTCCCAAAATTTGGATAAACCCTTTGCAGCGGCGTGTCTGTATGCGATTGGTGAAGCTCAAACCCAGGAACAACAAAAAGAGGCAGCAAAAGTAACGTGGAATCAGATTGTTGATCATTTTCCGGAAACTTCTTGGCATAGTTTGGCGTTGTGTCGTTTGGGAGAAATGGAATGGAAGGGAACCAATGTAGAAAATGCGGTGACTTTATTTCAGCGAGCGATGAAGGAAAAATCGGATCCGGCTTTGGTAAGTGAAGCGCAATTTCGATTGGGTGAAGTTTATTTTTCTAACCAGCAGTACGCCGAGGCTTACACGAATTTTTTAGCAGTTTTAGAAAATTCTGGAGCGGGATCGCTTAAAGAAAAAGCGGTTTTTAACGCTTTATTGGCTTTGTCTAAACAAAATCGGATTGCAGAGTTTGATCAATTGAAATCGCGTTTTGCTTCGTTATTTCCTGAAAGTTTATTGCAGGAGCAGACTATTCAAGAGCAAGCTCAACTGTATGTGCGGTTGGGTCAATGGGAACGCGCTCGCGAAAGATGGCAAATGTTGTTGGATAATTATCCGGAAACAGAATCGCGCGCTCGGGTGATGTTGGCTATAGGGCAATCGTTTTACGATGAAGCCAAATATCAAGAGGCAGTCGATCAACTGACGCAGATAACTCGCAAATTTTCGGAGGGGGACATTTTTGTTTCTGCAGAATTTTTAAAGCTTTGTGCGCTTTATCAGATCGATCGAAAGAATGCCGATAAAATATTAAATCAACTTCAAACTTTGCTTGCACAATTTCCTCAAGCTTCAGTTTCAGGATCGATTCAATTTAAAATGGGCCAAATTTATTTTGATAAAGAGGATTTTCCTAATGCACAGATTCAGTTTGAGACGATGGCGAAAAACTATGCTAAGCATGACTCGGCCGATGAGGCACTTTATTTTGCAGGTTTAGCGGCGTTGCGTCGCGCTAATTGGGAGGCTGCAGTGAGCTTGTTTGAGGAGTTGACGCGACGTTATCCCAATTCGTCAAGAGTTTTGGATGCTCGTTTGGGTCAAGGTGATGCTTTGACTTCACAGGCAAAATTTTCTTCTGCGATAGCGATTTATGATGCAATTATTCAACGATTTTTTGATCAACCGCAAGTAGCTTTGGCCTATTTGGGGCGGGGCCTTTGTTTGTTTCGGTTAGCCGCTGATGCGGAAAGTGAGAAGCGTTATACTGAAGCTTTAGCTGCATTCAATGAAGGTTTGAAGCAAGAAAAAATAAAGGTGGAGTGGAGAAATGAGGCGGGTTGGCGAAAAGGCAAGACATTGGAAAAGTTAGGAAAAACGCAAGAGGCACTGGAAGCTTATTTGGATGTAGTATATGGTCGATGGACGGCAACGACCCAAACTAATCAAGTTTTTCCACCGGAATATTATTGGTTTGGCAAAGCAGTGGTTGAGGCAGGAACTTTGTTGGAACAAAAACAGGATTGGAAAGGGGCCATTGCTCTTTATCGTGTTGCGGAAAAGCAAGGTGGTCCAGAGGTGGGAGCGTGGCGTGATCGGCGTCTTAAATTGCAACGCGATTATTTTATTTATGATTGATTGAAAGTGGTTGTATTATGGTTTGCTTTAAAATTTTGAATTAAGCTTTGTAAATAAAATCCAATTGAGACAATGAGAGCGGATTCTAGTAAAGCGATCCAAATTGAAAAAAGAATATCGCTCGGATAATGGGCGCCAGTATAAATGCGAGCGTAACCCATTAGAAAAAGCCATATAACGATAGGAATACGAAGCGTTGGAAAAAACAAAAAAGCGATGGCAAAGATAGAGACATTATTGGTCATATGTGAGGAAGGGGTGGATCGACCACTAGACTTAGGTTTGATGTGGGTGGTGATTCGAATACGGGGAGCTAGACTTTTTAGTTCCACACGCCGCGCTCCGATTAAAGCTTCGTGAGGTCTCGGACGATGAATCCAATGTCGCAAAGTTGGACTAACGATGCCGTCGTTAATAATGAGAGTGGCTACTGCCAAAATGAGAAAGAAACGGACGCGTTGTGTTCCGCCGATGAGCAAAACGATTCCTAAACCAATCAAAATGGGCATAAATAATTTTTGATCGCAAATAATCGCTGTGAAGTAATCCAGAAAACTGTGCGTCCAATGTTGATTCAATGTCGTGAACGCCATACGATCCCAGTTTAACCATTGCTCCCACATAAGTGGCAGCCTACCTTTAATGACTATGAAGAAACAAGCACTTTTCATCATGAGTTTTATTCTTTCGAGTTTGGTCTCCTCTATTTTGGAAGCTTCTCCTGACACGACTCAGGAAAAATCTTTGCCCTCAACAGTTACTATTATCAAGCGAGTTTGGGCCAATATGAAATGGGAACCTTTTACCATGGTTGGTATTTTACGAGTCCGGAATGAACGTTGGCCTTTGTCTTTGAAGACAAAACCTTATGAAATGGAGTATGAATTCAAAACAGAAGATAATTCCAAAAAGATTCGAGTGACTTATGATCCTCAAGGCTCACATGTTTTGACTCGCTCTCAGGATCGAGAACCTTGGGGGGAATTGCCTGTTGATCAATGGAATCAATCGATTTTAAGAACGGATTTGACTTATGAAGAGCTAGCGCTGGATTTTCTGAGTTGGCCAAAGATAGAAAAGGTGGATGTAGATTCTTTTAAAACGGAGGCTGCTTTTGTTTTGGATGCGTTTCCAGTGAAAAAAACTTCATCTTTTTCAAAAGTCAGATTTTGGGTGAGTCAGCAACATTATGTTTTGATGCGCGCTGATTTTTATAATCAAAACAATCAAATTGCCAAACGTATTGAAGTTAATGGTGTGCAAAAAATAGGGAATGTTTGGGTTTTGAAGGAGCTACAAATTTCCACTCGTTTTTTGGATCGTGATCTTTCTCGCTCCCGCACTTATTTGGAAATTCAAAAAGTGGTGGAGGATAACATTCATTAATTTGGCAAGGCTGAGTAGTTTTTAGCTTAGGAAATAAAATTTTGCGGCTCCTGCTAAAGCTCCAAATAAAATAATGGGCACGACGCGATACTCCAAACGTTTTAAAAGCCAAAAGCATGCTCCGGCAGTAAGAAGAACGAAAAAATTAATTTTGCCTTCTTTTAAGAATGCGGCTTGAGCAAACCAAAATGTTAAACTAGCTAAAACACCTAAAACGGCAGCAGCAATGGCCGCTAAAGCAGCGACAAAATTTTTTTTCTGTTGCAACTTTTCGGTATAGCTAGCACCCAGAAAAATCCATAAAAAACTTGGCACAAATGTGGCCCAAGCGGTAATTCCAGAGCAAAATGTAGCTGTAAGTAAAGGAGGCAAAGAACCGGCTTTGTGCCAACCTCCTAAAAAACCAACAAATTGTAGCACGATGACTAGAGGGCCTGGCGTGGTTTCAGCCAGAGCGAGACCATCCATCATTTGAGCGTGAGTAAGCCACCCAAATTGATCAACTGCGTGTTGGGCAACATAAGGTAAGACGGCATAAGCGCCGCCAAATGTGACTAAGGCTGCTTTGCTAAAAAAAAGACCTTGTTGAAAAAAAACTGATTGCCAACCAGCTAGAATGCCAGCCAATAAAATCGGTCCCCACCAAATCAATAATCCCAAAGTAAGAGTTTTAAAAAATTGATTCCAATTAAATCTCTCTTCTAAAACTAAGGCAGCAGGACCAGTAAGAGGAGTTGTTGGCAAAAGGGAAAGTTCTTTTTTAAAAATGATACCCGTTGCCGCAGCAGATAAAATAATCCACGGAAAAGAAATCTTGAAAAGGGTTAATCCTAAAAAAGCGAACCATGCAATAAGCACTAAAATTTTATTTTGTATTGTTTTTTTTCCTAGTCGTATTACAGCTCCTACGATAATGGCTAAAATCGCAGCTCGTAATCCTTCAAAAATAGAGCTGACCCAAAGCATTTGACCGTATAAAACGTAAAAATAACTCAATAGCCAAAGAATGATCAAGGAAGGCAAAACAAAAAAAATGCCAGCAGCTAACGCACCTCGAGTTCCATGCAGCAGCCAACCCAAATAAATCGCAAGTTGATGTGCTTCAGGGCCCGGCAATATCATGCAAAAGTTGAGAGCGTGTAGGAAATGGTTTTCTTCAATCCACTTTTTACGAGTGACTAGTTCATGATGCAAAATGGCAATCTGACCAGTAGGTCCACCAAAATTAATCCACCCTAGTTTCATCCAAAATCGCAAAGCGTCACGAAAATTGGGGGTGAAAGATTGAATTAACATAAATGTGTTTTACCATTAAGCTGAATTTATCCGAGTTTGCCAATGTTAAAAGAAACCAGAAAATGCTATTTATGCCTTCACAAAATTCTGTATAAAGAAATACTAATGAGCCGTTATTTTTTTTGGAATGCATTTTTTTTATTTTTTATTTTTAGCCAAAACGCTTGGACTCAAGATAATAAGATAGTTTCTTCATCGCAACCCATGAAGTTTACTTTAGCTGAGGCCGTTACTCGCGCTTTAGAAAAAAATCCGGATTTATTGAAGGCCAAGGCAGAAATTCAACGTTTGGCGGGGGTAACTTATGAAGTGCGGGCTGCGGCACTACCGCACTTGACTTTGGAAGGTAGTTTTACCCAAACCGATGAGTATTTATTGGGTCGAAACTCAGGACGGAATTTTAGTTCTCGAAGCAGTAGTTTGGAAGGTCAGGATTTTTCTTCGCAACCGAATTTTGATCAATTCACCGATGAGCAATGGCAGGTAGGTATACGATTTTCTAAACTGCTTTACGATGGGGGAGAGACACGTGCGCGTATTGAACAAGCGAAATTAGGTGAACAAGCTGGTTTTTATCAATTACAAGAAGCCATTTTGGATGTGGTGTTTAATGTGCGTCAAATTTTTTATACGGTTCTTGTCAATCGCGCTCGCATTGCAGTTGAGGAACAGAATATTCATTTACTAAGCGCAGAACTGGATCGGCAGAAAAAATTTCTCGAAGCGGGAACGGTGGCTCGGTTTAATGTTTTGCGGGCCGATGTGGCGGTGTCTAATGCGAAGCCGCAATTGATTGATGCCAAAAATCAGTATCGCATTTCATTGCGACAGCTGGCTAAATTGTTGGCGATTGATGGAGCGGAGAGCGAAGATTTTCATGAAGACACTTTGGAGGTAGTTGGGGATTTGGAAGTCAAACCGAGAAAGGTAGAACTTCGTCCTTTATTGATGTCTGCTTTTAATAAGAGGCCAGCCTTGCAAGTGGCGAAGTTGGGGGTTAGCTCACAACTTGTCGCGATTCGTGTGGCGCGTTCAGGTTATTATCCACGATTGGAAGCGTTTGCTACGTATGGTTATTCACATGAAAATTTTACGGATGAATTATATGCTAATGATGGAGGTTACACAGCGGGTGTTCAAGGTAGTTGGAATATTTGGGATGGGTTGGAAACTAAAGGGCGTGTAGATCAAGCACGAGCGCAATGGCGATCTTCCGTTGTGAATAAAGAAGACGTGGCGCGTGGGATCGATTTGGAAGTGCGCACGGCTTACTCTCATTTTGTTGAGGCTGCAGAGCTGGTCGAATCGCAAAAGGGCAATGTAAAATTGGCTGATGAAGCGTTGCGTTTGGCAGGATCGCGTTTTGAAGCGGGAGCCGGTACGCAACTGGAAACTTTGGATGCCCAAACGGAATTGAATCGCGCTCGTTTGAATGAATTGCAAGCGCGTTATCGTTATCAGGTTGCTTTAGCAGAAATTGCTCGGAGCGCAGGGGGTGACGCTTTCTTTTCGCGAATGCCTTAGTGTACTAACATGACCTAGGCTTGACGTTCGATTAAATTGTGGGGAAAGTGGAGGAATTAATCTTTGCTTAAATTGCGATGCTCTTTAATTCTATTTCCTTTGCGCTCTTTTTTCTGATTGTTTTTGGGGTTTATTGGTCTTTGGTGGATCGTCGTAGCCAGTTGAATTGGATTTTAATTAGCAGCTTTGCTTTTTATGCAGTATGGAGTTTAGCTTATGCGATTATTTTTGTTGGGGTGATCTCTTTGAATTATTGGGTGAGTCTTGCGGTGGCCAAGAGACATTCTAAGACTTTGCTGATTTTTATTCTTATTTTTGATCTAACTTTTTTGGCTTGGCATAAGTATGCGGAATTTTTGTTGGAGAATATTTTAAAATTGGTGGATCTTGTGGGAAGTCGGCCACTGGTTTGGAGTTTGCCAGAGATTTTGTTGCCGTTGGGAATTTCGTTTTATACGTTTCAATTGATTGCTTGTGTGGTGGATATTTATAAGGGACATGCACCGATTCAGTCGTGGCGCAATTTTACTTTGTTTGTGTTGTTTTTTCCGCATCAGTTAGCGGGGCCTATTTTTCGGATTGATGAATTGGTTCCGCAATTTAGAGAGCGCCCGAAGTGGAGTGAGATTCGTTGGCGGGAAGGAGGATGGTGGATTGGTTTGGGTTTGTTTAAAAAGGTGATTCTGGCGGATTCTTTGGGGTTTTATGTCGATGAGGTGTTTGAGGATTTGGATGAGGCGATGCCATTGGGCACGCTACTGGCGGTGTATGGGTTTGCATTTCAGATTTACTTTGATTTTAGCGGTTATTCCAATATTGCGAGGGGAGTGGGCTTGTTGTTGGGTTTTGATATTTTGCATAATTTTAACATTCCTTATTTAGCAAAAAGTTTTCGGGAATTTTGGCAACGTTGGCATATTTCGCTTTCGCGATGGTTGCGCGATTATCTTTATATCCCGCTGGGTGGAAATCGGGAGGGGGTTTTGATGACAAATCGTAATCTTTTGATTACGATGTTGCTTGGGGGTTTATGGCATGGAGCAAATTGGACTTTTATTTTATGGGGTGGTTATCATGGAGTGCTTTTAATCTTAAATCATTGGGCAAGTTCTTTGAAAATTCGGTTACCTGCTTTTCTAAATATTTTGATTGTATTCCATTTGTGTCTTGTTGGGTGGATTTTTTTTCGAGCGGAATCTTGGCAGGATGTTAAGTTAGTTTTTTATCAAGTTAGTCAGGATATGACAGGCTTGTTTGAAGAAAAGTTTTGGAAAGCTATTCATGAGGAACATCCTTTTTTATTTGTGATTCTTTTTGTTTCTTTGGCAGGTCATGTCATTGCAGTTTGGAAGCGACCAAGTTTTTGGTGGTCGTTGCCAGATTGGATATTAGCGGTAGGAGTGGTATTATTGATTTTTGTTATCATTATTTTTGCTCCCGATAATCAACCTTTTATTTATTTTCAATTTTAAATGGAACGCTTTTTTGCTGCTTATCGATTTTGGCTGATTATTATTTCTGGTTTTGTGTTGATGAATGGTTGGGCTTGGTTTTTGATTCATCAGCGTCAACATACGAATGATGCTTTAATTAAAGTGGATCAATTCAAATCGTATGATGAAGTTAATTTGGTTATTTTGGGTAATTCTCGACCGGCTTGTGATGTGGTTCCATCTGTGTTGGATTCCATGTTGAAACGAGCCGGTTTTTCTTTCCGTTCCTATAATTTGGCAATTCCCGGAGTAACCAGCAGTGATATAGGGTTGCTTTATAAGAATTTTGTAAGATCTCGAAATCCTAAAGTTTTATTGCTTCAAACGGATCCGGAATGGCTTGAGTTGGATTATGAAAAAGATGCTGAGCAACGGGTTCATCGACTGTTTTTGCAGCCGTGGGATTTAATTTGGATGTTTCAAAATTCAACTGTTACTTTGGAAGAGGGTTTGGGTTATGCTATGGCTTCTGTTTTGCCACTAGTGCGTTATCGGGCTGAGGTTCGAGAATGGGTTGATAATTTTGATTTTTCATTTTGGGATAAGAGTGCCTACGAAAGTGAGTTGGAGGAAATTGCGGATGGTGGATATAGAGCCTTAGATGGAACGCCAAAAGAATTTAAAGAGCCGGACGAAGTAGCAGAATTTCGTTTAACGGATCCGTTGAAAGTTGTATTAAGAACAGCGAGAGCGGCTCGAAAAGATGGGATTAAGGTTTTTGTAATTGATTATCCGCATTATGATTATTTGACGTCGAACGCTTACCATCAGCAGATTGAAAATTTTTTTGAGAGGGAAGGCTGTGTTTATTTGGATTATTTAAGTGCCCCTGTTTTTCGTGATAAGCGACTTTTTTTTGATAAAGGACATCTTAACCAAAAAGGGGCCGAGCTACTTAGTAAGCAGTTAGCTCAAGATTTAGCGAGGGCTTTGAAACATTTTTGATGAATCCACAATTCTGGAATGGCGACTAAAATGAAAAGAACAGAGGAGTGAGGATCGCTTTGGCCATCGGCGTAGGGATTGGTGTTTTCGATAAAGCAGGGGAAAATGTTTTTTAAAATTCGAGATCGTTTTAAAATGAGAAACTTGGGGGAGTAGAGGGCTGGTGATTTCGGAAGTGTTCATGGCAATAAGATGTCATAACTATGCGATTGATGTGCCCTAAATCGGTAAAAGTTTTGTAAAAAAGTTGTGATTAGTCTGCTGATGGCTTTTTCTTTGTGAGAGAGACTAAAAGTTGGTGCATTCTTTTATTTAACCTATAAACTTTAGGAGTTTTTCCCATCATCATTTCAGTTTCAGCATCAAGAGGGAGACCGTCATAAATAAATCTTTCATCTAAGTATACAGAGTAGTGCACAAGTCTTTTAGAAGTACGGGTAATACCGATAATTGTAAAATCGGGACTAGGGAAGCGTGAGAAAGAAATTCGAGGCATAGTCCATAAATTTACCGCAAGGTGAGTAAACTCATCTTGTTGTTCTTTATTCATTTTCTTACTAAGACTGTTTCCATTAATAGTCATCGTATCGCAACGTGGCACTTTGAGCCCTTCTTGATAACGCGCTAGTGGCCAGCCAGTAGTGAAAATTATAACAATAATCAAAAATAATAATGCTAAGCCTATACTTGTTATTTTTTGAGGAGTGATCATGACAAAGTTAAATCTGTTATGTGGTTTGTTGAAAACTACTCCGATTAATCAATTTCGTCAAAATAACATCTTCTTTTTAGCGATCTGTTTTAGCTGAAACTAAAATTTGGAAGAAGAGGATTGAATAGAAACAGAATTTTTTTCATAAAATCTTTTTAATAAAAGAAAAGAGGCTTAACGAACATCTGGTCAAGCCCCTTTCATGGTAGGTATGTTGGAGGTAAGGAAATTCAATGCAAGAACTTTACTTATTTTTTAAAGTAAGTTGTCAGAACTTTGTAAAAGGTTTGTGAAAAAATTGTGCAGATTGAGTTTTGTGTAATGAATGGATTGGCGGGGGTAAAGAAATGGATTGTTTTTTAAAATACTAAAGGGCTATTCTTTTCTGTTACAGAAAGGAAATTTTATGAAATTAAAGGCATTAATCTTGGCTTTTGTCGGTGTGTTTATTTTTGTTTTTGTTTATGATTGGGTTTTTCATGGTATCATTTTGAAAGATGCTTATGCGGCGACGATGGGATTGTGGCGACCTGAGGCGGAGATGGAGAGTTATTTTAAATGGATTTTAGTAGGTCAAGCGTTGAGCGCTTTTGCCATTACTTTGTTGGTAGCGAGAGCGGCTTTTGGACCGAAGTGCGGGTTAGGTATTGGTGCATTGGTTGGTTTAGTGGTAGTTGCGGGTAATTTAATTGGATATGCTGTCCAGCCGATTCCGCCTAATTTGACATTGGCTTGGTCTATCAGTGCGGTGATTCAAGGTTCTTTAGCTGGAGGAATCGCTGGGTTTCTTTATTTTAAATTTGGCGGGAAAAGTTGTTGTCATCTGGGTAGGACCGATACGCCTTAACAATCGTGAGAGCCTGATTGATGGTGTAAAAAGATTGTAAAATTTGGTTTCCTAAATTGTTTTTAGTGTGTCCATTGTGTATTGTCATATTAATGAGAGTTTTTGGACAATGGGCTATAGTGATGATGTTTTCTTGTTTCCAAAATTTTAATCAGCAAGCACATGCGGGGGATGGGAATGATTTTGCTGTAAATTTTTATCAGCAACTTGCTTTCTCTTCCTCGGATAATTTCTTTTTTTCGCCTTATAGTTTTTCGGAAACTTTTTCAGTTTGTGCTTTGGGCGCTAAAGGTAAGACATTGGAGGAGATTAATTCGATCTTTCATTTTCGATCCGATGCGCTGTTTAAAAAGGGTGTGGATAGCGAGGGTGTGATTTTACAGATTGCCAATGGTATGTGGGTGGAAAAAACATTGGCCTTATTGCCGGAGTTTGAAAAAAGAGCTCGGCAGCAGACTTTGGTGCAAATCGAGTCTGTTGATTTTCGAAATGAAACGGAAAAAGTTAGAAATGGAATTAATCAGTGGGTGGGAAAGCGAACGAAAGAAAAAATTCGTGATTTATTGTCATCAGGTTCGGTCAAACCCATTACGGAATTGGTGATTGCGAATGCGATTTATTTTTTGGGGAAATGGCATGACCCGTTTGATGTGCAATCTATAAAAGAACCGTTTTATTGTGCCGATGGAAAAGAAGTGATGGCAACTTATTTTGCGGATAAGCGTAGGATGCTTTACGCAGAGAAAGAGGACATTCAAGTCGTGCAATTGGATTATGAAGGGGAACAGTTTTCGATGCTTATTTTTCTACCTAAAGATCGCACCGGGTTGTCTGATTGGGAGAGGCAGTTATCAGTGGATCGATTGGAGGATTTGTTAAAGGCTTTATCATCTGAAATAGTTCATTTTCGGATGCCGCGTTTTAAGCAGGAGTTTAAAGTGCTAGCGAATGATCATCTTCAGCGGATGGGATTAAAATTAGCTTTTACAGATAACGCCGATTTTTCGGCCATGGCTAAAAAACCGCTTAAAATTAGTGATGTGATCCATCAAGCTTTTATCGAAGTGAATGAGAAAGGAACTGAGGCGGCAGCAGCTACGGCCATGACTTTGGAGATCGCAACTGCTCGTTTTAATTCGGAACCCATAAAATTTTTTCATGCAGAGCATCCTTTTTTGTTTGCGATTCGCGAAAAGAAAACAGGACAATTTTTTTTCATGGGAAGATGCATGACACCTTAATATTTTTTGTTAATTTGAAAAGGTGAGATACGCTGTTTTTTTGATTAACATTTTTACTATCTTTTCGCTTTTCGCGGAAAAGGGGCCGAATGTTACCTTGGCACCTGAGGAAATTCAGGGTTTTGATCAACTCTCAAAACCCGTTAAAGAAATTTTAAATTTGGCGCTTGGTTTAACAACGCAAAGTTTGAACTATACTTATGGAAGTGCAGATCCCAAGAAGGGTGGCATGGATTGTTCGGGAACGATTTATTATGTTTTGACCCAAGCAGGTTTAGAAAAGGTGCCTCGCTCTTCGTCGGAACAATATCACTGGGTACGAAAAGCTAACTTATTTCATGCGGTGAATAGCACAGCTCAGGACACGTTTGAGCTTGATGCATTAAAGCCGGGTGATGTGATGTTTTGGGTGGGCACTTATGATATTAAAAGAGATCCGCCGATTACGCATGTTATGTTTTACCTAGGTCGATTGAAAAAAGACAATCAACGAGTTATGGTGGGTGCTAGTGATGGCCGTACTTATAATGGCGTTCAGCGCTTTGGGGTGAGCGTGTTTGATTTTAACCTTCCCGGCTTTCCCGTTCCTTCCCGAATCCAGCAATCTAGTAGTCGCTTTATTGGTTATGGATCAGTGCCTGGTTTGATTGAAAAGTAGAGGGATGTTAATAGTGAATTAGAAGAAGAATTTTTAAAAACGCTTGCTATTCGGCAAAAAGAGGCCACTTTATAAGGATTGATTAGATAGTTGAGGGCGTCCAAAGCATGGTAAATCTTCAGGTGAACTTGTTTCAGTGTTGATTTGAAATCCGATGAACGGGAACAGTTTGGAAAGTGCAGAGCAGAGTCTAAGACAATAGACATACATGAGTACAAAACTTTTTGTGGGAAATCTTTCCTATAATGTAACCGAAAATGATTTGCAGGATGCGTTTGCCGCGCATGGCACAGTAGTAGAAGCAAATTTGATGATGGATCGCATGAGCGGTCGACCTCGCGGATTCGCGTTTATTACGATGGGCTCTGCTGAAGAGGCGCAGAAAGCCATCGATGCTATGAATGGAACCGCTTTAGATGGACGTAATATTACGGTGAATCTCGCAAGACCTCGTGAAGATCGTCCTCCAGGCGGTGGTGGTGGAGAAAGAAGAGGCGGCGGTGGACGTAGATTTGGCGGCGGTGGCGGCCATCGTCATCGATAGTTTTTAGCTTTTGCTTAAAAATTTCTTTATTTTAAGACAGGTTTGCTATGCCCTTTTGCGATTTTAGTTTTGGCTCATCCATTGATCGAGCAATTCAGGAAGTGGGCTATGCTGAGCCTACTCCTATTCAAGCTGCGGCCATTCCTAAAATTTTGCTGGGTCAAGATGTCATTGGCATTGCACAAACAGGCACCGGAAAAACGGCGGCTTTTGTTTTGCCGATTTTGGCGCAGTTGGTTAATAAACCTCCTAAAGGCATAGTGAAGACTACGCGGGTTTTGATTTTGGCTCCAACACGTGAGTTGGCAGTGCAAATCGAAGAATCTGTGCGCCTTTACTCGAAATATCTTTCGTTGAAAATGGCGGCTGTTTATGGTGGGGTGGGAGAGCAGCCGCAAATTCGAGCGTTACGAAATCGTGTGGAACTTGTCATTGCAACGCCGGGTAGGCTTTTAGATTTAATGGAGCAGGGCCATGCTAATTTTTCTGGGCTTGAATTTTTAGTGTTAGACGAAGCGGATCGCATGTTGGACATGGGATTTCTTCCTGAGATTCGGCGATTGATTAAGCGGCTTCCGAAACAGCGTCAAACTCTGCTTTTTTCTGCAACCTTATCTCAAGAAATAGAGAAATTGACGCGCGAATTTCTTCATCATCCGCAACTAGTAGAGATTGGGCGTCGCTCGAATCCAGCAGAAACAGTCACACAGTTTGTTTATGAAACATCACCTCGTTTAAAAACGTCGTTATTGCTTCGTTTATTAAGTGATCCTGATTTTAACATGGTGCTGGTTTTTACTCGCACTAAGCATGGAGCTGATCGCGTGGCGGAAAAGCTGCGGCACGAAAAAATTAGCGTAGCAACCTTGCACGCGAATCGTTCGCAAAGTCAGCGTCAAATGGCTTTGAAAAATTTTAAATCAGGAAAAGTGCGTGTTTTAGTTGCAACCGATATCGCGTCGCGCGGCATTGATGTGGATGGCATTTCGCATGTGATTAATTATGATTTCCCCAAGCATCCTGAAGATTATGTGCATCGCATTGGCCGTACGGGTCGAGCTCAAGCAGTCGGTGAAGCGATAAGTTTTGTGACCTTTGAGGATTACAGTGTGCTGCATTCGTTGGAACGTTTTATTGGCAGAGGTTTGACGCGCAAACGAATCGAGGAGAATGGTGATGGGGTTGGCGCTTTAGGGGAAGCAGAAAACACCGAAATTTTGACTTCAGCTTCTCCCACAATTAAATTTTCTCGTTCACGTTCTTCGCGGCGTGGCCATTTTTCATCGCGCCGAAGATCGCGAAGATAGAATATTCATTGTTGCGTTGTTAATCTTTGGATTATCGATTAAAAGGATTTCCAGTATGGTTTTACAAAGTTGCTCCCGGCATCAGTATTATGGGAGGTTGGTATTTCGAACGTTTTTTTGTGGAATAACTTATTTTGGCTTTTTACCTTAATGGTTTTAATTATTGGATTAACAAGGTTAAATAAAAAATATTGATTAGGATGGTCATTAGTAAAAAATTTACTTTTTCTTTTTGGGTAGTTTTTTTCTTTTGGTTTTTGCCACATCTCGCAATTGTTTTTCACTCATGGATTTGTACATGCCGCGTGAAGCGCCTTTGAGTGATGATTTGGGTCGGTTCCCACGTTTGGCTGACAATGCAGCGCCTGCGGCCATTTGTTGTTTTTTTGATTTTGCTGGCATACAAAAACATGCAAAAGAAAAGTTAAAAAGCAAGATTAGGCAGTTTTTGATATTTTTACGGGTTGGAATTATTAACAGATTTTGGGTGTAAGTTCTTTGAGAAGTAATGGGCAGTTCTTGACAGAGTATAAAATATACTTACCGTTCGGTATATGAAAGCTGATTCTTGCGCGAGACAGATTATTTTGGATTCCGCTATTGGCGCTTTTGCACAAAAGGGTTATGCTGGCACTTCTTTGCAAGATATTTTGAAGGCGACTCGCTTATCCAAGCCTACGCTTTATTATTATTTTGAGAGTAAGGCGGGCTTATTTCGTGCGATTTTGGATTTTGCTTATGATGAATGTTTTCGTTTGATGTCTGAAAGAGTCAAACACAAAAGCCGGTGCGAAGAGATTTTGGTGGCTTTGGCAACTGCCTTATTTCGTTTCGCTGAGGATAATAAAGATCTTACTCGTTTGATTTTTTCAACGGTTTTTGCTGCACCTCAGGAGATTCCACGGGGTTCGATTAATAAAGAAAAAAGGAGGCGAAATTTTGAATTGGTGTATGGTTTCATTCGACAAGCTCAGAAGCGTAAAGAGATTGATTTGCGATATAGCACATTGGAGTTGGCGCATGGTATTTATGGGGCTATTAGTCATCAAATTCGCACTCAATTGCTCATTCCAAGGGGGCATTTAAATTGTGCTAAAGCAAAAAGAATTGTTGAATTGTTTTTAAATGGGGCTCGGAAAAAAATATGAAACGACATTATTTTTTAGTCCTTTCAATCGTATGTGGATGGTTAGTGGGGTGTGAGGGGAAGAAATCGCAAAATACGATAGTGGAGCCTTCGGTGACGTCGGTGCAGGTTGCAGTGGTAACTAATGTTTTTTGGGATAAAACACTTCCTGTTATTGGAACGTTGTATCCGATTGATGAAGCAACGATTGCAGCGCAGGTAGAAGGAACGGTAGAGGAAACATTAGTTGATTTTGGTGATCGGGTCAAATATGGAGAGGATTTGGCGACGATTGATCGGGCGGTGTATGAGGCACAATTGGAGCAGGCGATGGGTAATTTGGCCCGAGCTGAGGCGACAGAAGAGAATGCACGCAAGAATTTTGATCGAATCCAAAGATTGCAAAAAAGTGGTGCAGTTTCTATTAGCGAGTTAGACGCTTCGAAGGCTCAAAGGGATCAGACGGAAGCCGAGGTGAAAGCGGCTCAAGGGTCAGAAAAAGTGGCGCGTTTGAATGTGGAGCGGTCGCATGTCCAAGCACCTTTTTCTGGAGCTATTGCTCAACGATTTGTGGAGCGGGGGGATTTTGTCAAAGTGGGGGCGCCTTTATTTAGGGTAGTGAATGACGCGACTTTAAAGTTTGTTTTTCAAGTTCCGGAACGTTATGCCTCTTTAATTAAAAAAGGGTTAGCGGTGAATTTGGGTGTGGATAATTATCCCAACAAAATTTTTCAGGGACAGATTTATTTGATTAATCCAGCGATAGTAACAACCTCGCGATCATTTGATGTGGCGGCAGCCGTGTTGAATGAAGGGCTATCTTTAAAAGCCAATACTTTTGCAAGGGGTGTGATGATTTTGGAGAGAGCAGTGAAAACAACGGTGGTTCCTTTGGAGGCGATTGTCAATTTTGCTGGGGTTACCAAGGTTTTTGTTGCCGAAGGCAATGAAGCTCGGAGCCGTCAGGTGAAAATAGGGCAGATTCGTAATGGTTTGCAAGAAGTGGAAGGGATTGAGGAGGGTGAAAAGGTTATTGTTACAGGTCAAAATAGTTTGATTGATCATGCTTTGATTACGGTTCAAAATCGGTCTTCCTCTTACTTAGAAGAAGAAAAGAATTTATGAGTTTTTCTGAGGCTCAAAAGGATTGGGGTTCCTCTTCAGTTGGCCAAAGTAAAGGGGTTGGCATTGCAGATCTTTGTATTAAAAGACCGGTATTTGCTACAATGATTAATTTATTTTTGGTGGTATTGGGATGGTTTTCTTTTCATGAGTTGGGTGTGGATCAATATCCGAATGTTGAGTTGCCTATTATTACGGTAACAACAACCTTGCGGGGTGCTTCTTCAGAAGAGATGGAAACCAGTGTGACAAAACCTTTGGAGGAAATTATTAATACGATTCAAGGGATTGATGAATTGAGTAGTGTGACGACAGAGGGTGTTTCACGGATTACGATTCAATTTGTTTTAGAGCGTGATCGGGATGTCGCTTCTCAAGATGTGCGGGATAAGGTCAATACTATTTTATCAACTTTGCCTGAGGGAACAGAGTCTCCTATTATTGATAAGTTTGATTTGGATGCGGTACCTGTGATTTCGATCAGTATTAGTGCGCCACGCGATTTAAAAGAAATTAGTTATATTGCTGATAAATCTATTAAACAAAATTTGGAGACGGTACCCGATGTGGGATCGGTAGGTATGGTAGGAACTCGCACTCGAGCTGTGCAAGTATCAGTCGATATTGAAAAATTGCGCGCTTATAATTTGACGATTGAGGAGGTGCGTCAAGCGCTGGAGAGCCAAAATCTTGAGGTGCCGGGAGGGCGTTTGAATCAAAGACCACGCGAGTTGGTAGTGCGAACGCTGGGACGCATGCAATCGGTGGAGGATTTTAATGATTTGATTGTGGCTAATTTTGGGGGGCAACCTGTTTTTTTAAAAGATGTGGCAAAGGTAGAAGATTCTGTGGAGGAGCCGCGGTCATTATCTGAATTAAATGGTGAAAATTGTGTGACTTTGGTGGTGCGCAAACAGTCAGGAAGTAATACGGTCAAGGTGATTGATGCGGTAAAAGAGCGGTTGCAAGAATTGAAGGCCGTGGTGCCGAATGATTTTAATATGAAAGTGATACGGGACCAATCCCGTTTTATTAAGCGTTCTCTAGAGGAGGTAAATTTTCATTTGTTATTGGGCGCTGTGTTGGTGGCTTTAACGACTTTTTTCTTTATGCACGATTGGCGAGGAACGGTTATTGCTTGTATTGCGATTCCAGCTTCAATTGTTGCCACTTTTGTTTTGATGAGAGCGATGGGCTATACCTTAAATAATTTTACGATGTTGGGATTGGTATTTGCAGTGGGAATTGTAATCGATGATGCGATTGTTATTTTGGAAAATATTCATCGCACGATGGAAGAAAAGGGGTGGGATGGTAAAAGGGCGGCGAGTTATGCCACACGGGAAATTGCTTTAGCTGTTATGGCTACCACTTTATCTTTGGTTGTCATTTTTTTGCCTTTAGCCTTTATGAAGGGTCGTGTGGGCATGTTTTTTTCAAGTTATGGTGTTACGGTTGCTTTTGCGATTTTGGTTTCGCTTTTTGTTTCTTTTACTTTAACGCCTATGTTGTCTTCGCGTTTTCTTAAGCATAGTAGTAATGAAAAAGAGCGAGAAAAGAAGGCGCATGGAGGACGGTTCATGCAGGGAATATCAAAACGTTATTTGGGTTTGCTAAAATGGAGTTTGCATCATCGTTGGATAATCATGCTTGCGGCGGGTTTGTGTTTTGCTTCCATTTTACTGCTCGGAAAGTGGACGCGCTTTACTTTTATTCCACAGGATGATTCGAGTGAGTTTGAAATTTCGCTACAAACTCCGGAAGGTTCCGATTTGCAAAAGAGCACGGAAATTGGTGAGCAAATTGTTGAGCAGTTAAAAAAACTTCGTATGAATGGTGAGCCCGTTGTTATCGAGACATTGGTTACCATTGGCGATGTTTCGGGGCGGTTGGGTAAAGGGGAGGGTGATGTGACTCAAGCTTCTATTTATTGCCGTTTGCCAGAGTTGGGCGGGTTGTGGTCAAAAATTTTAGGAAAAACGCGGCGTTGGACACAAGCGCAAGCGATGGGGATGGCGCGTCGTATTTTGTCTCAATTTCCTGATGTTCGTTCTTCAGTGCAATACATTTCGAATATTGGAGGGGGAGGAAGGAACGGAGATATTCAATTTAATTTGTTGGGTCCCGATTTGGGTCAGCTTTCTTTTTATTCTTCCCAAATTATTAGTCGGTTGCGGGAAAGGTCGGGTTTTGTAGATGTGGACTCAACGTTGGCGGACCGAAAACCGGAGTTGCGAGTTAATATCGATCGAACTAAAGCCAGTCAATTTGGCTTGCAGGTGCAAGATATTGCCGATGTTTTTCGAGCTTTAGTGGGAGGAGAGATTGTTGGGACATTTCGAGAAAACGATGATTTATATGATGTCTGGCTTCGTGCGGATCCCAGGGATCGTAGCACTCAGGAGGCGTTAGAAAATATGACGTTGCGTCTTCCATCAGAAAATGGAGGGGGTTTGGTGCAAATGGCAAATTTGGTGCAATTTCAGGAGGCGCGAGGGCCTAATCAAATTGATCGTTTTCAACGGCAACGCAAAGTTACGATCGTGGCAAATTTGGTGGATAAAGCTTTAGGTGATGCAATTGCAGAGGTTCGACAAGTCGTAGAGGATTTGCATTTGAAGCCGGGCTATACGATTACCTTTACAGGGCGCGCTAAAACTCTGCAGGAGACAGGGCAAAATTTTGTTATCGCTTTTGGTTTGGCTATGGTTTTCATGTATATGATTCTTGCAGCGCAATTTGAAAATTTTGTTCATCCTATTTCTATTCTTTTAGCAGTTCCACTTTCGTTGCCTTTTGCCTTATTCACCATGATTGTTTTAAATGAGCCGCTTAATATTTATGCTATTTTTGGTTTATTTATGTTATTTGGAATTGTGAAAAAAAATGGGATTTTGCAAATTGATTACACCAATACCTTACGCGAACGAGGATTAGATCGTGAGACAGCTATTTTGGAGGCGAATCGAGCGCGTTTGCGTCCTATTTTGATGACTACGATGATGTTAGTGGCATCGATGATACCTATTGCTTTAGGACAGGGACCTGGGGCTGCAGGTCGTGCTTCTATGGCTAAGGTGATTATTGGTGGGCAGATGCTTTGTTTGTTACTTTCGCTTTTAGTAACACCCATTAGCTATTCTATTTTCGATGATTGGAGTCGATGGCGGTTTTTGAGAAAAAAACATTCGATGTCTTAAAAAGCGCTCATCACGAATATTAATTTTTTCTTCGGTAATTTTTGAGTTTGGTAAATAAAGTTGCTTCTGTAGCTATTTGTTTTTTTGATTTGGCTAGCATATAAAATCGTGCAAGAGAAAAATTTAAAAGCAATAGAATGTAAATTGTGTTAAAAAACAGTTTGTTTTTTTATGCATGATATTCCTTTAATTACGACTATTGCAGTGGCGGTTACGGCGGCTTTGGTTTTAGGAATTTTGACGCAACGGCTTGGTTTGTCACCGATAGTGGGTTATTTATTAGCGGGCGTTTTGATTGGTCCTTATACACCTGGTTTTGAAGCTGATTTCGATTTGGCACAACAGTTAGCAGAGGTAGGCGTTATTTTACTGATGTTTGGAGTTGGGTTGCAATTTCATTGGAAGGATTTATTGGCAGTGAAGGCGATTGCGATTCCGGGCGCTTTGTTGCAGAGCGCGATAGCGACAGGGGTTTGTACTTGGTTTTTATGGTTGTGGAACTGGAAGTGGCAAGAGGGAATGGTTTTGGGGCTGGCAGTTTCTGTGGCGAGCACGGTGGTTTTAGTTCGCGTGTTAATGGATTCGGATCTTTTGCAAACGGTTCATGGTCATGTAGCGGTGGGATGGTTGGTGGTGGAAGATATTTTAACAGTAGTCATTTTACTTATGTTGCCGGTGTTAGGCGAGATGGGAATGGTTAAAACCATAGGTTCAGAGAACAATTTGTGGCGCGAGTTGGGTGTCACGTTGGGTAAATTTTTGTTGTTAGTCATCATTATTGCAGTTGTGGGACGTCGTTTTATACCGTGGGTTTTAGTGCGAGTGGCAAAATTGCGATCGCGCGAATTGTTTACTTTAACGGTTTTGGTGATGGCAATTGCGTTTGCAGCGGGTGCTGCGAAAGGGTTTGGCGTTTCTTTGGCTTTGGGCGCTTTTTTGGCGGGTATGCTGGTGGGGCAATCGCCTTTGAGTCATCAGGCGGCGGCGGATGCTTTGCCGTTGCGTGACGCGTTTTCTGTTTTGTTTTTTGTTTCAGTGGGGATGTTATTTGACCCCATGTTTGTGATCCGAGAACCGGTTTTGGTGTGTGCGGTTTTGGGAGTGATTTTGGTTGTTAAACCCTTGGTTGCGTGGATTTTGGTTTTGAGTTTTGGTTATTCATTGCGAACGGCGTTGACGGTAGCTTTGGGTCTGGCGCAGATTGGTGAGTTTTCTTTTATCTTGGCTGAATTGGCTTTGCGCGTTGGTCTTTTGCCAGAACAAGGAAGGCATGTTTTGGTTGCAAGCGCCATTTTTTCTATTGTGATTAATCCTTTATGGTTTCGTGGATTAAATCGATGGGAAAAATTTTTCCAGAATCGCCCAAAATTATTGAGTTGCTTTCAAAGGGGAAAGTTTCGTTATGAGACGCCTCCTTTTTTTGAAACAGACGAAAAAGAAATTTTGGCTATTATCGTAGGCTATGGGCCTGTGGGGCAAGCCGTTGAGACGATGTTGTATGAGAGTGGTTTAAAAACAGTGATCATAGAGTTAAATCCTGACACGGTTCGAGCTTTGCGAGGGAAAGGAAAACAAGCGATTTACGGGGATGCTTCGCGTCGAGAAATTTTGCAGGCGGCGGGTGTAGAGAAAGCGAAATATTTGGTGGTGACGTTGCCGCATTCTTTTAATCGGTTGCCTTTGGTAGTAATGGCGCGACAACAAAATTCCGAACTTAAAATTTTGGTTCGCGCGCGCTATTTAGCAGAAGAGGAAGAGTTGAAGCAGGTGGGTGCAACGACGATTTGTATTGAGGAAAAAGAGGCAGCGATTAAGTTGGGCAAGATGATAGCTGAAGAAATTCATGCTAATAAATTTTGAAGTAAATTTTTGGGCATGAGATAAAGTGAATGTGACTTTATGACTCTAGGAAAATTTTCTGCCACATTTTTTCTGCAGATGTTTTTTATTTTAGTGGTATGTCGTTTGGTGGGAAAATTGGCGCAACGTTATTTGGGGCAGCCGCAGGTGGTGGGGGAAATGATTGCGGGTGTTCTTATGGGGCCATCTTTTTTCGGTCTATTTTTTCCGCACGTGCATGCTTATCTTTTTCCTAAGGAATCTTTGAAAATTTTATATGTAGGCGCTCAGTTGGGAGTGGGTTTGTATATGTTTTTAGTGGGGGCGGAGTTTCGTGCGGAATTTTTTCGGGAGCGGGCGAAAAGTGCTGCTAGTGTTTCGATTGCAGGCATGGTGACACCCTTTGTTCTTGGTGCGGGGTTAGCATTTTTTTTGATTAAGGTGCCGGGTTTATTTTCGCAACGGGCAACGTTGCTGGAGATAATTTTATTTTTAGGAGCTGCTATGTCGATTACGGCTTTTCCGATGTTAGCACGAATTATTTATGAGCGTGGACTTTCGGGAACTACTTTGGGCGCGTTGGCTTTAGCAGCTGGTGCGATTGACGATGCAGTGGCTTGGTGTGTTTTGGCGATTGTTTTGGCCAGCTTTGGAGCGGGGGCCAGTGTGGCCATTATCGCAATAGTTGGCGGCTTGGGTTATGCGTTGATTATGATTTTTTGTTTTAGGAAGTGGTTGATGCCTTTGGGTGGATGGGTGGAAAGGGAGGGACGACTAGGAACGGATGTTTTGGCGATAGTTTTGATGTTATTTATGTTGGGGGCGTGGGTCACAGATACTATCGGAATCCATGCGGTGTTTGGCGGTTTTCTTCTGGGAATTGCTATGCCAAGAGGGTTTTTTGCTCAAGAGTTGCGACGGCAATTGGAACCTTTTACGGTAGTTTTTTTGTTGCCGATGTTTTTTACTTTTTCGGGACTCAATACGCGTTTGGATATGGTCAATAACCTACCATTTCTTCTGATTGCAATAGGTATTTTTTGGGCATCGTGTTTGGGAAAGGGTGTGGCATGTTGGGCGGCAGCGCGATTTCATGGCGAGGATAATCGAACGGCATTGGCGGTAGGAGCTTTGATGAATTCAAGAGGTTTGATGGAGTTAATTATTGTTAATATTGGTTTGCAACATGGGGTAATTCAGCCTGCTTTATTTTCGATGATGGTATTGATGGCGATTGTGACAACGTTGATGGCTACACCTGTTTTTGAATGGGTTTATGGTCGACACATAAAAAAGCAAGAGATTGTGAAGGAGTTGGATTTAGAGACTGAATTAATTTGATATCAAACGACTTGGAATGTCGTGCTACTTCGAAATAGTCTAACGATAAAAACGTTTGTAAATCCAGCGCTCCAAAGATGTAAAATAAGGAAAAAGATAGCGCGCGGGGGAGTAAAGGAGTCGAAGACGAATGATGGAAAGCAACATGGAAAGAGAGGTGCGAGCGAGATGAACAGTGGAACCACTTTGATCGGTCCATGTAGTAGGAATTTCGCGAGTGGAATAACCCGCTTGTTTTAAGGCGAAGAGTAAATTGACGTCAAAAGCCATGTCGGAGATGAGAAGTTGTTTTTGCACGGTTGCGACGGCTGAACTTCTTAAAACTTTAGCTCCGCATTGTGTGTCTTTGACTTTGAGTTGGAAAAGAAGTCTGACAATATAATGAAAGCAACGACTGGCAAATCGTCTTCGTTTGGATTGAAGTTTTAAAATTTTCGCACCCTTTACCCATCGCGAACCAATGACGGCATCGACATTTTGGCAGGCTAAGAAAAGATCGTAAAAGGCTTCGGGTGGAGTTGCGCCATCTGCGTCAACATAACCGATAAATTCGCAGCGATGTTGTTCTTTGAGTCCTTCGATCAAAGCGCCACCTTTTCCGATCGGTTTAGGGAATTCTACCCATTGAATTTCGGAAAATTGGGTTTGATGTTGTTCTACGATCTCGCGAGTGTTATCAACGCACCCATTCAAAACGACTAAGACTTCAAATTGAGCTGGTATTTTTTGTCGAAAGTAGGAAATGTATTGCGTTAACATTTTGCCAATGCGCTGGGCTTCATTGTAAGCTGGAATAAGAATGAGGAGCTGCATGGATCTTTTAATTCTTTAAAGAAAAGAGGGGTTGTCTGGCAAGGGTGGAATCGTGAAAAAGGTATGAGTGAAAAGAAAAAAAGCGCTTTGTGGCAGAGTGGGATGATTTTGGCTGCTGCAAATTTTTTGGTGGGGTTAGGAAATTACCTTTTTCAAGGTGTAATGGGCAGGCAATTATCATTAGCAGAATTTGGTTTAATGAATGGAGCTTTGGGGTTGATGGGGTTTTTGTCTCTCCCTGTTTTAGCATTTTGCTTAGGGATTAGCCATTATTTGGCTCATTATCGGGGACAAAGTGATGAAATCCGACTTAATCGTATGTTGCAAACTTTGAAGCGAGGTTTGCTTGGGATAACGTTGGGAAGTTCGGTGTTGGCTATCATCTTAGTTCAACCTTTGTCTTATTTTTTTCATTTTCCACGATTTAGTTTGGGTATTGCTGTTTTGGTTATTGTTCTGATTAATTTATGGGCCAATGTTGTTATTGCCTTTTGTTCGGGCATGGGTTGGTTTAAACGATTGGCGCTTGTTTCATTGGTCGGAGTAATATTGCGTTTATTTTGGGGTTGGAGAACTACTGCGCTTTGGCCTTATGCAGAGTGGGCGATTTATGCAACGGCTGTGTCGGCTTTGTCAAATTTATTGCTTTTGGTTTGGTATCGCAGGCCAAAAGAAAAAGTTAAAATTCCTCACTCTACAGGGCATCGTCGCGAGTTTTTATTTTTTTTAATTGCTACAGCTTCTTTTGTTTTTGGTAATTACACTTTTTCTCAAGGCGATATTTTGGTTGCGCAACGGTATTTTGGAGAGGAGATGTTTGGAAAATACACAGGAGCAGGATTGTTTGGAAGGGCTTTGGTTTATTTTGCTGGACCGCTTTTGGTGCCGCTTTTTATTTCACGTTCGGAAAAAAAGGAAGGCGGAATGGGTCATGAACAAAAAATTTTATTAATTTTATATAGTATTGCCTTAGTTTTAGGGGCGTTAAGTATTGGAGAATTAAGGCATTTCTTAATCCAACTTCTTTTCAATCGTGCAGAACCTGATGCAGCACTGTTAGTAGGAAAATTTGCCTGGGTCATGGCGCTTGTAGCTTTTTTGCAACCGATTGCGATGTGGGCATTAGCGAGTCGACATTTTAAAATTATTTTTTTCTATGGTGCTTTTGGGGGAGTTTATTGGTTGTTATTGTTTTTTTACGGTAGAACGCCAAATCAATTGCTTGCAACTATGGGAATTGTTTCGGGAATAAGTTTAATAATTTTGACTTTGATTGCACGATATCATGGGAAAAGATATGGAAAAAATCTCTAAATCTTTTTCGCACATTGCTGTTTTAGTGGCGGGTGGAATAGGTGATGGATTAATGTTTACGCCTGCTTTGCGTTTGTTGAAGGAAACTTATCCTCATTTGAAAATTGATGTGATTTGCCGAAAAGCAGGGGTTAAAGGGATTTTCGAAAATAACCCTTTGGTTAATCAGGTTAGTAGTTTGGAAATTTCGGATGTGAGTATTTGGAAACTTGTTAAACAAGTGCCCTTTGTGTTAAAGCAGATTTTTTCGCTTAGAAAAAAAGTTTATGATGCTGTGGTAGTAAGTTTTCCTGCTTACCGACGCGAATATAGCGTTTTGGCATTTTTACTAAAATCAAGTTTCAGGATTGGGCATCGCTATCGAAACGGATTTTTTTCACAGTTTCATTGGCTTTATCATCATCAAGAGTGGGTCGATGAGAGTCAGCATAACGTTATTAATAATTTGAATTTATTACGGGTTTTAGGAATTGATTGGCAGACCAAAAAGAATGTTCAGAGTTTGTGTTATGATTTATTTTTATCAAACGAATCTTCGCAAAAGGCTGAATTGCTTTTGAAAAATGAGCCCGAAAAAAAATGGATTGGGCTTCATCCAGGCTCGACTGGAAGCCCGATTGCTTTGATGAAACGATGGCCTACGGAGCGATGGTGTGAGTTAACGCAAAAATTAGTGAATCAGAATTATGCGGTATGGATTTTTGGAGGAAAGGGAGAAGAAGACATAGCACGAACGATTCAATCTTCTGTCAAAGGTTCGGTTTACTCTTCTGCTCAGCTTTCTTTTAATCAGGCGGCAACGCTCGTGACTAAAATGAAGTTGATGATTACGGTGGATAATGGTTTTGGGCATGTAGCTGCTGCATTGAATTGTCCTTTAATTTCGCTGTGGGGTTTTACCAATCCAACGTGGTGCCGCCCATGGAATCCAGGAAAAGTAAAAGTGATTCGTAAAGCACGTTGGGAACCATGGTTTCGTTATGAGTTTAAAACAGAAGCTCCGAAAGGATTGAAAAGTGGGATGGAAGAAATTACTACGGAAGATGTTATAAGTGCCATTCAAGATTTTATGTATAACCTTGAATGAAAGATTGATTTAAACTCATTTGGTAACAAGATAAAGGTGTGTATTAGTTATGGTTTCTTATCCGAAGATTAGTATTGTCATGCCAACGCGTAATGCTGGAAAAATTATTGGCAATTGTTTAGCTTCCCTTTGTCAGCAGAGTTATCCTCGGGAATGTTATGAAATTTTAGTTGTTGATGGGCATTCTACAGATGATACTCGCAAAGTAGCCGAAAGTTATGGTGCTAAAGTTTTTGATGACAAGGGATGGAGTCTGGAAGATGCCAAACGCCAAGCTTTAGAACAAGCAACTGGTGATTATGTTTTATTTTTAGATGCGGATAATGAATTGGCTCATTCAGATTACTTAGAATTAGCCGTGCGTGCTTTAGAAAATCATCAGGAGGCGTTTGGAGTTGAAGCCTATTATTTTGATTCACCTAAAATGACATCACTTTGCGCTTATTTAACACAACTATTGCACATTAGCGATCCGATGTGCTGGATTATGAGTGTAAAGCCAGTGTTTCTAGGCAAAGAAGGTGAAGTGGAGCGCTGGACAATGCCCCAAGGAAGTTTGGCTTATCCCTTAGGTTCGAATGGGTTTCTTTGTCGAAGAAAAGATTTGGTTCAGGTCAAAGCAGAGCAGCTTTTTTCTGATACTCAAGTGGCCATGCTTTTATTTCAGTCAGGTAAACGTTCTTGGTTAAGAATTCAAGGCCGTGGAGTGCATCATTATTATGCGATGACTTTATATGAGTTTTGGCGAAAACGGGTAAGAGCCACTTGTAATTTTTTTAAAATCTTCAAGCAGTTTAGATTTAGTTGGACTGAAAAAAAACCACGAGTGCCATCTTGGTTAGGGTGTCTCTATTGCTTGACAGTTATAGGGCCTGTTTTTCATGCGTGGCAAGGTTGGAGAAAGACAAAAGATTTACGCTGGTGGTGGCATCCTTTAGCCAGTTGGGTTTCTTTAGCGGGTTTGTTATATGGAGTTTTGCTTCATTGGATGCAGGGTGAAAAAGAGGATTTAGTGGCGAGTTGGCAACCCGTGCAATCATTAGAGAAAAAATAATTTTTTAAATTAAATCTGGGAATTTTATTGAAGAGAATTTTTTTTATAGCGAATGGCGTATTTGGCGGGCACATCGCTGGTGGGGATATCCATTTTTGGGAAATGGCCCGGGCGTTAATTCGACAGGGTTTTGAAGTGCATTTGTTAGGAGGTAAAATATTGCAAAACCATCTTCAGCAGTGGCGGCTACCTCTTCAATTGCATTTCACAGAAGACGAACCCGTGACAAATTTGAGTGATGAAACATTATCCGGGCAAATTAAATTATTTCAAATTTATGTTAAACGATGTTGGAAATCTTTAGAGATTCTTCAGCAAGAAGCACAAACAGAAGACGTAATTTATGCGGTATCAGATTTTTGGTTTGATGTTTGGCCTATGGTAAAGTGTCGAGCAAAGTTTAAAGTAGGAGTTTGGCATATGCAATGTCCTGGTTTGCGAGAAATTATTTTTCGCCAGCGAGCGGATGTTTCTTGGGTGCGTTTACCTTCTTTACATTACTGGTTGAGCCAATCGCTTGCTTTGCGTTGGATTAAAAAATGTCCTTATAAAAAAATATTTTATTTGCATCCTAGCATGAAACAACCATTGTTGAAATTAGGGTATAATGAGAATGAAATAAGTCCTATTTCTTATGGGGTGGATGTGGTAACGGCGCAAAAGGTTGAGGAGGTTAAAAAGGAATATGATGTGATTTGGCTGGGTCGTGTGCATCGGCAAAAAGGAATCGATGATATTATTCCTGCTTTGAAATATTTAGCAGAGCGAGTGCCGAATTTTAAAGCGGTTGTTGTCGGAAAAATTAAAGAGTATTTGCTGCCTTTACTTAGTCAAGAGCTAGTGGATAAAGTTTTTTTCCCGGGTTTTGTTTCAGAAGAAGAAAAATTTCGTCTTTTAAAAGCGAGTCGCGTCTTTTTAATGCCGAGTCGGCATGAGGGTTCTCCTCGTGTCATGGCAGAAGCTTTATTGTGTGGAAATCGAGTGGTGGCTTATGAGGTAGAAACTTATCCTGGAGTATTTCATGATTGGATTCAATACGTGACTAAATTTGATTTGGCTTTATTTCAGAAGGAAATTGAACGTCAAATCATTCAATCTCGTGCTAACGAAAGAGTCATCAATAGTTTTGATTTAAATCGATTCGAAAAAGAGAATGCTTGGGAAGCAACGGGAAATCATTTTGTGACGGAAATTAAGAAGCTTATTCATGAATCATAAGCTCACTTTTGGCAAAGCGTTTTCATAACTAAATGGCCAAAAGTTAGATGAAGATCTTCCACGATTTGCATGTCGTTGATATTTACCCACACATGATGTTGGGCAAGTTGCTTGAGTTTGCCTCCATTGAAGCCGCAAATTCCCAAGGTAGTGCCTCCATTTTCATTAGCGTAGTTAATGGCATTTAAAATATTGGGTGAATTACCGCTGCCGGAAATGGCAATGACTAAATCCTTAGGTTCCAGAACATTTTTTAATTGTTCGGAAAAAACTTTTTCGTAGGAGATATCGTTGCTGTAAGCTGTAATTAATCCCATGTTGTCGTTTAGGCAAACGCCGCGAAATTTTTTGCTATGGGTTAAAATCGCAGATTTATTCCAGTCAGTAATATAATGAGAAGCGGTCAAAGCGCTGCCACCATTGCCAAAAATAATAATTTGTCGGTTATTTTGCCATGCCTCGTGAATTAATTGAATGGCATGAGTGACTTGCTCAATATTTAATGCATTAATAGCTTGCAAAGACTGAGTTAAATATTCTTGGACGATTTTAGTAGAGTTCATGGATTATGAATAAATATAATACGACTGCCTTGGCTTTCAAAACGAAAAGGAATAGAGCGCAGTGATTTCAGCTTCTTTTTAATAGCAGAATGTTTTTCTTTGGGCGCGTAAAAGGTGAGAAATCCACCGCTCCCGGCACCAAGTAATTTTCCTCCTAAAGCTCCGGCTTGGCGAGCTTGTTGATACCAGTGATCGATTTGCGAAGTGCTAATATGTGGTGTTAAGGAGCGTTTAAGTTGCCAGTTTTCATCTAAAATTTTACCAAAAGCGCTCAGGTGGTTATTTTGTAATTCTTTTCTTAGAGCAAAAGCTAACTTTACCATAGCTTTTAATGTGGATTGTTTACTTTTCTTTTCTTTTAAAGCATTTTGTTGAGCCTGGAGAACTTCCGAGGCACTGCGGCAAACGCCCGTGTAAAAAGTTAAGAGATTGTCTTGCAATTGAATCAACGTTTTCTTGGGGCAAATGATAGGTTCAACGCGCACACTATCATCTGGATTGAATTGGATAAAATTTAGTCCACCAAAAGCGGAAGCATATTGGTCTTGTTTGCCGATAGGTGCGCCGCAATGTTCGATTTCAATCTCACAACTTTCTTCAGCTAAACGACTCGCTGAAACGTGACGTGATAAGTAAGCGTGTAAAGCATTGAGTAATCCAACGGTAAAAGCGCTCGAAGAGCCTAAGCCGGTTCCCTTGGAAGGAATGTCAGCGATGGAAGTGATTTCAATACCGCCTGGGATGCGTAGTTTTTTAAGTGCTTCGCGAACTAAAGGGTGTTCAATCTGACTTGGCTTATCAACCTCTTCCGTTTGAGAGTAACTTAATCGAATTTTATGATCAAATTTAGGATTTACCGTGACGTATACATATTGATTAATGGCGGTAGAAACGACAGCTCCCCCAAACTGGCGATAGAAAATAGGAAGATCACTTCCTCCGCCTACAAAACTCATACGAAGTGGTGTGCTGCTAATGATCATGTTTAATTTTGTTGGATGATAAACTCCACAGCTTCAAGTAACGAGCCAAAAGTGAAGTTAGGTTTTACTGAGTATTTTTTATCGTGTCCGGCCTGACCTGTTTGGATGAGGATAGATTTTATTTGAGCATTTTTTGCCGTTTGTATATCGGTGGTAGTGTCTCCAATGAACCAAGATTTTTTTCGATCGATATGAAATTGTTCAATGGCTTGTTCTACCATACCAATATTTGGTTTGCGACAGGAACAAGGGATTTTGAGTTCAGTGCGTTCGCCGGGAAATCCTTTTTCAGGATGATGAGGACAAAAATAAATCCTATCTAAAAAAGCATGATTTTGTCCGAGTAAAGTTTCGAGTTTATTGTGAATCATTTGCACATCGGTTTCCGAGCAAAACCCTTTAGCGATCACGGGTTGATTAGTAATTACCAAGGTGCGAATTCCGTGATGATTTAATTTTTGGATCGCTTCGGCAACCGTAGGAAGCAAAAATAATTGTTCATGATGGGTGATGCCTTCCATCCGATCTTCATTAAGAGTGCCATCGCGATCTAGAAAAACTGCTGGTTGTAAATGAGATAGGGAGGCCTTTTCAATCACCTTGGTATTATATTCTTGGCAGACTTTTTGGTATCGTTCTGGAGTGCCAATATCTTTGATGTATTCAGGGCTGCGGTAAGCTTGAAGAAAAGCCTCCTTTTTTAAAAGTTCAGGAAAAAGGTCTTTACCGAAATCTAAAAATTTTTTATTTTTTTTCCAGGGCTTTAGAGCTTTTTTTTTGATTAAATAGAGCGCGGCATTAACTAAATTTTGGCGAAAAATTCCTGGAGAGTGAGGACGATTGTGAAAGGCTAAGATCCGATCGTTAGCATCGGTTTCAATAAGATCAGAGTCGAAAGGATGGTCGTTAGGGTGAACAAAAAGTGTGGCGTCTGCCTGGTGTTGATGATGATAATTTTCGAAACGTTGCAAATCCAAATTTATCATCGTGTCGCCATACATAACCATGAATTCATCGGCCAGATGATCCCATAATTGAAGAACAGCTCCCGCAGTGCCTAAAGGAGTTTTTTCTTGGTAATAGTTTAGTTGGACTCCGAGTTCCTCGCCTTTACCTAAAGTTTTTTGAATTTGATCGGCACCATAGTAAACCAAAAGCCAAATAGATGTGTAACCGTTACGTTTTGCTAAACGGATTTGATGTTCTAAGAGAGAAACTTCACCAATGGGGATAAGAGGTTTAGGTAAGTTACCACAAACGGTTTTAAGACGTGTTCCTTGTCCACCAGCTAAAATCAGAAGTTGCTTAGCTGTTTTCATTCCAAATATCTTGAATGGCACGTTGGATGGCTTGATCGGAGGTGAGTTGAGCTATCCAACCTAGTTCGGAAAGTTTTGTAACATCGTAGCGAAAGTTGGCAACATCGCCTGTCCACCCCTTTGAGCCTCCTGTAAAAGTGATAGCAGCGGTAGAATGAATGTGTTGTAAGAGAGTCTGAGCAATGTGACGAACCGAGGTTTCGCTTCCTTGGGGTGCGATATTAAAATAGTTAAGATCTTTTTGAGCATTTTGATGAATGAAAATCATGGCATTAACAAGATCCGTGACATAGAGGTAGGGTTTGGTTTGGTTTCCATCACCTAAAACTTCTAATTGAGTGGGTGTTTTTTTTAGTTTTTTAATAAAATCGAAAATTACTCCATGTGTGGCTCGGGGGCCAACGACATTAGGAAACCGGAAAATCCAAGTTTTTTGCAAGTAACTTTCAAGCGCAACCGAAATAACCGCTTCGGAAGCTAGTTTCATGGCGCCATAACTAGATATGGGGAAAAGAGGGCCAGCGTTTTCGGCAATATTACCAGGCAATTCACCATAGATAGCGGAGGTAGAAGAAAAAGCGAAATGAGGAATCTGTAAGTGTTTTGCAAGTTTTAGTGCGTTATAAGTAGTGAGAAAGGTTGCATGAAGATCGATATCCGGATTTTTTACACCGGCTTGAATATCTGAATTAGCGGCTAAATGCCAAAGCGTATCAATTTTTTCTTTTTCAATGAGCCGTAAGCAATTTTCTAATTGATTTAAATCTTGTTCATGAAAAATGAAATGGGGATGGGCTAAGGCTTGAGTTAAATTT
The DNA here is from genome assembly GCA_019694135.1 of Verrucomicrobiia bacterium. Lineage (NCBI taxonomy): Bacteria > Pseudomonadati > Verrucomicrobiota > Verrucomicrobiia > Verrucomicrobiia bacterium. The sequence goes on along the minus strand of JAIBCM010000001.1, from coordinate 67,926 downwards.
TTTTTCTGACCCAGACTGAGATTGTCAATACCAATGACACGGTAACCGAGCGAGAGCAATCGATCTACCAAATGGCTTCCAATAAATCCTGCGGCGCCTGTAACTAAATGTGTTTGGTTCATGGGGATAAATAGAAAGTATTAATGGAAATTAAAGTTGACTGCAAAATGCATTGGATCCACTTCGTGCGTTTTCCAATTTTTAAGTAGTTCAAAATCTTCGGATTTATGCATTTCAAATATCCAAAGTATATTGTGCTGAGTGAGCCAATCTCGATAAGTAGAAGATTGCAAAAATTCTTTTTCGTTTCCTTCAATATCCATTTTAATGACTTGAGGAATACCAAAACGTTCAGCTGCTTCTAAAAAAGTGATGCTTTTTCTCTGTCCAGAACCTGAGGTTTTTATTGCTTGGTTTTCCGTATGGGAAGAAGTGGGTGTTGTATAAAAATAGGGTTCAACGGAAAAAGCACCTTCCACGGTCTGAATATTTACTTGGTTGGCGCGAGCGCCTTTTCGTAGGAGATTGATAGCTTTAGGTGAAATATCAAAGGCAATAACCTCATGGCCTTTTTGAGCAGCATTCAAAGAAAAAATTCCTGAGTTTGAGCCAACATCCCAAATTTTAACAGCTTGAGGAGGTAGTAGCGTTGGCTCACAACATATTAATTGGGACACGGGCGATAAACAGTAATGCGGTTGATCCCGGAAATCAAAATAGACGTAGATTCCATCGATTTTTCTGCGAACAGTAAAAGAAGGAGCAAATTTATGCCAGATAGGAGCGAGCTTTCTGCTTAAATTCCAAGGTAACATAAATGGGATCATTCCGATTAACTACAAAAATGCAACTAAATCTTAATGACAGAAGCTGGAATTTAAGGTAGTGAACAAGCATAAGCGCGTTAAGGAGTCATTGGTATGAAGTGGATTTACATTAAAAAAGGGATTAAATTACTTTTCGTAGGAGAGTGGCGCAGAGTTTATAATGAGGTTCATGCCATTATTTATCGAGCGGTTTACGAGTGGATTGGGTTTTTTGCTATGCCCTTGCGTAAAACTGGCAGAAAACGAGTGGAGCCAAGTATTGAGGTAATCACTCAATATCCCATCGCGTTTGAGTCCCCTGATCATATCGCTCCTAAAGGCACTGCAGAAAATAATAGCACGAACAAAAAATTTATTTTGCATATGGATCGTTTATTAAGTAACTCTTTTCCCAAACAAACACTCAACGTTTTGGATTTAGGTTGTTCCGGTGGACAAATGATTAACGATTTTTTGAATTTATGTTGGGTAGGTGTAGGATTAGAAGGTTCGGATTATTCCTTAAAGCGAAAGCGTGCTAATTGGGGAACTTTAGCCAATCGTAATTTATTTACCTGCGATATTACTAAACCCTTTCAAGTGAATTTTGATAAGAGTAAGGCAAAGTTTCATCTGATTACCGCATGGGAGGTTTTGGAGCATATTGCTACGCCGGATTTGTTACAGTTATTTCGTAATATTAGTGATCATCTTGAGGTTGGGGGTTGTTTTATCGCCTCTACCACTCCTACTCCTGACATTCATGAAGGTATTGAATTGCATCAAACTAAGTGGGAAAATGAGCAGTGGAGAAATTTTGTAGAAACAAATTTTCCGGAATTGGAGTATGCGGATGTGGGTTTAAAAATCTATCAATATGTTCGTTATAATCTTTTGCATCCTTCCTTTTTAATTTATCGAAAACGAAGATGATACAAAAATGGATAACTCGGCTGTCGCGTAGTGCGTGTGCAAGAAAATGGGTTAAAAAATTAGGTTTCATTCGTTTAGCGAATCAAAGTCTGAAATTATTTCCTTTAACGAAGACTTTATCGGGAAGTGGTGTGAAATACCGAATGGCTAAAATTGAAAGTGTTGTTTTGAGTGAAGAGATGTTTAGTCAGCAAAATCTTTATGAATCCCATTATTTTCCACAGAGACTTGAGACTTTTGCTGATTTGGGATGTAATGTAGGTTATTTTACATGCTGGCTGACTCATGTTCGGGGAGGAAAACCACTTCGCGGTGTTATGGTAGATGCGAATCCGGAGGCAGTGGCGGAAGCACGTTGGCATGCCAAAGTAAATCATTGGAATGAGGTTGTGGTGTTGCAAGGTTTAGTAGGAGAGATAAATCCTAATGAAACAAAAGATTTTTTTGTTTACGAATCTAATGTTTGTTCTGCGAGCCAGCCCTTAACGCAAGAAGAATTAGGTTTACAAGGTGAATGGGAGAAAATAGCTGTGCCAGGTATTGTCCTAGAGGAAGTGTGGAAAAAAAGGTTTGGTGAAACGCGTTGTCACTTGCTGAAGTTGGACGTAGAAGGTTCGGAGTTGAATTTTTTACAAAAAGAAATTCAATTTCTTCAACGCGTGGATGCTATATGCATTGAATGGCATACCTGGGCCGTGGATTTTGAGACGCTTCGACAAATTTTGGAAAAATCTAATTTTAAATTTGTTAAAATTCTCCACGAAAGTGAACTCATGGGGACTGCTTATTTTGTTAAAGGTTGAGTTGGCTTTTTGGGTTGGTGTTTGAAGAGCTTCTTATTTCTCAGAGATTGGGTGGTGTAATATTCATATCCATGGCTTAATGCTCTAAAGAAACGAGCTAATCGCGGTGTTAATTTTCCAAATTTTTGCCAGCGTTTTTGCTTTTTAGAGGTTAAGCTATAGGTTGCAGTATTGTCCCACGCCGCTTGATAATCACTTTGTTGCGGGGATGTTTCGAAAAGAGTACGCGACACGATTTTTCGAGCTTGGAGTAAAAGATAAATGGGACGAAGGGAAATGAGCTCCACGCGACATTTTATCGTTTTGGGATCATTTGCTTGATACCATTTTCCGTAGGGCCCAACCGGATGTAGGATGAGGCGTTCCACTTCAAAGCCGTTTTCTTCGGAAAAAATTCGATAAAAAAGTTCCGGGCTAAATTGATAAAAGCCGTGACCCATGCAGTTATTGGCGGTGGTGTGGATTATGAGGCGACCATTTTCTTTGAGCATTTCCATGCAGTTTTTAATTGCGACAGGAAAATTGAAAATATGTTCTAAGGAGCCTGTATCATAGACAATGTCGAAACGATTTTTTAGAGAATTGGGCAGGGGCAGATTCATGTCATGAATGGTATTAGCGCCCATGAAATTAGAGGCGTCTAAGGTAGAGATGGATTGCGCACCAAGTGCTTCAAAAATGGGCTCTGCAAAATAGGGTTCTTTTGTCCATAGGTCCCTTATCGATTTTTTTAAGGGGAAGCGATATTGTTTTAGCTCATTTTCAAGGAGGTTCAGATTAATGCCAACTTCAGGTCGACCAACGGTTATAACTTGATTAAAAGAAGCTCCTTGTTGACGTGCGGCGATGAGAAAATAAAGTGCATTAATATCCAGTCCCATACCTCATTCAAGCTTATTTAGACTCAAATTTAACTACATGTGAAGAAAGCTGAATCATGGGCACATCTTTCCACAGCAGATCCCAAAATTCTTTTTTATGAAGTTCTAATATAAAAATAATTTTATGGTCAATAATCCATTTTTTAAATTCTGACGATTTTAAGAAATGTTCTTCAAACCCTTCAATATCCATTTTCAGTAATTTGGGAATTCCATATTGATTTGCTGCTTCTAGATAAGAGATGCTCATAGCATTGGCTATTTCCTTTTGAGCATTGAGTTGGTTGCCTGCAATGGCCGTTTTAGGCGCGACATAAGGAATAGGCTCTAAAGAAAAGGCTCTAGGCACAACTGTAATTTTATCTTGAAGCTGGTTAAGTTGTGCACTTTTTTCAACTAGAGCCGCTGCTTTAGGCGATATATCGAAGGCTATTACACGATGTCCTAAAGAAGCAGCTCGCAAAGAATAAATACCCACATTACAACCCACATCCCAAAAAATGCCATGAAATGAGTTGAAGATAGCCGGAACATTTTCAAGTTGTTCGAAAAATTCTGTTGTCGTATACCAAAAAAAAGGGTGATCTCTCGAGTCAAAACACATCTTTAAACCAAAAACTCGTCTTTTTACAAGGAATGAGGGCATTATATAGCGCCAGATCTTTGCTATTAGGGGACGTGCCTTTTTATAACTAAGAATTTTGTTAATAAAAGATTCTATATACACAGGATTATGATAACATTTAGATGCAAAAGTAAGCTTTGTCTTTTAGAATTAAAAAGATTTTACAAAAGTTCAATTCCTATTTTCTTCTTTAAAAGAAAAAAAATACTTCTTAACTCAAGGTAATGATATTTAAAAAATATACCCATTTTTTATTCCTTTTCATTTCCTTAGTCATCATTTTGCTATTACTGTTCTATCGAAGTTTTGACCCAGATTCCGTTCTATTTTCCAATGATGCGCCTTTAGCTCTCACGGTTCATCCTGCTTTAGAAGGCATGAAGGGATTAAAGGGGGCTTGGTTTGATTTTTACTGGTTGGGGATAAACGGGGGAGCTTTTAATTTTGGGCCTTACGAAATCTTTCGTGCTTTGACTGGAGCCATGTTTGCTGCGAATTGGGCAGTGCCTTTTGTATTGTTTTTGTTGGGGTTAAGTGCGGCAGCTTGGGGTTGGAAAATGCGCTTAGGAAAGGGATTAATCATTATCGCTTTTGCTGCAATGTTAAATTCTACCTATTTTTCTCATGCATGCTGGGGATTACCGGGACCCGCATTATTGGCAGCTTATCTATTATTAGCGATTGGTTTCGTGACTTCTAGACTCAATGCTTTATCACTTATTTTTTCCGGTTTATGCCTTGGGTTGGCAGTAGCATTTGTTCCGGATATCGGTGCTTTTTACAGTTTGTATTTTGCGGCTTACGTAGTTTTTTTGAGTCTTTTAGAGAAAGGTAAAATTAGCAAGCGCTTAGGTTTTGGAATACTTAGGGTAGGTGTCGTTGCTGTCATCGCAGTATTTGCTAGCTGGCGAACTCTGGATGTGATGGTTAATACGCAGATCAAAGGAGTTGTGGGCACTGCTCAGGATACTCAGACAAAAAAACAACGATGGGATTTTGCCACGCAGTGGAGCATGCCGAAGGTGGAAACGATTCGTTTGCTGGTGCCGGGTTTTTGGGGTTATCGCATGGACACACCTGAGGGAGGAAATTATTGGGGGGAGGTGGGTCGTACTCCGGGTTATGAGCAGAGCAAACAAGGTTTTGCTCGTTATTCGGGGGCGGGCGATTATCCGGGTTTGCTCGTTGTGGCAGGAGCAGTTTGGGCATTAGTTAGCACATTTCGTAGAAGAAAACAGGATGAAGAAAACGTGGCATTTTCCGATCGAGAAAGAAAAATTGTTTGGTTTTGGGCAGGGGCTGCAGTGGTTTCTCTTTTGCTGGCTTGGGGAAGGTATGCGCCTTTTTATCAATTTGTTTATGCGTTGCCTTATTTTTCAACCATTCGCAATCCGATTAAATTCATGCATCCTTTTGCCTTATCCATTTTGATTCTTTTTGGCTATGCCTTGCTTGATTGGCAAAGACGTTATTTCAATGCGCCTGCAATAGAAAAAAGTTTAGGAAAAAATGTATCAACGGATCCGGTTAAACGATTTAAGCAATGGTTGAATCAGCAAGCTGAGCCATTTGAGAAAAAATGGGTGCGGGGGAGTCAGGTCGTTTTAGGGTTGGGCGTGGTAGCTTTAATCGGAGTTGTCGGTTCACGAGGCTCGATAGCGGCTTATCTTAAAGCCAATGATTTTGGCGATTTAGTGGATTACATCGTTGCTCATGTGATTACTGAAATGTGGTTTTTTATAGGTTTTTTAACGCTTACTTTGGCAGCTTTAATTGCCGTGGTAGCTGGCTGGTGGCGTGGAAAAAAAGCGATTTGGGGTTGCGCGATTCTTACTTTGATTTTGCTTTTGGATTTGGGAAGAGCCGATTGGCCGTGGATTCAATATTACAATTATAAAGAGCGTTACGCTTCTAACCCCGTGCTGGATGAGTTAAAGAAAAATCCGCCTTATTATGGTCGTGTGTCTATTTTAGCGCGACAATATCCGCTTTATAACGAATGGCATCAACACCATTTTCTTTATTACAATATTCAATGTCTGGAATTTGCTCAATTGCCGCGCGTGCCGGAGGATTACGCCGCTTACATGGGAGCTTTACAGAGTAACCCGTTGCGACTTTGGGAATTGACCAATACCCGATTTTTCTTGGCTGGGTCGGACACGACTGAGCAACTGAATGAGCAGCTTGATCCGCAATACAAACGCTTTCAAACGGTCATGCAGTTTGGTCTGATTCAAAATGAAGAAGGTCAATATGGCATGCAGATTGGGGCTGGGGAGCTGGCACTGATTGAATTTCCCAATGTTTTGCCTCGTGCGCAACTTTATCGAGCTTGGCGTGTGGTGGATGATCAGCAAGCGCTAGCGCTTTTGCCTGATCCTAATTTTGATATTTTTCATGAAGTGCTGGTTTCTAAAGATAGTCCATTAACATTAGGGCCGGTGGGTATTCATGATGCCAGTGGCGATGAAGTTAGCTACGTTTCTTACTCACCGAAACGCATCGTGCTGCGATCCAAAAATGTGGATGCGTGCCTTTTGCTGGTGAATGATAAATACGATCCCAATTGGAAGGTGACTGTGAACGGTCAGCCCACACCGTTATTACGTTGTAATTACCTCATGCGTGGCGTGCAAGTTCCGGCAGGCGAAAATAATGAAATTGTTATGGAGTTTAAACCGTCCTTAATCGGATTTTGGATTTCTGCCTTTGCACTCGTTGCATGGGTTGGATTGGGTCTTTTTTTGATTTTTAGACGTAATCCTACCTGCGACAAAAAAGTTTCAATTTAATGCATTGACAGAACTCTTATTAGATAGTTATAGATAATTTTAATATTAAGTAACAAAGGAAAGAACCCTTATGGCTGGTAATATTCTTGGTCGATCTGCTTGGTCAGGCTTTCGTGCCATAAAAATGGCTCGTAAAATTCGTCGGCTACGTGCTGCAGTTCAAGAAACAAAACACGCTGCTGAATTGCGGCGTGTAGAAGCGGCAAGCAAATTGGCTGAAGCAGGAAAGGCTGCACAAGCAGTAGAGGGAGTTGAAGCGGAGAGTCTCAAAGCGGCAGAAAAACTTCGTGAGGCTAAGCAGACTATGGAAGCAGCTCGGGCTGACTTCGTGCACGCCGATCAAGTGTTGATGTCGGCTGAGAGTGGGACTATCAATCATACTTCCATAGAAAGAGCTAGAGAAATGTTAGAAAGCGCTCGAATTGCTCGTGAGCAAGCGTCTGAAGCTTTGAAGATTGCTGAATCTGAAGCCGGCACAGCATTAGAGAGAGTTCGTGTTGCTAAACGAACTGCGGACGAAGCTCGCGCAGTTGCGGTGCATGCAGACGAGCTTTCACTGGTTGCAGATCAGAGGGTGGGTGATGCTGAAAAAGCATTAGCTCAAGCCCGCTCCGGAAGCGCGGGTGCAGCCATGGTGGTAACGGCACCTGGCACAAGTGAAGCATCAGATCGTCCAGTTGTTGGAGAGACTCAGTCCCTGAGCGCCACGGATGTTGCTTGGGAAGTCGCGGGATTTGTTCCTATTCCTGGTTTTGCAGAAGCAGAAAATTTTTTAATGGAAAATGTGGTAGCGCCTGCAGCAATTTCGGTTATGGATCATGTGGTGGATCCGGGTATTACTGGAATGAATAAATATGTGATTGAGCCTCTTGTTCCTTATGCCGAAGCAGTGCTCTCAATAGTTCCAGGAGGTGAGGGGGCTGTTCAAGCTGTGGTAGTTGCTAAGGCAGAGCAAGCGCAAAGAAGTCTAAACCGAGTATCAGCAAATGCGGATGATGAGGCGATTAATCGAGGGCTTCGAGAAAAAAATATGGATGCCGTATGGGCCGCTGCCGGCAAAAAACCAAATCAAACTCAAGAAACGCAAAATTTTACGCCGATGGATAATTTTACACCAGACACAGCCGATGTATCTCAAGAAACCTGTCAATCGGTTGATCCTGGGGTGGTGGCTCCTGCTTCGCCTAAAATTTCTCCATGATTATTTTTAATATTTTATAGAATTTCTTTTAAATTTAATCTTTTTTTATCCAGAGTTTTTCTATTACAATTAGAGAAATGGGTAAGACAAACACAATATTAAAAGGGATTCGAGGAGGACTCCGCGCGTTTTCTCGCAGAACACGTTATGTAGGAACCGTTGAAGAGCTTGCTCTAGCGGCGCAAGAGCGTGCTACGGCAAAAGTGGCTTTAGAAAAAGCTCGTGAGGTTCTTAAAGTGGCTGAAGGGAAAGCCAAAGGGCTGCACGGCGTCGAGCAAGCAGCCGCTCAAGCTGAAGTTACTGCAGCTAGGAGGGCTGCTTATGAAGCTGAAGCCCTTTTAGGAAAAAAGACAGGACATTACCATTATATTAGATCCAAACTACCTAAAGAATCATCTGTTGCTACCGAGAAAAAACCAGAACTGAATCATTTAGAATTTGAGCCGGATCAAGCTCGTAACGTGCTTGTTAATGAAGCTTTGGAAGCGATAGAGCGAGCGGGCATAGAGAGCGCTGCGGATATTGCTAAAAAAGAGTTGCAAGTGGCAACCCGTATTAGAGATGAAGCTCGGGTTGCTTTCAAAAAAGCGCGCGCCGACTTGAGGATTGCTGAAAAACATCTCGCAGACCTGCATTATAGGGGAGCGTCTTCTGCTGAGATTCAAACCGCGGAGAGGGCTGTAGTAGAAGCAGAAAAATTGACCAAAGCGAGAAGAAGCACGATGGTTTCGAAAGAACAAATTTACGGAAAATGTTTGAAACGAGTTGAAGGAGATATCTCAGCTTGGATTGGAGGCCCTTTGGTTCTTCAAGAAAAAATAGAATCAGGGGAGTCATTAGGTTTTTGGGATGCTATGGACATGATGAATCCCTTAAGTGTGCCAGAAATGGTGGATGCTCTTGTTCAAGGTGAGCCTGTGAGTGTTGCTGATGTTGGTCTTGCGGGTTTAGAGTTTATTGAAAATCCCTTAGATCCTATCATGGATATATCCATCGACTCCAATTTGAGTGCCCTTGAAGTTGCTAAGACTTCACCTACGGTAGCTAGGACAGCGGCTGCAATGGGTAAAGCGGTTCAAGAAATTGCTAAGCAAGAAACAGAAAAACCGTCTGTGTGGGAAATAGCAGAGGGAAAAACGACTGATGTTGTTCCGCAACCTTCATCATCACAATCTATTATCATTTTTTAAATGTGAGGTTTCGGCGCTGTATTAGATTAAAAGGTTTAATTTAAAAAAAGGTTGAAACACCTATTGTAAAAATGAAAAATTATTTTAAATTAGTTTAGTTTGTTATTATGGGTAAAACCTCAAAAATAGTTCAGGCTTTAGATGGAGTGCGCAAGGCACGCAAAGTGCGTGTAGTTCGTGATGCGGCACATGTAGAAAACGCTGCTAAAGCACTTCGGGATTCTGCTGCAGTTCGTGCACGTACTATTCGAGAAGCAGCTGTAGCTTTGACACGTGAAGAGGCTGAAGCAGCATGGCGTGCAGTAGGAAAGTCGAATGTTGAGTATAATATAGCGATTGCTAATGTGAAATCAGCGCAGAAAGCTGTAAAAGAAGCTAAGGAATCTTTATTGGTGGCTCGTGCTCAAGTGAGCGCATTGGGTGAAGGGATTCAAACTCAGGCGGCGGTTACTGAAGCTGAAAGAGAATTGGCTCTCGCTCAAGATAGATTGGAAATTGCCATCAAACTTCGTGAGGAAAAACTCGTGACTGCTAAGCAATTAAGGCAGGATGCTCTACGTTTAGATCCCGAAGTTCAAAGAAGATCGGCTGATGAGGTAGAAAGGCAAGCTCAGGCAATTATTGATGAGTTAGAAAAAACTTTTCAGGAAGCTGAAGTAGCGCATGAAAATTTAGTGCAAGCCCGTGATGCTTTTAAAACGGCTGAAAGGAATATCGAAATGATTCGCGCGAGGAGGGTTACCGATCCGAAAATGCTTGCCGAAGCTGAAGCAGAAGTTGAAAGAACCCGGGAAATTTGGGGGAAAGCACGAGAAATTACTAAGGAAAAGGTGTCGAAATATGATTATGCGATGCAAAAAGCTGAACGTTTAGCCGATACTTCTTTCAGAGAAGCAGGAGTGCCATCTGTAAGAAATTCAGATCAAACACCTTTTCAAGCTAACGTTGAACTTGCTTCTGCTGAACTTGAAAAAGCGCGTATTGCTTTAAGAGAATCCCGTTCACTTGCTACTGCCGCCAAGAATAAAGTTGCATCGTTGCGTAAACAAGGAGCTAAAAAAGAAATTATCGATGCGGCTGTGGCTGAGCATGACGCTGCGGAATTGGCAGTGAGAAAGGCGAAGAGTAGTTATTCTAGCAAATGGCAAATTCTTAAACGTTTTCGTGATCGTTTGGGAGGAGGTGTTGCTGTTACTGGCGGAGCGCAAAATTTGAGTGAAGAAGACAAGCCTTACCCCATTGTTGAGACGGTAGGAGGAACTGTTTTGGGTGTTGTGGATACCGTGGAAGAAGTTATTGCTGATGGAGCGAGTATCGGGCCTTGTATTATGAGTGGCTTTACTGTTTGCGATGCTGGCGACAGAGCTGAAACTTCCGAGAAAAAGATCGTAGAAAAGGTTGTTATACCAGTGTTAACCTCTGAGACAGCAGCGCCTGTAGTAGATCCGTTGATTGGAGGGTTGGGCAAAGCTTCCGATGGGATTGATCGATCGTTAACAGTAGGCATTAAAGGCATGGAGTCCGCAGGAAGCGCGGTAGTGAATGCTTTTACGCCTCGGGGTGGGACGATCCGTAGCGCTTTGGCGCAAATTGAAGAGGCGAAAGCTCAAAGCCAGCAAGGAGCAATCACTAACAGTGGAGTTGTGAAAGACAATCGTGCTGTGTGGGCTTTGGCGGAGGCAGCTGGTAGAAAAAAAGGGGTTTCGGAAAAACAAGCAGAAGCTCCAGAAGTGGGAGGCGCAAATTTTACACTGAGGGATAACTTCACGCCAGACACAATCGATGCAGCTTCTCAACCTATATTTTCCCTGATGCCTTAAAGTTCTAAGTCAAAAATTTCAATTCATAATCGATGCTATTTGTGGGGATTTTTAATTTATTTTTCCTTTTTATTGCGAATCTTTTTCTTTAAGTTTAAGTCATGGGTAAGAGCAAAATCCTACTGAAAGGAGCTCGTTATATTGCTCAAATTCGTAAAGTGCATTCGATGATGGCTATAGAGCAGGAGGTGGCCAAAGCGATTGCAGAACGAGATACTGCTCGTCTGGCTTTAAAAGCAGCTCGTGACATTCTTAAGATGGCTGAGAAAAGAGCCGATCAACTCCACGGTGCTGAAAAAATAGTTGCAAATAGAGAGGTGGCTACAGCAAAAAAATCAGTGGATAATGCAAGGAGAATTTATAATTCCAAAGTGGGTAGATATCATTACCTAAAAAAGCTTCATGATAAAGCGTCTGCCGATATTGCTATTATTAAAGAGGAAGTAGTAGGTGATTTGGCGGTGGCACCGGATCAATTGCGTTCCGTACTGGTTGAGGAGGCGTCTATTGCTATTGAGCGATCGGAAAAAGGCATTTCAAGTTGGATCGGTGGCCCTCTTGTATTACAAGAAAAAGTGAAATTGGGAGAATCGGTTGATTTTTGGGATGGAATAGAGGCTCTGAATTCTCCCAGCATTCCCCAAATCATGGAGACTCTTGTTCAAGGCGAGCCTGTTGGTGTTGTGGATGTCGGGCTTGCAAGTTTGGAGTTAATTGAAAATCCATTAAGTCCAGTTATGGATGGGGCTGTCGAATCATGTCTCAGCGCTCTTAAAGCCGCTAATACGCCACCCGTTGCCGTTAAGACAGCGGCTGCAATGGGTAAAGCAGTTCAGGAGATTTCTCAGGAAGCTACAAAACCTTCTGTGTGGGAAATGGCTGAGGGAAAAGATCATAGCCATTCATCTGCTTTACCCGGTACTTCCATAATGCCCTAAGGAGGACTAAAAGCAATTTGGGCAAAAAGGGCTGCGCCCTGGGTGAGAACTTTTTCATTGATACGAAATTCAGGTGAGTGCCAGGTTGCGCCGACGTGTTGGGATTCGTCATGTGTGCCTAAAAAGAAGTAACAGCTTGGAACTTGATCAGCGATGAAAGAGAAGTCTTCTCCGCCCATCATAGGAGTGGTGGTTTGAATTTGATTTTCCTCGTAGGCCAAAGCTTGGGCAGCTTTTCTTACTACTTCGGCAGCTTGGGTGTTGTTATGTAGGGGGGGATTGCCTTTTTCCCATTTAAAATGGTAAGTGGCGCCGTGGGCTTGGGTGATGCCGCGAATTAAATTTTCCAACTGATCGCGTAATTGATGATGAATTTCATGTGTCAAAGCGCGAGTGGTGCCATTAAGAAAGACTTTGTCTGGGATGACGTTGTAAGCTTGACCCGCTTGGATTTTACCGAAAGAAATTACGGCACTATCTGAGGGACAAATTTTTCGACTAATAATAGTTTGCGCGGCGCCAATCATTTCGGCGGTTATGGTGATGGGGTCGATGCAATGTTGCGGAAAAGCGCCGTGACCGCCTTTGCCGATGATTTCGATTTCAAATTTTCCCGCCGCAGCCATGACGGCACCAGTATTGATGCCTAAAACGCCTGCGGGCAAGCCGGGATGGTTGTGCAAGGCATAAGCGTTTTTTACTCCTTCAAAAGCGCCGGCTTTTAAGAAATCTTTTGCGCCACCAGGAATGACTTCTTCAGCATGTTGAAATATGAGACGAATAGGATGTTTTAATTCGCTTTCATGTTTTTTAAGGAGGGTGGCGGCGCCTAATAAGATGGCCGTGTGCGCATCGTGTCCGCAAAGGTGTGCTTTGCCAGGAATTTTGGATCGAAAGGGTAGATCATTTTTTTCTTCAATGGGCAGGGCATCAAAATCGGCGCGTAGAGCAATGATAGGACTGGCTGCGGTGGGCCTGGGGCCAAGAGAGGCAAGAATGCCTGTTGCGCCAATGGGCGCTTGAAAAGGGATGCCGATTTCTTTGAGTCGACCTTGGATAAATTGGGAGGTCCATTGTTCTTCATGCGCGGTTTCAGGATGTTCATGTAGGGCGCGACGCCAATGGATAAGGGTTTCGGACAATTCTTTGGCTTCTCTTAAAAGCGAAGTTGGCATATAGAAACAAGCATAGCGGATATGAAACAAGTGCAAGTGAAAGTTCGTGTGCCGGCGACAACGGCGAATTTAGGGCCCGGGTTTGATTGCTTAGGTGTGGCGTTGAAACTTTATAATACCATCGCCATCAAACGTGAAAATTCTAATAAAATTTCATCAGGCATGATTCGCGAAAGTGCGAATTTATTTTTTAAATCGATTCAGCAAAAGCCTTTTTCTTTTTCCACAACTATTCAGGGTGATGTGCCGATTTCGCGAGGATTGGGTAGTAGTGTGACTTTACGTGCGGGAGTGGTTTCAGGTTTGAATTTTTTAGCAGGCGAGCCTTTGTCGCAAGCGGAATGTTTGAATTTAGTGATTCAGTTAGAGGGGCATCCTGACAATGCTGCGCCGGCATTTTTAGGTGGGTTTACTGTCGCAACAGATGAAACGATTTTGCGAGTTCCCATTTTGCCGAAGCTAAAATTTATTGCTGTGATACCTGAAATTGAAGTAGAGACCGAAAAGGCGCGAAAAGTTTTGCCGAAAACTTTACCTTTTACCGATGCGGTAAAAAGTGAAAAGCAAGCCGCGCTGGTGGCGGCAGCGTTTGCTGCGCAAAAATATGAGTTGTTGCAAAACGCGTTTGAAGATCGGTTGCATCAACCTTATCGCAAAAAACTTTTGCCTTTTTTAGATGAGGTTGTTGAAGCGGGTATGCAAGCGGGTGCATTAGGAGGTTTTTTAAGTGGATCAGGTTCGACAATGATGTGTCTAAGTTTAGGAAGTCCAAAACTAGTGGCTCAAGCCATGAAAAAAATTTTGGCTAAACGACGTCTTTCATTCAAGGTTGTTATTTTAGAAGCAGACAATGAAGGGATTCGAGTGTTGGTTGGCTAATCACAAAGTCGTTCCAGACCCAATAAACACTAAGAAAACTTTTTTGCTTGTTGTTAAAAGTGTTGTAACTTCACAAAATTATTTTTAAGGAAAGTTTAAAAATTATGAGATTGTTTCGAATTAGTTTTCTTTTAGGGTTCTTGTTTAGTTTTTCTTTTTTTCTGGGTGCGGAAGAAGTCGATTTTTTCCCGGTAGAGGAATACAAAGCTGGCGCTTCTCCTATGGCTGTGGCAGTTGGCGATTTGAATGGAGACAGTGCTCCTGATTTGGCGGTAGTTAGTTTGTTGGATAATGCGATTAATCTTTTCACGAATTTTGGAAATGGAATTTTTACTAATCATATAACTCTTCCTTCTAATTCGCCGGGCGATTTGAAGATGGCGGATGGGGATGGGGATGGAGATTTAGATTTATTAGTGGTGGGTTTAGGTAATCAAACAGTAAGCGTTTTTAAAAATGATGGTAATGGTCTGTTTGGCATGATTGCGGATATTTATCAGCTTCCTCCCGATGCAGGTTTTCCAGCGACGATTGAAGTTAAAGATCTAAACGGCGATGGTTGGCTAGATTTTGCAGTGGGAAGGGCGGGAAATTCTTCTGTGGTAGTTTGGGTATATTTAAATAATGGAAATGGTAGTTTTACCCAAGGTGATGGGATTACTTTATTTGATAGTGTTTTTTCTTTTGGTTGCGGGGATTTTAATGGGGATAATTTTCCTGATTTAGCCGTGCCGGAAGTTTTTTTTGGTGTCATTCATATTTATCTTAATAACAATGCGGCTGTTTTTAATATTCCATCGCAGACAATTAACTTCCCTAACAATGCTGCTGCTTTTGCTGTGGAAACGGCTGATTTAGATGGCGATGGTGATCGAGACCTAGTTGCTGGTGTTTCAGCTGGATTTCAGAGCAATAAGGTTGCGATTGTAAAGAATAATGGAACGGGTTTTTTTACCTTAACTACGAATTATGTTATGAATGCACCGTTCTTTATTGATTTGAAAGATTTGGGTCGTGATGGTGATGTGGATATAGCTGTGGCATGCAATAATACGAATTTTGTTAGTTTATTATTGAATCAGGGTGATGGAACTTTCGCTAGTCCGATTAACCTTCAAGTAGGCAGTCGACCACGCTCGATTCAAATTCAGGATGTCGACGGTGATGGAGGGCAAGATATTATTGTTGCTAATATGGATGATGCTACTTTGAGTATTTTGCGAAGTCGTTTTTTGGACATTTCCGATATTCCAGATCAAATTTCTTTTCAAAATCAATTGGCAGGTCCTTATCCGTTCCAGTTGTTAGGGCAAATTGGAAATGTGGTGTTAACAGCTAAATCTAGTAATACTAACTTAATACCGAATTCGAATATCACTTTTGGCGGATCGGGAAAAAATCGAACTATTGCGCTTCAACCGTTGACTAATCAAATTGGTGGAACTTTGATTACAGTAATAGCGAGTAACACAGTTGAGAATTTAACCGCCAGTGATAGTTTTGTTCTGACGGTAATGAGTGCCAATAATCCTTTGCCGCCGAATCAAACTAATATTATTGAAACTAATATTGTTATTAATTCTTCCACTGCATTCGGGTATACTTTGGCGATTAAGAAACCTAAACTTGGGAAGCAAATTCGATTTAAAGCACAAAAGGGGTTAAGAAAATTTAAGGCACAAATTATTACAACCAACTCGGTGGATAAAGTTTCTTATGCTTTGGGTGATATAACTAATGCCATTTTTACGAATTTAGATTTTGTTCCAGCAAGTCGTTTAAAAGAGATGAAAAAGCGACGATTTGAAAAGACAGGAGTGAAGTATAAAGTAGCTAATTTATCAAAAGACCCCAAAACTGGGAAAAACTTATCTCAGAGATCAGGTTTTTTTAATTTTATCATTAAGATCGAAGGGGTGATTCAAACAAATCCGGTTACCTTTTATTTTGTTAATGCTTATAAAGGGTTAGTGAAATAATTTAATTCTCGAATCAAGATAAAACTTCTAACTGGTTTATTTTTCTTTTTTTTCACTTGTCGGGAAAGCGAAGTTTCGATAAGTAAATGGAATTATGTTCGGTAGGTCGTGTTTTTTTTATAGCAAACAGGTAATGATTGGGATGATTTGTTAGGATGGCTAATATTTTTCCACGTTGGACCAATTGGTTACCTCTAAAACTTTTCATTGCAGCTTTGGTTTTAGGTGCGGCAGTAGTTTGGGGTGTCACTTATTATTTTACGCCGAAATATACGCGGGTGGGTTATATGCCGCAGCAACCGGTGAATTTTGAGCATGCAATTCATGTGAATCAGTTGGGCATGGATTGTCGCTATTGTCATGTGGGTGTGGAAACTTCTCCGAATTCGACGATTCCTACTACTCAGACGTGTATGAATTGTCATCAGCAGGTAAAGAAGGATAGTCCTGCTTTAGCTGTGGTTCGCGAAAGTTGGGAAACAGGAAAACCCATTCCCTGGGTGCGCATTCATCAAACGCCGGATTATGTTTATTTTAATCATGCGGCCCATGTGAATCGCGGTGTAAGTTGTGTGAGTTGTCACGGGCAGGTCAATCAGATGCGCGTGGTGTATCAGGATCAACCGCAAAGTATGTCGTGGTGTTTAGAATGTCATCGTTCGCCCGAAAAGAAGATTCGTCCGCTGAATGAAGTTTATCATTTGGATTGGAAGCCGGAAAGCGAGAAGGCCCAATTGGAAATGGGCAAGAAATTAGTAAAAGAATGGAATATTAATCCGCCGAAAAGTTGTGCGGGTTGTCATCGTTAATTTGTCATAGTTATGAAGAGAATTTGGCAACATCCAGAAGCGGAAAAAGGCAAAACCGGAAAAAACTATTGGCGCAGTCTGGGTGAATTGTCCAATACGCCAGATTTTCGTGATTGGTTGGAAAGAGAATTTCCTCAAGGTGCGGCGGAGTGGTCAGCGGATGATGGACTTTCGCGTCGCAATTTTTTGCGTTTGATGGGCGCTTCGATGGCTTTAGCGGGTTTGGGTTTGTCGGCTTGTCGACGGCCAGAAGCGCATTTGGTGCCATTTACTAAAACGCCGGAATGGATGATTCCAGGTAAATATCTTCATTATTCCACGGCGATGCCGCGTCGCAATGGAGCCATGCCGTTACAGGTAAAATCTTACAATGGACGGCCGATAAAAATTGAAGGAAATCCTTTGCATTCTTATAGCTTAGGTAAGTCGGATGCGTTTGCACAAGCGTCGCTTTTGGAGTTGTATGATCCGGATCGTTCTCGTTCTTTTCTTCAAGATGGCAAGCCAGTCGATCGTAAAACTTTTGATGAGGCTTTGGAAAAGTTGAAGCAAAGGTGGTCGAATGGCGCAGACAGAAAATTGGCTTTTTTAGTGGATGAAACGTGTTGTCCCACGCGCGAACGGTTTCGCTCAGAGCTTTTTCCTGATTCCATTTGGTGCGTTTACGAGCCTTTGTTGACTGGCAATAGCGCGGAAGCGGCCTCTTTGGCTTTTGGCGGTGGAGTGAAAGTATTGCCCCACTATGACAAAGCGGATCTTGTTTTTTCGATCGATTGCGATTTTTTAGATTGTAATGATGGTAATTTGAAATCTATTCGCGATTTTATGAAGGGTCGCCGTGTGCGTAAGCCGGGTGATAAAATGAATCGTTTGTATGCAGTAGAAAGCCATTACACTATTACTGGCGCGACAGCGGATCATCGCTTGCGTTTGCCAGCGAGTCATACGGGTGCATTTGTGTTAGCTTTGGCTAAGGAGCTGGTGCGTTCGGGTGTGGAAAGCGGTTTAGCTGAGTTAGTAAGTGCGATTGATAATAATCCTGAAACTGTTTTGGGAATTGATAAGAATTGGATTCGCGAAGCGGCACGTGATTTGATTGATCATCGTCGTCGTTGTTTGATAGTGATTGGCGATCGTCAGCCCACTTCGGTGCATATTTTGGGGTTGGCCATTAACGAAGCGTTAGGCAACTTAGACAATACGCTGTCGATAGTTGAGAAAAACCAGGAACCGGGATGGGATATTACTGAGTTAGCGGATGCAATTCAGAACGGTTCGGTTGAAACGCTAGTAATTTTGGGCGGCAATCCGGTTTATAATTCACCAGCAGATATTGATTGGAAAACACTGTTGAAAAAAGTTCCGACAGTAATCCGTCTCGGCATGCATGAAGATGAAACTTCGGCGTTAAGCCATTGGCATGTGCCACAAGCGCATTATTTAGAAAGTTGGAGTGATGCGTGGGCTGAGGATGGTTCTTATCTTTCTTTGCAACCGATGATTTTGCCTTTGCATGGTGGGCTTTCGGATTTGGAATTCATGGCACGTTTGGCGGGAGTTTCTTTTAATGATAGTTTGGAGCTGGTCCAAGAGACGTTTCGAGGTGTAGTGAAGAAGAGATGGGATGCATTTAAGTTTGGAGAGCAATGGAACAAATTTTTGCATGACGGTTTTTTAGAAGATAGTGCGGCTAAGGCGAAAAAAATCTCTTTCGATGTGATCAATCGATGTGTGGATTTTCTTAAACGCAATCCGTTAAGGGCGGAGCCGTTGGCGAAAGATCGTTTAGAGCTGGTTTTTGTGGCAGATCGTAGGGTGGATGATGGTCGATTTGTCAATAATGCTTGGATGCAAGAATTTCCGGATCCTATTACCAAAATGACTTGGGAAAATGCTGCATTGATGAGTCCTACCACTGCAAAGAAGTTGGGCATTGTGAATGAAACGGTAAAGGGCATCATGATGGTGGATAAGGTGCGGATTAGTTGGGCGGGTCGCTCGATTGAGGCGCCCGTGCTGATTACGCCGGGTAGTTGCGATTTTTCTTTGGCCCTACCTGTAGGTTATGGCCGCGAAATAACGGGTAAAATTGGAGAGGGAAGCGGGTTTAATGCTTATGCATTGCGTGTTTCAGATGCGGCTTACTTCGCGGTAGGAGCTTCGATTAAGAAAACGGGCGATAAACATGATTTGGCTTTGACGCAGGAGCATAATGTGATGGAGGGGCGCGCTTTGGTTCGAGAGGCACCCTTAGAACATTTTAATCAAGACCCGAATTTTACTGATAAAATGGGAATTGATGCTCATGCGCCTTCGGGACCGTCATTTTATCATGTACCGCCGATGAATGCGCCACATCAATGGGCGATGTCAATTGATTTAACGACGTGCACGGGATGTAATGCGTGTGTGGTAGCGTGTCAGAGCGAAAATAATATTCCCGTTGTTGGCAAGGATCAAGTGCAGCGAGGTCGCGAGATGCATTGGATTCGAATTGACCGCTATTTTTCGGGTGAGGATGAAGAAGATCCGCAGATGATGATGCAACCGATCGCGTGTATGCAGTGTGAAAATGCGCCTTGCGAAACGGTGTGTCCGGTTAATGCCACGGTGCATAATGATGAAGGTTTGAACGTGATGGCATATAATCGATGCATTGGCACGCGTTATTGCGCAAACAACTGTCCTTATAAAGTGCGACGATTCAACTTTTTTGATTTTAATCAACGGCCTATTGATGAGTTGTATAAAGGGCCGCTGGCGCCTAAGGGAACACCGGAATTGCTGAAGATGAGTAAGAATCCGAATGTGACGGTGCGTATGCGTGGGGTGATGGAGAAGTGCACGTTTTGCGTGCAGCGTTTGGAAATGGCCAAGATCGATTGGCGAGCTAAACAAGGTGGTTCACCGGATGTTACGATTCCTGCAAATTCTGTGCAGACGGCATGTCAACAGGTCTGTCCCGCCGATGCGATTGTATTTGGAAATTTGAAAAATGAAGAAAGCGAAATCGTTAAGGCAAAAGCTTTAAAGCATGATTACGCTTTGTTGGAGTATTTGAATATTAAACCGCGTGTGAGTTATTTGGGTCGCATTCGTAATCCTAACCCGAAAATGCCAGGAGCAGATAAGATAGGGATGACGACAATTAACGAAATGCATCATCACGGTCATTCGCCAGAAAAGACCCAGGAAACTTTGCAGCAGGAGCACTAATGAAAATAGATAGTTCAGCCCTTTTAACTGCTGATGCCCAAGTCATGGAGCGCGAGCCATTGGTGACTAACCAGCGCAGCATGGCGTGGATTACCGATAAGGTGTCCGGCATTGTGGAAGGAAAAACGCCGTTGTGGTGGTGGATAGCAACTTTGGTGACGGGCGCGATTGCGGCGTTGGTTCCTATTTTTATTAGTTATCTAGTTTCAACGGGGGTTGGTGTTTGGGGGAATAATAATCCGATCATGTGGGCGTGGGATATTACTAATTTCGTTTTTTGGATTGGTATTGGTCATGCGGGCACCTTAATTTCGGCGATTCTTTATTTAACGCGACAAAAATGGCGAACATCGATTAACCGATCAGCTGAGGCGATGACGATTTTTGCGGTGCTTTGCGCGGCTTTGTTTCCTGTATTTCACGTGGGTCGCGTTTGGTTTGCGTGGTGGTTATTTCCTGTGCCTAATGCAAATGGAATCTGGCAGAATTTTAAAAGTCCCCTTTTGTGGGATGTGTTTGCTGTTTCGACTTATTTTACAGTTTCGCTTTTGTTTTGGTATACAGGTTTAGTGCCTGATTTGGCGACGTTGCGCGATCGTGCGAAATCGCGTTTTAAACAAATGATTTACGGTATTTTTGCTTTGGGTTGGCGTGGTTCCAATCGGCAATGGCGCCATTATGAGAAGGCTTATTTGATTTTAGCGGGTATTTCTACGCCGCTGGTGTTGTCAGTGCATAGTGTGGTGTCCTTTGACTTTGCGACGTCGGTAATTCCGGGATGGCATACAACGATTTTTCCGCCTTATTTTGTGGCAGGTGCGATTTTTGGTGGGTTTGCGATGGTGTTGACTTTGTTGTTGCCGGCTCGAGCGATTTTTAAGTTGCACGATTTGATTACGCAGAAGCACATTGATAATATGTGCAAGATCATTTTGTTGACGGGCACAATTGTGGGTTATGCTTATTCGATGGAGTTTTTTATTGCGTGGTATAGCGGTAATGAGTTTGAAAAATTTACGTTTATGAATCGTGCTTTGGGGCCTTATTGGTGGGCGTATTGGACGATGATTTCATGTAACGTGTTATCGCCACAGTTGTTTTGGTTTAAGTTTTGTCGAACGAATCCGTTTGTGATCTTTTTTGTGATTAATTGTGTGAATGCGGGAATGTGGTTTGAGCGGTTTGTGATTATTGTGACTTCGTTGCATCGGGATTTCTTGCCGTCTTCATGGGGATATTTTAAGCCGACGCATGTGGATATTTTAACGTTTATCGGGACGATTGGTTTGTTTGTATTTTTATTTTTATTATTTATTCGCGTATTGCCTATGATTGCGGTGTTTGAGGTGAAATCGATTTTACCGGAAGCGGATCCGCATTATCACGGGGAAAAGAAAGGATAGCGATGGATAAGATTTACGGTTTAGGAGCGGAATTCAAGAGTGCGAGTGAGCTTTATCACGCGGCGGAGAAGGTGCGTGATAAAGGGTTTATTCGTTGGGATGCGCATTCTCCTTTTCCGATTCATGGAATGGATCAAGCAATGGGCTTGGGGCGGTCGCGGTTGTCATTTTGGTCGTTGTTGGGGGGCGCTGTGGGGTTAACGGTTGCTTTTTTGATGATTTTTTTGATTAGTGATGAGGGCGCTATCGCAACGTGGATTGGTAAGTTTACCAATCAAAATTATCCTTTGGTTGTGCAGGGAAAACCGTATTTTGCGGTGGAGCCTTCGGTGCCGATATTTTTTGAATTAACGATTTTGATTACTGCATTTGGAACGATAGCGGCGTTGTTGGTGATGAATTGGTTGCCACGATGGCATCATCCTGTGTTCAACTGGGATCGTTTTGCGAAGGTAACGGATGATAGGTTTTTTATTGTGATCGAGAGTCGCGATCCCAAGTTTGACGAGGCAGAAACGAAACAATTTTTGGAGGGGCTAGGCGCTCAGTGCGTGGCTTTGATTCAGGATGAATAAACCGGTATTGCGATATTTTTTCACCATTTTTTTTGTGGCGGTGGTGGCCGTGTTTGTGGTGGCGGGACGTCGAGGCGATAAGACGACGCGAACGCCGATTGAGATTTTTTCGGATATGGATCATCAACCTAAATTTAAGACTCAGGCTGAGAGTCAATTTTTTGCAGATGGTCGTGCGGATCGTATGCCAGTGGAGGGAACGGTATCGATGGAGCAACCCGTTGACGATAGTTATCTTGTTACGGGTAAGATGGGAGATCGATGGGGAGACGGATTTCCGATTGCGATTACGGAAAAAGTTTTAGAGCGAGGTCAAGAAAGGTTTCAGATCAGTTGCGCGATTTGCCATGGTGCGACAGGCTACGGCAATGGGATTGTTACGGGGTATGGGTTGGCGGGTGTGGCTAATTTTCATACGGATCGGTTGCGCACAATGGAGGATGGACAGATTTTTAATACGATCACGCATGGGAAGGGATTGATGAATGGTTACCCTCAAATTAAGGTTGAGGATCGTTGGGCGATTATTGCTTATTTGCGCGCGTTGCAGTTGAGCCAGAATATTTCGCAAAAAGAGTTGTCGAAGAAGATGAGAAGTCAGATCAAATAGATTGCTATGAATCACGAAAACGATCAGTCGAGAAAAGAGGAAAGGTTTGAGTTAAAACGGTTGGGTGGTAAGGCCGAGTTAGCTTTGATTTTTGGCTTGTTATGTTTGGGAGTTAGTTTTGCTTGGGGTTGTTGGAAGAATCCGACGCAGTTGGCTTTTTCGTGGTTGATTGGTTTTATTTATTTCTTTTCGTTATGTGCTGGTTCGCTGTTTTGGATTTTGTTGCATCATGCGACGAATTCGGGTTGGTCGGTGGTGGTGAGGCGATTTTTGGAAAATGTGGCGGGGCTTTTCCCTTTCTTAATGATTTTATTTATTCCGATTTTATTTTATGGGAAATTGATTTATGAGTGGATGCGCGTTGATCCTAAGGATAGTTTAGTATTGGCCAATAAAGCGGCTTTTTTAAATCAACCTTTTTATTATGGTAGAGTAGTTTTTTATTTTTTCTTTTTTTGTGTAGTGGCTTGGTTGTTTAAATATTTTTCTAAAAAGCAGGATCGAGAAGGTGCTCCGTATTTATCGGTTCGCATGAGGCACATGTCTTATATTGGTATGTTGCTTTTTGCGTTAACGCTTACTTTTTTTGCGTTCGATCATTTGATGGCGCTAGATTATCATTGGTATTCGACGATGTGGGGAGTTTATATTTTTGCGGGAGCGGGAGGGGCGGCGATGGCATTGCTTATTTTGGTCAGCAACGCTTTTGTAAGAGCGGGTTATTTGAAGGATGTTTTTACGAAGGAGCATAATCATTTGATGGGCAAGTTGCTTTTCGCTTTTACGGTGTTTTGGGCTTATATCTCGTTCAGTCAGTATTTTTTGATTTATTATGCTAATATTCCTGAGGAGACACTTTTTTATGTGTATCGCAATACGGGAGGGTGGTTTTGGGTAAGTGTAGGATTAGCGGTATTTCGATTTATTGTGCCTTTTTTATTATTGTTAACGCAGCCGGCTAAGACTAATCCGAAACGGTTGTGTTTTTCAGCAGGGTTGATTTTGGTGATGCATTTTGTGGATGTGTTTTGGATTATTGCTCCGCAGCAGCAGTTGAATGAGGCGGGCAACGAGATAACGGCGTCACCTCATATTGCGATTCATGTGTTGGACTTTTTAATTCCCTTAGGATTTTTGGGAATTTTGGGTTATTTATTTTTGCGAGCCACGTCGCGAGGAATGCTTTATCCTTGGCGCGATCCCCGTTTAACGGAATCCATAGGAGCACAGAATTGATATGGGAAGTGATGATTCGAATCGTACTAGTGGAAAGCAAAGCCTGTTTTTATTGTTAGGATTGTTGGTGTTTGGTATTTTGTCATGGATACTTTGGCGAGGCAGTTGGCGTGAAGAGGAAAATTATGATGTCAAGCGAGCGGCTCAGCGCGCTGAGAAGTTAAAGGTTTTGAAGGAAGAGGATGCTAAAAAATTAACGAGTTATGCTTGGGTAGATAAAGAAGCGGGGGTGGCAAGTATTCCGATTAAAGAGGCGATGAATTTGGCATTGGAACGATTGCAGAAAAAGTCTATTCGCTCAGGTAGCGTGATTGCAGCGGCAGTTTCAGGTGGTGCAACAAATGTTGTTGGCACGAATAGCGTTACTCCTGATAACATGGGAACGAATGCAGGAACGATGATGATGACGAATATGCCGAGCACGAATGGGATGGATACAAACGGATCGGGAACCAATTCTATGAGCGAAGAGGTGAATAAACCTTAACGTAATGGAGGAAGCGAAAGAAGTTTGTTTTTAATAAATTTTATGGATGCGAATAATAAGACAGACTGGTTAGGAGCGGAAGAGGTAGATGCTTCTTTTCGTCGTGTGGTAGTAGGATTTTGGGCGCCGGCCTTTTTCTGGCTTTTGGTGAGCGCAGTTTTGGGTTTTGTTTTGTCAGTGAAATTATATAAGCCGGATTTTCTTACCACTTTTTTTGGCTATCCAGTGGGTTGGTTGTCTTATGGTCGACTGTTTGAGGTGTGGCAAGCGGTGACGGTTTATGGATGGGCGGGATCGATGGTGTTGGGTGGAGGCATTTGGATGATGGGAAGAATGGCTGGTAAAGCTTTATCGAATCGTTTGACAGTAGGAGCTTCGGCGTGGTTGTGGCATTTGGGTTTGGGAGTTGGAGTGTGGTTAGTTTTGGTGGGTGGGGTGCGAGATTTGAGTTTGTTGGGTTTACCGCGTCAAGGTTTGGCGATGGTATGGATAGCAGCAGTGTTGTGGAGTTGGAGTGTGTTGAAATTGTTGCGACAGGGTAAGAAGGAGTTTATTGCGCAATGGTATGGGTTGGGAGCGGCATTGTGTTTGGTTTGGATTTTAACAACGGTGTTGTTTTTTATGGGTCGACCGGTTTCTGGGGTAGTAGAGGGATTGTTGATTCATTGGGCAAAGCAAAGTTTGGTAAATTTGTTTTTGGTGCCGATGGCTATTGCAATGGCTTATTATTTGGTGCCAGTAATTGTGAAAAAACGGCTACCGCTTTATTCGTTGGCTGCTGTGGGTTTTTGGAGTTGGTTCTTTTTTGCTAGTTGGAGTGGAGCGCATGGGTTAACCGGAGCGCCTTTACCTTTGTGGCTTTCCACATTGGGAATGACTTCGAGTGTTTTGTTGTTAGTGCCGATTGTGGTGGTGGCATTGAATTTGTTGGGAAGTTTGCAAAATGATCCTGAGGCGATGATAGAAAGTTGGGTATTGCGTTTTGTTGCGATGGGGTTGGCTTTTTTATTTTTTGGCGGTTTGGCTCATATGGTTGAGGGAATTTCAAATTGGAGTGGGGTATTGAGTTTGACTTATTTTTCTTTGGGCGAGATGACAGTGTGGGTGATGGGATTTGTGACTTTAGTGAGTTTAGGTGCTTTTTATTATGGGTTGCCTTATTTATTGCGAAGAAAGCCCTTTGAAGAAAAAGGGGTGCGAGTGCATTTTTGGTCAATCGTTTATGGAACAGCAACTTGGGTTGTGTTATTGTTGGTTGCGGGAATTGTTCAGGGTAAAACGATCGCGAATCATGAGTTGACGTTTAATCAGGTGATTGAAAGTGGACTTCCTTATGCCAGAGGGCGAGTGATTGCTACGCTTTTTTTGTTGATAGCTTGGGGAGTGGTGTTTCTTAATGTAATGAAATGGTTGGGTATGAATGGATTTCGAATATGCAGTAAGAAAGGTGAAGATGAAAAGCAGGTTGTAATGGAGGCGCAAGGTGAAGCGGTTTAGTGAAATTTTTTTGGGAGTTGCTGTTGTATTTGGTATTGCTTGGTTAGTGACTGTGGCTATACCCTATACAAAGTTTGCTCAGTTGCAACCTGTGGTGGATGAAGAAACGGGTGATAGAACACCGCCGGTTGAGTCAGGATTAGTTCAACGCGGGGCAACGGTTTATGCGGCTCAGGGGTGTGCAGGCTGTCATTCGCAACGGATTCGTGGTGGTGGAGCGGATATTGATAGGGGATGGGGTGTGCGGCAGAGCGTGCCTCGTGATTATTGGGAATCGGGTCCGGTATTTTGGGGAAGCAGTCGAGTCGGACCTGATTTATCCAATGTGGGCATGCGTCAGCCAAGTGCGATGTGGCATTATCAGCATCTTTATAATCCTCGTTCTTTGAATCCGGATTCCATTATGCCTCCTTTTCGTTATTTGTTCGAGGAGCGGAAAATTGTGGGCCAGATTTCTGAAGATGCGGTTGCTTTGTTTGGACAGGATGCGCCGAAGCCCGGTTATGAAGTGGTGCCGACGATGGATGCGAAGGCTTTGGTTGCTTATTTGTTGTCGCGAAATCAGAGTTATGCGTTACCAGAGGCGCCCGTGAAAGAGGGGAAGCAGGAAGACCAAGCGGCAGCTGGCAAACCTTAGAAAGCGTGGAAAGTTTTTGATTATGGATCAGGAAAAGTTGACTGAAAAGAAGAGTGTGGTGGATGTGTCGGAATTGCACGATACGGAGGATTGTTCTTTTTCTGTTTCGATAGGTTTAGGTCGATCGATTTTAGCGGCAGCTGGGATTGTGTTATTTGCAGCGTTTGTGGGGGGAAGTTATTTTGGCCGTTTTTATACGGGATTTCGCAATGATGTTTTTGAATTGCAAGTTGGAGCGGAGAGTGGTTCAGCTAAGGCTGAGGGAGGACAACCGGAAGTGTTTGATCCCATTGCTTACGGTAAAAAAATGTTTAGTTTGAACTGTGCATCTTGCCATCAAGCGTCAGGCCAAGGAGTAGCGGGGCAATATCCGCCGTTGGCTGGATCGGAATGGGTATTGGGTTCGCCCAAGCGTTTGGCAGCAATTGTTTTGGATGGATTAGAGGGGCCGGTGACGGTGAAAGGTGCAACGTATAACGGCGCCATGGCATCTTGGAAAAATACTTTTAATGATAAAAAGTTATCTGCGATTTTATCTTATGTTCGTCAGGAATGGGGTAATCAGGCTTCGCCGATTACGGAGGAGGAGATGGCGGCTTATCGTGCAGAGTTTGGCAGTCGTAATAAGGTGTGGAGTGCGGATGAGTTGTTGAAAATTCCTTGAGCTTCATCAATTTTAAGTATGAATGAAAATTACTTAATTAAGTTGGGCCAATTTTTTGTTTTGTTTTTAGTAGGGGTGATTTTTTCTCAGGCTCAGATGATTCAGGGGAAAGTCACTTTGAAGGGAACACCTCCACCTGATCGGGTGATTCCGGGGGCACAGTCTGTAAAGGATTGCCATAGTAATGAAATTAAAACGGAGTTTTGGAAGGTGGGAACAAATGGCGGATTGGCAAATGTTGTGGTTTGGGTTGAGGGTGTGTCAAGAGAGACGAAACCGAGCGAGCTGTTGGCGAAAGTGGTGATTGATCAGCAAGGGTGTCATTATGTTCCGCATATTACTGCGGTTCAGGCGAAGGAGAAGTTTGTGATTCAGAACAGTGATCCCACGCTGCATAATGTTAGGGCGAATCAGATGTTGAAAGGGAAGAAGAAGGTCGTTTTTAATTTGGCCCAACCCGTTAAAGGGATGAAAAGTGAAGTGAGTTTTTCGGAGCCGGGCTTGTATTCTTTAGAGTGTGATGTGCACCCGTGGATGCAGTCGTGGGTTTGGGCGATGGATTCACCTTTTTATGCGGTAACGGATCAGGATGGGTTTTATCAGTTGCCCAAGGGATTGCCCGCGGGCGATTATGAGGTGAAGGCGTGGCATGAGCGTTTTTTAAAACCGTTATCGCAGAAAATAAAATTGGCGAATAAAACGGAGGAAATAAATTTTGAGTTTGTATTGGAGTCAACGAAAGGGCATAATTAATTTGCTAGTAGTTTTTATTAGGTTTGGTAAATGACAGTTTTAGAAAAAGTAATAGTTGGAGCAATTCGATGGCAAGTGTGGCGTTAAGTGAAAGTGAACATTCTCATGCGGTTGTAGATCATCATCACGAAGAATTAAGTTTTTTACGAAAGTATGTTTTTTCGACCGATCATAAAATAATCGGGGTGCAATATGGAATAACGGCTTTGCTGTTTTTACTATTTGGTTTTGTCTTAATGATGTTGATGCGGTGGCAGTTGGCTTACCCCGGTAAACCGCTTCCTTGGTTTGGGGATTGGATGTGGCTTTTGTTGGGTAAAAAAAATGCGGCATTACTTATGCCGGATGGGGTAATGTCGCCAGACCTTTACAATTCTTTCGGTGCGATGCATGGAACAATTATGGTTTTTTTGGGTGTCGTGCCATTAGGTTTTGCCGCGTTTGGTAACTATGTGGTGCCGTTGCAGGTTGGTGCACCAGATATGGCTTTCCCGCGAATTAACATGGCTAGTTATCACTCTTTTTTGTGGGGTGGTCTTGTCATGTTGATAAGTTTTTTTGTGCCGGGAGGAGCAGCTAAGTCGGGTTGGACTTCTTATTCTCCTTTAGCTAGTATTGCTGACACGGCTTATCATCCATTTTGGAATGGTCAAACAATGTGGTTGTTGGGCATGGTGCTTTTGATTACGTCTTCGTTGTTGGGATCGGTTAATTTTATTGCAACGATTATTCAGTTACGCGCTAAAGGCATGAGTTGGATGCGAATGCCTTTTTTTGTTTGGGCGCAGTTGGTGACAGCCTTTTTATTGTTATTGGCTTTCCCTCCGTTGGAAGCTGCTGGAGTGATGCAGTTGATGGATCGTGTGGCGGGAACAAGTTTTTTTCTGCCTTCGGGTTTAGTGGTGAATGGTCAACATTTTAGCGCTTTAAGTGGTGGAGGAAGTCCCTTGCTATGGCAGCATCTTTTTTGGTTTTTAGGACATCCTGAGGTTTATGTGATTCTTTTGCCGGCTTTGGGAATGGTTTGTGAAATTCTTGCCACAAACGCGCGTAAACCGATTTGGGGTTATCCTTCTTTAGTTTTTTCTGTAGTTGCGATTGGGTTTTTGTCATTCATTGTGTGGGCGCATCATATGTATATGACGGGGATGGGCACTAAAGTGAGTGCTTTTTTTCAGACGACTACGGTGATTATTTCTGTTCCTTCAGTGGTTATTTTAAGCTGTTTGTTAATTTCGTTATGGGGCGGTTCTATTCGATTTAATACGCCCATGCTTTTTGCTTTGGGCTTTTTACCGATGTTTGGGATAGGGGGATTGACAGGAATTCCTTTGGCTTTTAGTGCCTTGGGATCTTATTTGCATGACAGTTATTATGTGATTGGGCATTTTCATTATGTTGTGGCGCCGGGAGTTGTCTTTGGTTTGTTTGCTGGGGTTTATCATTGGTATCCTAAAATTACAGGTAGGTTTATGAATGAATTTTGGGGTAAGGTGCATTTTTGGATTACTTTAGTTTGTATGAATGGAATTTTCTTCCCCATGTTTTTGCAGGGCATGGCGGGGATGCATCGGCGGTGGTATGATGGCGGTGCAGCTTATGAACTTTCCAAGCCGCTATTGCATTGGAATGAGTTTATGTCGGTTTCGGCCTGGATTATGGGGCTAGCACAGATTCCGTTTATTATTAATTTTTTTATTAGTTTCCGAACCGGTAAAAAAGCCTCAGACAATCCTTGGGAGGCAACTACTTTGGAATGGCAAACTCCTACGCCTCCGCCTCATGGCAATTTTGCTACGGAACCAGTGGTTTATCGGGGACCTTATGAATACAGTGTGCCGGGAGAAGCAAAGGATTTCTCGCCTCAAAATGAGCCGGTGAAAGAGTACAATAAAAATTTATAAATTTTATGGAAATTCCTTATACGGTAAAAGCTAGACCTGATACGGGTTTGTGGAATGCTAAGGTTGGGATTTGGCTTTTCTTAGCTTCTGAAGTGATGTTGTTTGGCGGTCTTTTTTCGGCTTACATTTTTTTGCGTTTGGGTTCGTGGCATTGGCCGCATGGAGTTTTGAATATTCCGATTGGTTTGTTTAATACTTTTGTTTTAATTACTTCTAGTGTGACGATGGTTTTTGCCTGGGCATCTTTGAAGATGCGTAATTTGCATAAGTTTGAATGGTTTTTAGGGATTACGATTTTATGCGGATTTATTTTCTTGGGCATAAAATCTTATGAGTATTATGAGAAGTTTCATCATTACGGGTTGATTTTTAAAAATGAGGCGGTAGCAAATCGTTACCGTGCCGAGGTGGAAGCTGCAGGTGGCCAGATCAAACCTTCTATTATTGAGGGACAGTATGAGGTAACGGGTCACATCGAAGAGAT
The DNA here is from genome assembly GCA_019694135.1 of Verrucomicrobiia bacterium. Lineage (NCBI taxonomy): Bacteria > Pseudomonadati > Verrucomicrobiota > Verrucomicrobiia > Verrucomicrobiia bacterium. The sequence goes on along the minus strand of JAIBCM010000001.1, from coordinate 37,626 downwards.
GGATGAGGAAACGATGAAGTTTATTCCGGATTCGATTCATAGCAGTGAGCCGATGGTACAAATTGTTTCAGTTTTGCAAACGATAACGGGCAAGAAAACGGAACACGGTGAGGCAGTTGTTTTTCAACAAGACGATATTTATCGCTGGGGACCGTTTGTGCCGCGTTACAGTTCTTATTTTGCGATTTATTTTACGTTAACTGCATTGCATGCATTGCATGTGATTGGGGGAATGGTAGTCATGGCTTATTTTTGGATTCCTGGCCGCAAGCTTTATCATGCCGATCCTGAGCATTTTACAAATCGAGTAGAAGTGGTAGGTTTATTTTGGCATTTTGTAGATTTAGTGTGGATTTTTTTGTTTCCCGTTCTTTATTTATTGTAGGAGTGATATTAGGAGAAAAATATGGCAGGCGACGATGCGGTAGCGATTAAAAATCATTTAAAGTTTTATGTTGGTATTTTTGCAGCTTTGTTGGTTTTAACCGTAATAACGGTGGTGGTTTCCTACATTCACTTGGGAACGGCGGGTAACATTACGTTGGCCTTAGTCATTGCAACGTTGAAAGCGTCTTTAGTGGCGGCTTTTTTCATGCATCTTTCTTCGGAAAAGACGACAATTTATCGTTTAATGATTTCGGCTCTGTTTTTTTTCCTGGTTTTAGTTTTTTTAAGCATTTTTGCGTTTTTAGATCCTATCAGAAATTGAATTTATGTCGCTGCGTTGGTTTCATTTGGTTTTTATTGCTTTGTCTCTCGCTTTATTGTGGGGATTAGCAGGGGCGTGTTATTATATTTATCAAAATCAAGGTGAAGAAAAAGCGTACTTAATTGCAGCGATTGTTGGTAGTGTGTTGGGTTTGCTTTTGTTGATTTATGGAATTGTTTTTTGTGTAAAAATGCGACGTTTAAAATCATGAAAAAGAGGAAAATGTATCAAAGATTAGTTTATGGGAGTGGCATAGGATTATTTTTTTCTTCCCTAGACATGAGCTATGGTTGTACGGCTTGTTTTAGTGCACCTAATTCGATTGTTTCTATTGCCATAGGAAATGCGATTCTTTTTTTGTTGGGTGTGGTGGGGATGGTTTTGTTAAGCGTGGTTGGTTTTATTGGATGTCTGGCTTACCGAGCTAAAAAAGCAAAAATCCAGGCAACAGGGTTGGAACAAAAGGAGATGAGCCATGCTTAATCATTTGTTAGGAATATCGGAAAATGCGTCGGAACACGGGGCGCAAATTGATAATCTTTTGGAGTTTGTTCATTGGTTCATGTTGCTGTTGTTTATTGGTTGGACTGCTTTTTTTATTTGCACTGTGATTCGATTTCGTAAGAAGCGTAATCCTCAAGCGAATTATCATGGGGTAAAAACGCGACTGGCCACTCATTTAGAAGTAGGAGTGGTGATTACCGAGGCGGTTTTATTGTTTGGTTTTGCGTTTCCGTTATGGGCTAAGCAAGCGAAAAAATTTCCTAGCACTCGAGATGCAGTGCAGGTGCGAGCGATTGGACAACAGTTCGGTTGGAATTTTCATTATCCCGGGCCGGATAATCAATTTGGTAAAGGTGACCCGGATCTGGTTACGGCAGCGAACCCGTTAGGATTGGATTATGATAACGATCCGGCCGCGAAGGATGATATTGTGAATTATAATGAAATGCATTTGCCATTGGATAAGCCGGCCATTGTTTATATCAGCTCAAAAGATGTGATTCATAATTACGATTTGCCTAATATGCGAATATCTCAGGATGCGATTCCTGGAACGAGTGTCCCAGTATGGTTTACTCCAACACGAGTGGGAGAATTTGAAATTGTTTGCGCGCAGCTTTGTGGCCAAGGCCATTATAACATGAAAGGGCTTCTCGTGATAGATAAAGCCGAGGATTTTGAAGCGTGGCTTAAAGAAAAAACTGCAGTGACTCAATGATTTAAATTTTAAATCAAAAATAAAATTGTTGCGCATCGCAATTGTTTATTCTGTTCATTGACCCGGTAAGGGTTTCGTATTAATCTAAGAGTTAAAGAATTTGGACAATAACTCATGACTATTCCACAATATCGAGCCAGTTTGTTTTGGGCGAGTTGTTTCGTGGCTTTTGCGACTCTTATTTTGATCGGAGCAGGTGGTTTGGTGACGAGCCATAATGTTGGTATGTCAGTGCCAGATTGGCCAACGACTTATGGTTATAACATGTTTTTCTTTCCCTGGTCTAAAATGGTGGGCGGGATTTTGATGGAACACTCGCATCGATTGATTGCTTCGGGGGTAGGTTTTTTAACAATTTTTTTAGCTATTTTCATTACGATTAAAGAAAAACGGTCTTGGATAAAAAAATTAGCTTGGTTGGCAGTGTTACTTGTTGTTTTGCAAGGCGTTTTAGGGGGATTGCGCGTGGTTTGGATGAAGGATGAAATTGGAATTTTTCACGCTTGTTTGGCGCAGAGTTTTTTAGTTTTAATGAGTTTATTGCCACTCTTTTTTTCGCGAACGTGGTTGGATTTTTCTTTAGAAAAGCCCATTGCAAAATCCACTTTTACTTTAACTGCGATTACATTAGGACTCATTTTTTTGCAACTGATTTTGGGAGCTATTATGCGTCATGAGCATGCTGATCTTGCCATTACGGATTTTCCTTTGGCTTATGGTCAGGTTATTCCCAATTTAGATGAGGCTCGATTGAATCAGATTAATGAAAGAAGATTGCAAATTCAAGGGTTGCAACCGACAGATCGCTTTCAAATTCACTTGCAATTAGGTCACCGAGGCATTGCAGGGCTTATTTTTCTGGGAGTGATAAGCTGTTGGATATCACTATTTCGAGAAAGAAATTTTTTAAGAAAATGGGCAACGTTGTGGTTGTGCTTGGTGATTTTGCAAATTGCTTTGGGCGCATGGACCATTTGGAGTAATAAGGCGGCTGACGTGGCGACTGGACATGTGATTGTAGGAAGTTTGATTTTTGTTACGGGTAGTTTACTTTTAGCTTTATTATGGAGAGCGCGAGTTCTTGCGCGAATTCAAGTTGAAAACTCAGTTCCAATCGAGTTAGCGAGCAGTATAGTATGAAATCGGGCGCAGTAACTTCAGTGAAACAATCTCTTCCTTTTTCCGTACGCCTTGCAGATTATGCAGAACTTTTCAAAGTTAGGTTAACTTTGTTGGTTTTAATTACCACAGGCGTTGGTTTTTATTTAGCTAGCGCTTTTACTTTTGATAGCTTTTTGTTTTTCCATGCGATAGTGGGCACGGCTTTGGTAGCAGGTGGTGCGGCAGCTTTGAATCAGGTTTTAGAGCGAGAATGGGATAAGCGGATGCGTCGCACACAAGATCGGCCTTTACCCGCTGGACGTTTATCAGTTCAAGAAGCTTGTATTGTTGGTTTATTAATAAGTTTAGTGGGCATAGTTTATTTAGCAGGATGGGTGAATGCTTTGGCGAGTTTGTTAGCGGGATTAACTTGGGCGATTTATTTGTTTGTCTATACTCCGCTTAAACGAAAAACACTTTTAAATACGTTAGTCGGTGCGATTCCTGGCGCTTTGCCACCTGTCATCGGTTGGGCTGCAGTGAGAAATGAGATTTCTATCGAAGCAGTTGCGCTTTTTGCAATTATTTTTTTCTGGCAAATTCCGCATTTTTTGGCGATTGCTTGGATGTATCGCGACGATTATGCTGCAGCGGAATTTCAAATGTTACCCGTTTTGGATCAAGACGGAAATCATACCGCGCGTCAAATTTTAGGTTATACGTTAGCCCTAATTCCTATCAGTTTAATGCCGGTTGTGTTGAACATGGCGGGTGGGATTTATGCGCTTTTTGCGCTGATTTTTGATTTGGCTTTTCTAATTTTAGCGATTTGTTTTATGAAACGTCGCGCACGACAAGAAGCTAAATATCTATTTTTGGCATCGATTTTTTATCTGCCTCTTTTGTTAACAGTTTTAGTTTTGGATAAACGTTAATGGCCCTGGGCCGAGTCGAACGGCCGACCAAAGGTTTAGGAAACCTCTGCTCTATCCATCTGAGCTACAGGGCCTTCTTTTAAAAGAATGGTTTGTTGCAATTCGATTTCATCGCAATTTTTATCTTGGCCTTTGCGACCCACTACAAGAAATGATGTTTCTTTTTCTAAAGCGATGACCTGATGATGCCAAGTGCCTCGCGCGTAATTGACGCCTTGACCCGAAGGCACGTAGAATATTTTAATTTTGGCGGGATCGATCTGATCGCTTGGGGGAGCAACAATCGATAAAAAGGGGTGACTGATTAATGGAATAAAAGCCTGACTGGAATGAGGATGACGCTCTAATTTGCGAATGGTGAAAGGGAAGGAAATGGGCATAACACGAAAAATGCTAAGAAGCGGCGAACCTTGATAATCGGTTAAATCTAATTTGGCGACTTCATCAAAGCGAATGGCCGTTCCGTCGTTCGTGGAATAACCGCCTGTTAGAGGGGTGGTAATGAGTTCTCCAAATGGTTTGAAAGCGGTGCTGCTGATAGCTTCGATTGTTGAATTCATATTTTCCCTCATATTAGAGTAAGCTTTCGACTTGCCAAGACAGGATTAAACTCTTCATATCTTAGTAAATTTTCTTTAATAAGGAGAGGTTAAGATTGTTATGTTAGATATCAAAAAAGTTCGTGAGCAGGGGAATGAAGTGAAACAGGCTTTAGCTCGTCGAAACGCTTCTTATTTGTCTTTCATTGAAGAGTGGTTGGGGGTGGATGCGAAGTGGCGCGAAGCCTTAGGAAGGGTGGAAACACTAAAGGCTCAGAAAAATAAATTGGCCAAAGAAATTGGTAATCGCAAGTCGCGCGGTGAAAATGCGGATGAGCTGTTTTCGGAATCAAAAGCGATTGCAGATTCGATTGATGCTATTGAAAATGAGAGTCGAGAACTAGAAATTGACGCTTATCAAAAAGCGCTTTTTATTCCCAATATTCCTCACGATTCAGTGCCAGAGGGTTCAAGTGCAGAACAAAACGTTGTCGTAAAAGAGTGGGGTGACTCAAAAGTGGTAGAGGTAAAATCTCAAATTTCAAATTTTAAAACACACGTCGAATTAGGAGAAAAGCTGGGGATTTTGGATTTTGAGGCGGGTAGTAAAATTTCCGGGAGTGGTTTTGTGGTGTATCGCAAGGCGGGCGCAAAATTAGAAAGAGCGCTTATTCAATTTTTATTGGATTTGCACACTTCAGAGCATCGCTATCAAGAAGTTTCTCCACCATTTTTGATTCATCGCAAGAGTATGATTGGGACAGGGCAGTTGCCAAAATTTGAGGAGGATATGTATGGCACGGGTCAATCGGGTGAGGATCTTTTTTTGGCGCCGACAGCGGAAGTGCCCGTAACGAATTTGCATCGAGACGAATTGTTAAAAGACGCAGACTTGCCGATTTATTACGCAGCTTATACACCTTGTTTTCGTAAAGAGGCCGGAAGTTCAGGTCGCGAAACAAGAGGCCTGATTCGAATGCACCAATTCGATAAGGTGGAATTGGTCAAAATCGTTAAACCTGAAAATTCTTATGAAGAATTGGAGAAGTTGCGAGAGAATGCGGAACGGGTTTTGGAGTTATTGGGGTTGCCTTATCGCACACTTTTATTGTGTGCGGGCGATATGGGTTTTGGAGCAGCGAAATGTTACGATATTGAGGTTTGGGCGCCTGGCGAAAATCGATATTTAGAAGTTTCTTCCTGTAGCAACTTTGAAGATTTTCAAGCTCGTCGTATGGCACTTCGTTTTAAAGATAGTATAGGTAAAAATCGTTTTTGTCATACGCTTAACGGTTCTGGAACTGCTTTGGCGCGTTTGGTTGTCGCTCTATTGGAAGTTTATCAACAGAAAAATGGGACGATCGTTTTACCGGAAATTTTGATTCCTTATTTAGGAGGCAAGCGGACGATTAGTTTAAATGGGGAATTGAGTTAAATCTTTTTCTTTTTATTTCGTTTTGCCCATTTTTGTAGTTCGATCAATTCTTCTTCAGTAACATTATTGGGAATTAAAAGTTTACCATTAGGAAGGGTCGTATCGATAATAGGCGCATAAACGACCCGACCGTTTATGAAAACGACTAAATGTTTTCCGCGATTTGCGGTGGTGGTAACGTTGAGTACGCGTGTTCCATGAACATTAAAAGTTAATAAAGCAGAGTTGGGAAGATCTGAGTAAGGTTGAGCATCGATAAGGTTTAACTCGGAAAGTTCTGGAATAGGAACAATAGCAATAGTTTTTGGAGGTTTTTCCAATACAACATTCACAATTTTATCACTCGGTAAGGCGCCTTCACTTTGTAGATGGATGCGCAGTGCGATTTTGGGTTTTCCGCCTCCAGCTTGGAGTATAGTAAAAGGTAAAAATAAAATAGCGAAAAAAGTGAAATATTTCATCATACGAAAAAAGTATAAGATTTTTTGGAAAAGTAATGCAAAAAAAAATCTTTCTCATAAGATTTTTAAATGATGCGCAAGTTTGGAGGATTAAGTGGTTTGGTTTTGTGGATAGGTTTGTCAGCTTTTGATGCAAATCCTAGTAAGGATAGTAATCGATTACAGCCTTATGTACCGGGTAAACGGTTTGATATTTTTGCTGGTGATCCGGAACGGGTCCGTCGGGTTAATGAAATTCGTCGAGAGGATTTTCAAGTCAGCGCCATTATTGAGCCTTCGCCAGTCATTTTAGAAAATGATCAATCTTTGCCTACGATCAAAGCCGGTATTGTCGTGATAAGCCAAGCCAAGCGTCCCAAAACACTTTCTTTTCCAGATGCTCAGCGTGTTGAAGTTGTATTTCGCGAAAAGAAGGGGAAAGAAGTGTATCGATGGTCTACTGGAAAACGTTTTATCCAAGCTATTGGCACTTCTATGGTCATGCCTGGAGAACGGCTTGTTTTTTGGGTCGATGTGCCACTAAGTCGATGGAAAGAAAAACCGCAAGCAGGCACTTATCAAATGGAAGCTGTGTTAGCCAATTATTCCGATTTTGTGGCAAGCACCAATTGGGTGATGAAAAGCGGTTAGCTTATTTGTTTTTGTTAAGAATTTCTTTGATTTCTTCGATCGTTAATGCTTTTTCTTTTTTTATTTGAAGAGAGCGAGAAACGTTTACTGGTAAATTACCTCGATAATCATTCACAGGATATTTTCCTGAAAATCCCGGAGCTTCTTTGAAGGAAAAAGCATTGGCTGATTGGGTTTCATAAGGCTCTCCGGAAGAAAATGTCTTGTCTTGCCAGGCAAAAGTGGAAAGTTTCATAGTATTAGGACGCTCAGCCCAGAGAGAAGAGGGTAAAGTTTTTTCAAATTTTTTATTAGCAAAATAGGGTGTTTTACTCCAAGTAAAACGTTCGGTCTTAGCCGATTGATCGAAGGATAGGGATTTATTGAAAAATAAAGCAGAATGATTGAAGGAAAAATTTTTCGCATGAAACGCGCGTTGCGCTAAAGTGCTTGTTTTATTGCGATCAATTTGACGATTGGGATCATAAAGATTCTGCAATAAATCGGCGTGAAGACTGGCCGATAAAGAAAAGAGGGCAATGATGAGATAAAGCGATCTCATATCATCCAATTTATTTTATCTTATTGAAATTGCCAGTTTATTTTTCTTTTAAATAATCAGCAGCCCAAGCAACAGTTTCGGTTAGAGAAAGAATTTTGCTTTCTTTTTGGTGGCGCAGTTTCATTTCGACACCGCCTGCTTTTTTGGATTTTTCTCCAACAGTTATCCGAATGGGAAATCCGACTAAATCGGCATCTTTAAATTTAATTCCAGGTCTTTCATCTCGGTCATCTAATAAGGAATCAATACCGTGATTGCTTAATTCTTTTTGTAAAATTTCTGCATCAGCGAGTAAGGTTTGGTCTAATAGCGTAATAACAACGGGAAAAGGCGCGATAGCGGTAGGCCAAAGGATGCCATTATCGTCATGATTTTGTTCAATCACAGCCTGCAAAGAGCGTGTGACACCGATTCCGTAGCAACCCATGACCATGAGTTGACTTTTTCCTTGAGCATCTAAAAAGTTAGCGCCAAGCGCTTCGCTATATTTTGTTCCGAGTTTAAAAACGTGGCCGACTTCAATAGCGCGTTGAATAGCTAATGGTTTTCCTTCCAAAGATTTTTCGCCTTCAAGGACAGTTCTTAGAGAGCAAAAACGATCTACAGAAATATCACGAACAACGTCGACATTTTTGAGATGAAATCCATCTTCATTAGCGCCCGTGACCATGCCTTTTTGGTTTTGAAGCGTTTCATCAGCAAAAATTTGATGAATTTGTTTTTTGATATTGCCCGTTGCACCTAAACTTCCCGGATTAGCGCCTAGCGCTTGTTGAATTTCTTGGGCGGTCGCAGGTCGGTATTCATTGAAACCAAGTGCGCCAACTTTGGCTTCATTCAAAGAATGATCACCACGAATTAAGAAAATATTTAATTTTTCATCACAAAGATAAACTAAAGTTTTGATTTGATCACGAGCTGCGACGGCATGTTTTTGAGTTAAATCTTCAATCGTTACAACATCGGGAGTTGCGAATTTTTCGAGAGATAAAGATTGCGTGGGATTATCGCGAGGGTGGGCCAGGCTGACTGCTTTTTCAATAGCCGCTGCATAGGAAGCGTCTTCAGTAAAAACAATTTCACTTTCGCCAACAGAGCAAGGGACGGAAAATTCGTGCGAAAAACTTCCTCCCATGACGCCTGTGTCAGCTTCCACCACCATCGCTTTTAGCCCTATGCGGGCAAAAATTCGTTCATAAGCTTGATACATTTTTTGATAGGAAACCGTGGCCGCCTCGTCCGTGGCATCAAAACTATAAGCATCTTTCATGCTGAACTCTTTAGCGCGCATCAAACCAAAGCGGGGACGAATTTCATTACGAAACTTGGTTTGGATTTGGTAAAACGTTTTAGGCAAATGACGGTAAGAATTGAGGTTGGTGGCAACGAGATCGGTAATGACTTCTTCATGAGTTGGGCCCAAGACCAATTCGGATTCCTCCTCTTTTTTTTCTTCGAAACCTTGTGCGCGAAACATGACCGGTTTTGCCGCGACATAGCGTGGGCCACGCTTCCAAAGTTCTACAGGTTGCAAAGCCGGCATGAGCAATTCTTGAGCGCCAGCGCGATTCATTTCTTCGCGGGTAATGGTTTCAATTTTTCTTAACACGCGAAGTCCTAATGGCAAAAAGGTATAAATGCCACCCGCTAACTTTCGCGCTAAGCCTGCGCGCAAAAGTAAACGATGGCTTGCAATTTCGGCATCCGCCGGAGCTTCACGCAAGGTGGGAATAAGGAGTTGTGACCAACGCATATTAAAATAGGCATTAAGAATTAGGAATTAAGCATTAAGAAGTCAAACCTCATCCTTTCTACTTCTCACTTCTCACTTTTAATTTCTTACTTTAAATTGAGTCGTGCTTCAAAAAGTAAAAAACATCCTCAGCTTTGTTCGTTTTTCGCACACTGTTTTTGCTTTGCCTTTTGCTTTGGTGGCAATGTTGGTGGCAGCAAATGGATTGCCAGCATTTTCGGTTATTATTTGGATTTTAGTGTGCTTGGTTTCTGCTCGAACAGCAGCGATGGCTTTTAATCGGTGCGCAGATTGGGAGTGGGATAAACAGAATCCTCGCACGGAAGGGAGACATCGCTTGGTTTCAAAACGATGGGCGCGGGTATTGGTCTGTAGCGCATTGTTGATTTTTGTTTTCGGAACTTGGCGATTGAATTTATTATGTCTTTTACTTTCGCCTGTGGCAGTTTTTTTGATTTTTTTTTATTCGTTAACCAAACGTTTTACGGCTTTTTCTCATTTTTTTTTAGGCTTAGCTCTTGCGACTGCTCCGATGGGGGCTTGGGCAGGTGTGACGGGTTCTTTATTAACTTGGCAGCCTTGGATTTTGTCTTTGGCCGTTTTGTTGTGGGTTTTTGGCTTTGATTTGATTTATGCCACCCAGGACACGGTTTTTGATAAAAAGGCGGGACTTTATTCTTTTCCCGTGCGTTATGGTAATCTAGCTGCGTTTCGATTGGCTCAATTTTTGCATGGGTTAGCTTGGGCCACTCTTGCGGGTTTCGGTTTGCTTTCTGACTTGGGTTGGAGATATTGGATAGGATGGAGTTTGATCGGTATGGCTTTATGGTTTGAACATAGTTTGGCACGTAGTGGCGATGTGAAAAAAATTAATTTAGCTTTTTTTCAAGTCAACGCGTTCGTGGGTTGTGTTTTATTGTTGAGCGTTATTTTTGAATTATGGAAAAGTTGATTCGACAGGCGGGTTTGGAAAAAGTGGCGGAGAAGATTTTTTCTCAACAACGTTTAAATCCCGAAGAAGCGTTGCAATTATACGATTGCAATGATCTTCAAGTTTTAGGTTTTTTAGCGAACGCAGTGCGGGTTAGAAAAAATGGCAATATTGCGACTTATCTCAAAAATCGTTACATTAATTATTCCAATATTTGCATTTTGAGTTGTCAATTTTGCTCTTTTGCTCGGAAAAAGCGTGAGCCAGGCGCTTTTGAATATGCCATTGATGAAATGGTCAAGATGGCTGAAGAAGCTGTAAAAGAAGGAGCGACGGAATTGCATATTGTGGGTGGGCTGCATCCCACTTTATCTTGGAATTATTATTTGGAAATGTTGCGTGCTTTAAAATCGGTTTCTTTTGAGTTGCATTTAAAAATCTTTACAGCAATCGAGATTCGTCATTTGGCGGAGCGGGTAGCCAAAAAATCGATTCGCGAAACTTTAGCAATTCTGCGTGAGCATGGTTTGGGTTCGTTAACGGGCGGAGGAGCAGAAATTTTTGATCCTGTGATTCGTGATAAGATTTGTCGTGGGAAGGAGACGGCTGAAGAATGGTTGGAGGTGCATCGTATTTGGCATGAAATGGAGGGGCGCAGTACGTGTACGATGTTATATGGTCATGTGGAAAATAAAAAGCAGCGTGTTGATCATTTACATCGACTGCGTCGACTTCAAGATGAAACGGGCGGGTTTACAGGATTTATTCCATTGCCTTTTCAACCTGAGGATAATGAGTTGTCGTATGTGCAAAAAACTTCAGGTTACGAAGATCTGAAAAATTTGGCGGTGTGTCGTCTTTATTTGGATAATATTCCGCATGTCACGGCTTATTGGATTGGGTTTGGCGTTTCTTTAGCGCAAGTGGCATTAAGTTATGGGGCTGATGATTTGCATGGAACCATTATGGAAGAAAAAATTTTTCATATGGCTGGTGCGTCGAGTCCCCAGGCATTGACGGAAAGTAAATTAAGGCAATTGATTCAAGAAACGGGTCGAGAGCCGCGTCAACGCGATAGTTTTTATCGGTTAGTGGGAAGGGAACCGAACAAAGAAGTTGTTGCCGCGTGAAAGCTCGTGTTGGATCCGTCCCTTATTTAAATGCCAAACCTTTAACCGAAGGGTTGGATGCGGTGATTTATGAAGTGCCTTCGCGTCTGGCTGAGTGTTTGAGAAGGGGAGAGTTGGATGCCGCTCTGGTTCCAATTTTGGAAGTGTTGGAATGGCCCAATTATGAGATAGTGGAAGGATGCGCCATTGGCAGTGAGCGGGAGGTGAAATCTGTTTTTTTAACTTATCCTTTGCATGAAAAAGTTCGTATCGCTACGGATATTGAATCGAAAACTTCTGTAGCACTGGCAAAAATTATACTGGAAAAAGATTTGAATTTTAAGGCGCAATGGGTCGAACCGGAAGAAAAGTTTGAAGCGCAACTCATGATTGGTGATCGAGCTTTAAATTTTCGCAAAAATTATCCGCAAACGCCTGTTTTGGATTTGGCGCAGGCTTGGTATCAAAAACGTCAACTTCCTTTTGTGTTTGCGGTTTGGGCAATTCGTTCTGAATTTCAAGAAAAACAAGCGTTGGCAGAAAGATTAAGAGAGACAAAAGAAAAAGGAGTCAAACAGGTCGAGAAATATACGGCAAGTATTGAGGAAGAAATTTATTTAAAGAAAAATATTTCTTACGAGTTGGGAGTGCTTGAAAAAAAGGCAATTTTGCGATTTCAAGAAGAGCTATTATCGTTAGGATTAATAAAAGAACGTTTGGCTTTGCATTGGTTATGATTGCGTCAATTACCGAGATTCGAGATAAAGTGCTAGCGGGCGATCGCATCACTGTTTCTGAAGCGCGATCGCTCTATGATTTGTCTTTGCCGGAGTTGGGTTTTTTGGCCTCGGAAAGAAAACGTCAAAAAAAAGAAAACGCTTATGAAGGTCGCGGCGATCGCATTGTGACTTATATTATTGATCGCAATATTAATTATACCAATGTTTGTAATGTCTACTGTAAATTTTGCGCTTTTTATCGCACGGAAAAAGACGATGACCATTATGTGTTAAGCCCGGAACAAATCGGCGAAAAAATTCAGGAACTAGTTGAAATCGGGGGAACACAAATTTTGATGCAGGGCGGACATCATCCCAAATTAAATTTGGATTATTATCTGGATTTATTGCGTTATATTAAAACACATTTTCCTGCGATTAATATTCATGGTTTTTCACCGCCGGAATTTAATCATTTTGCCGAAGTGTTCCAGTTGCCATTAGAAGAGGTCATTCGTTTGTTCAAAGAAGCGGGTTTGGGTTCGATTCCGGGCGGTGGTGGCGAAATTTTGGTGGATCGTGTGCGACAACGTATTGCGCCATTAAAATGTGATTCAGAGAATTGGTTGCGCGTGATGGATATTGCGCATGGGTTAGGATTGAATTCCAGTGCGACTATGATGTTCGGTCATGTGGAAACGGTTGAAGATCGTTTGGAGCATTTGGCTAAGCTACGAGATCAACAAGATAAAACGGGTGGTTTTACAGCATTTATTTGTTGGACCTTTCAACCGGATCATACCAAATTGAAAGCGCAACCTGTGGGTTCTCACGAATATCTTCGCATGCAAGCTTTGAGCCGAATTTTCCTCGATAATTTTGATAACGTTCAATCCTCTTGGGTCACGCAAGGACCGCAGATTGGTCAAATTGCGTTACAATTTGGCGCCAACGATTTTGGGTCAGTGATGATGGAAGAAAATGTGGTTTCGAGTGCGGGCACCACATTTCGCTTAAACGCAGATGAAATGAAACGGTTAATTAGCGAAATGGATTACGAACCGCATCAACGCGATAATTGGTATCGATTGCTGAATTAGACTTGCCTCGTGGAGAATTGCCATTCATAACGTTGCTTTATGAGTTCGACACCTAAAAAAGAAGCTGCAGTCCATTTGGAAGATCTGGAAGGAAGTTTTTTCTGGGAAAAATATAAGTTATGGATTATTGCACTTATTTTTGTCGGATTGGCTGCTGCTATTTTTTATACTTATGCGCGTGTGACTAAGGCGTCGCTCAATACCAAGGCACAGCAATTTTTTGATGTACAAGAAACTACGGAAGATTTGCAAAAGGTAGTGGATCAATATCCGGGCACACCGGCTTCGGCTCAGGCGTTGCTTTTTATGGGTGGAAAATTTTACTACGATCAAAAATGGGATAAAGCAATCAATGCTTATACAAAATTTTTGCAGCTTTTTCCTCAGCACGATTTTGCGCCAAATGCCTTGATGGGGTTGGGAGCCGTTTATGAAGCAAAGGGAGAATTAGACTTGGCGTTGGCTCAATACAAAAAGGTATTTGAACAATTTCCTCAATCGTATCGGGCGGCGGAAGCGCGCCTGGCGGTAGGTCAGGTTTATGAAAGGCAAGGAATGAAAGCACAGGCTAAACAAACGTATGAAAGCATTCCCGCTGCTTACCCCCAGAGCGTGTGGCGCAATTTTGCGGCAGAACAGCTCAAGCGATTGGAATCCGAAAAAAAATCGAGTTAAAGTTTTTTAGAATTTTTATCGGTTGTAGTAATAAAATATTTTCTTAATTGGCTCATAGGATTTTCTAATCCATACCACGATAATGCAGCAACACTCCAAGTGGCAAAACAAAGAATCACGGCTTGTATCCATTCGTATTTAGGTAGTGCTGAAAGTAGTGGAGTTAAGAAAGGTTTAAGACCTGCTAAAATAAGAACGTGATAAAGATAAATGCCGTAACTCATTCTTCCCATAGAAACCAAAACAGGATTGGCTAAACATTTGCCCAACCATCCGGAAAAACCGTCGACGGCATAAGCTAAAAAACAGGCTAAGGCCAGGGCTTCTAAAGTTTCTTTCATTGCAATGAGCGGAGTTTCGGGATTGCCGCCTCTTAAAAAATGAGCGGTTACAATGCAAAGAATGGCTGCCGCAACCGCTCCTTTAGATTTAATCCAGAAATGATAGCGGGTTGGTTGCCAAGTTTGTTTGGCGTAGCTAATCATGGCGCCAATTACCAGCGAATCGAGACAGCCAAAGGGTAAAACCCAGCGCGTAATTAAAGGAATTTCCCATGTGATGCAAGTCGCGCGGAAGATTAAAGCGCTTAAGACAAAGCCAATCATAGTTGCCCACAAATAAGTTCGTGAAACAATTAAAATGATACAAGGCCATAACAAGTAAAATTGTTCTTGCACAGCAATGGACCAAAAATGTGAAACCATTGGAGGCCATTCGCCACGTAGGGAAATCCAAAAATTGGTCAAAAAAGTTAATGGCCATATCAATGACCCTTGCACTTGAGGAAAACCCAGAATCACACCCAAAGCGATCGCAACATAATAAGCCGGTAGAATACGGAGAAAGCGACGCGCATAAAAATCAGTAAAGGCACTTGTTAATAGAAGAGAGCGAGCCTCTATTTTTTTTCTTAATCCTAAAAGTGTGTGGGTAATCAGATAACCGCTCATCACAAAAAAAAGTCTGACACCTAAAAGACCCAAATGCAAAAACTCGGCCACAGGAGTGTAATTGTGATCTAACAGGATCACTAAGACAGCGACTGCTCGCAAACCATCCAGTTGAGGTTGATAACGCGAGCGAGGGATGACTCCTAAAGAAGCCTCAGTTTGAGAGGGAACCATAAATTAAAAATTGGACGATGTCTTTTGAGATAGTAAATCAGGACGTTTTGCCTGCGTTCTTAAGCGAGCTTGTTCTACGCGCCATTGTGCAATGGCTGCGTGATGGCCGGAAAGTAAAATTTCTGGAACGTGATGATCACGAAAATTGGGAGGGCGGGTATAATGCGGATATTCCAAAAGCGCTTGCGAATAGGATTCTTCACTCGCTGATTGCTCGTCGCCCAAGACGCCAGGAATCAGGCGTGTCACCGCATCAATGACTACTGCAGCAGCTAAAGCGCCGTTAGTAATCACGTAATCGCCTAAAGAAATTTCATCGGTGGCAAGATGCTGTCGAACTCGCTCATCTACTCCTTCGTAATGACCACAGATTAGCAGGAAGCGAGGCAGCTTTGATAATTCGGAAGCCTTAGCTTGATCAAAAGGTTTGCCTTGAGGACATAATAAAATGCGTGGCACTTCGGAGAATGCTTTGCCCAGAATTGTTTCCACAGCATCAAAAATCGGTTCGCAACGCATCACCATACCAGCGCCACCCCCATAAGGTTTATCATCGACTGTGCCATGTTTATCGATAGCAAATTGGCGCAGTTGGTGTAGTTGTAATTTTAAATGACCAGCCGTTTGGGCTCGTTTCATCATGCTGGCATCCAAAGCACCATACACGATTTCAGGAAAAAGAGTTACGACATCGACCTGAATCATATTTTTATTTTTTAGCGCAAGAAATCTGGGAGACGAGTTAATTTATGAAGAGGAAACTTTTTTCAATTCAGGAAGAAGCAAGGCTGCGCCTAACGCCATTAAACTGGCTGCCATCAGAGCAATGATTGGAGGGGTGAATTGAGGTAAAAGTGCGAAGGCTACAAATGGAGCAATCATTCCACGAATACCTGTGAAGAAAGTGTGAACGGACATATATTCTGCAGCATGTTGCGGTGGAGCGAGTTTGATAACCCATAAGCTCCAACCGATATCGCCACCTGCTTGGGCGATGCCAAAAATAGCGGCGCCAATTACCAAAGCTGTTACGTCGTGAATCAAATAAAAAGTAAGAGTCGAAGCAATAAAACAGAAACTTAAAATAAACCGAAGTTTGAGAAAGGGTAAGCGATCAAACCATCGCCCCCAAAGTGGGCTAGTAGATAAGCGTGTAAAATTAGGAATCACACCAACTAAAAGTGCGACCATAAAGGCGCTAAGTTTTAAACCGTATTTGGCGTTGGCCAGATATTCCACACGTAGGGGCAGGATCATTAAATTGCCAAAACCCATCAGCATCCAACTCATTAAAGTGCGTCGAAAAATAGTGTCTTGTTTTAAAAAACGCATGGCTGCTAAAGGATGA
The DNA here is from genome assembly GCA_019694135.1 of Verrucomicrobiia bacterium. Lineage (NCBI taxonomy): Bacteria > Pseudomonadati > Verrucomicrobiota > Verrucomicrobiia > Verrucomicrobiia bacterium. Next base: position 21,294 of record JAIBCM010000001.1, on the reverse strand, counting down.
AAAGTTGCCGATTGTCGTAAAGGCGAAGAGGGGCATTGGCGAAGACAAAAACTCGCAAAAGCAAAAGCTGCAGCAAAGAAGAGTAGTAGCCAACGAAATCGATCTAAAGCGCCTTCCAAAAATCGTCCGCCTAAATAACTGAAAATCATGGCTGATAAAACGCGAATGGAAAAAGTGATAGAAAAAAGGCGGCCTTGTGATCCTTGAGGATAGTTGTCTTGATAAACCTGAGTCATTAAAGGAACCGCCGACGAACCGCAAGCCATTGCTAACGTGGAAGCGATCACGTATAAAGGCAGCGTGGGGAAGAGCGCTGCGAGCAAAAAATTGAAACTGCTTAATGCAGCGAGATAGGAAGCCACGCGCGAAGTTTTTTCTTGTGATTGCGCTGTAAAGGAAAGAATAAGAGGCGAAAAGAAAAGACCAATATTAATTCCGGTTGCCAAAATGCCTTTGGCCCAAGCATTGGCTTCGAAATGGCGAACAGCAATTAAAAGAAGAAAAGTAGAGCCGGCTGTTTCAATCGCGCCACTAGAAAGCGCTCGCCATTTTTCCCAAAAATAAGTTTTTTCCGTCACATTCATGAAAAAACTTATAATGTGATTTGTTGATTGGAATAATGCCCGGATTTTAGCCGTTTAGGTTGAGTAGTGGGATTGGTGATGGTCACATGACCTTCAAAACAGACGCCTGGCTCAAACCGAATCGGACCGCGAAGAGTTAAGCTTTGGCATTGTTTTAAAGAAGGCGCGCCAGAGAAAAAATAAGCATCAAAATGGTCAATCATTTGGTAATAATCTTTATCGAGCGTGATCACAGGCAGTCTTCCTTTACAAGCGTTATTCAGTTTTAATTGATAGAAAGAATCTACCTCATAAAGATCAGAACGCAAAATTAAGAGATCAGAAGTGGTTTTTACCGGGGCAAATCGAGACCTCGGCACAACGATAGCGTTGGCTTGAGGAAAACATTCCATGGCTGCACCAACCGCAGTTTCTAGCTGTATGACAATGGGTGATGCTTTATCTTTAGGATCGAGTGTTTTACGGTTTTGGATAAAAGGCAGTGGTAAGAAGCCGCCTTGTTGTTCGAGTTGATCGCGCAGAGCCAAAAGATTCACCCACAAATTGTTAGTATTAAAAAAAGCATGACGTTCAATATCTTGAAAAAAAGCGAGATCGGTTTGAGGGCATTGAGCTAATTCTCGCAAACGTAACCCACCCGTTTTTTGATCGCGACATAAATGACCGCCTTTTCGATCAATTTCAGTTCGTGGTGTCACCTCCATCAAAAAGGGAAGCTGGCTTTGAGCGAAATACTTTAGCAATTTTAAATCAAGTGTAGCGCCAATATTGTCCGCATTGGAAATAAAAAGATAACGAAATCCTTTTTCAATCCATTCATTTAATCGTCCCGAATCCCACAACACAGCATACAAATCGCCATGTCCCGGCGGACACCATTCCAAATCAGGATGAGATAAAGATTGAGCAGGGTGAAAAGTGGTTGCATCAATTTTAGGCACTTTATTTTGCATGAGTTCCAGCTTTGTGAAATCGCCTAATTCAGGATATTTTTTAAGAAAAGCTAAAGTGTCAGCACTCGTGCTAAAACTGTTCAAAAATTGTAAGCCAGCAGAAACGCCATAAACTTTTTTTAAAGCAAGAAATTGTTGAACGATAAAATCCAAAAAAGTTTCTTTTTCTTTAATAGGAAGAAGCGATTTTGCCTGGGCTAATCCCATGCTCGTTCCCAAACCGCCGTTTAATTTGAGAATAACCGTTTGAGGCAAAAGTTCTTTAGCTGATTGCGATTCATCCAATTTTTCCCAGCGGGGGAGCGAACCGATTGCTTGCAAGGAATTTTCAGGAATAAAACCGGTTTGGCCTTCTAAAAGAAGAAAAAAATTACGACGAAATGTAGCGATGGCTGAAGCGCGAACGCCTGCCACCTGCATTTTTTTTTCAAACGCTAAAAATAAAGTTTCGGAATCCATTTGTCGAAGTGCCTAATTATAAAAGTGAAATTTTAAAATCCCAGCGCATAAAACATTGCTTTAACTCGCGTTGACCAAGGTGTTCCATAAGGGCAGAGAATGAGAAGATGCACCCAAGCCGCATAACCTTGAGTGAGAAGGGTAGTTGCGACTCGACCCCAACTCCAACGGAGTTGACGATCGCTACTCGGATCTTTCCCGTTCCAATGCCAGAATTCTACGCACACGCAAACAGCTAACCCTTGCATCAAAAAATAAGCGCTATAAAGCCAGACCATATCATTGCCCACCGTCAAATAACGAGAGCCGATCCAGCCTGTGTGTAAAATCAAAGCGCTTGCTAAAAAAGTAAGTAAAATGTTGCGGTAAACATGACGTGTTCGTCCGCCTAAAGGAAAATAAACCTGTTTAAGTAACAAGCGACGATTATAAATCGCCCAGCGTCTCCATAACTCTACCGGATTCCATGCGAGCAATGCCCAACGGTAGTTATAAAATAAATTTAACCCGAAAAATCGTGCCAAACACACCACCACATCTGCGGTAGCGGAAAGCCATAAAGCATAATGAATATAAGTAAAACTCAGCATGATCCAGATTTCCCATCGAGACAATCCAAACCATTTTTCGGGAAAAGTTTCTACAGGCCATTGTTTATATAAAAAACCGTCACCGTAATAATGAATGAGTTTAATGGCTGCCGCTTTGCAGGCCACTAACCCTAAGGCCTGCCAGGCTGCGCGGTAAGGGATAGCATTTTGCTGGCGATCTGCAAAGTCGGATGGCGCCATATTAATGGGATTCAAAGGATTGGAAGGGAAAAGAAAATAGCCTAACCATTGCGAGAAAGAAAAGGGTTGGATGCGTTCATTACGCTTTTCGCGCCAGTAATAAAGACCGCCTAGAAAAAGAAATGCCAAAGCCGAAGCATCGAGCCAGCTGTGCCAAGCGGGTTGACGGTAGGCCACATAAAAAATGAATTTAGGCCAGAAGAAAATAAAAAGAAATCCGAACAACAAAACGAGGCCTCGTCGATTACGCACAAAATAAATAACGCTCACTGCGCCTAACCAATAAAAGAAAAATTTGGGATTGCGCAAAAACCAGACAGCGCAGCCCGTGCTGATCCATATTTTCAACCGATGCGTTGGCCAATTAGCATTGATAAAAGCGCCAACACCCAAAGCTACAAAAACCGTTTGATTTTCATGCATGCCTAATGAGGCCGCAATCCAATAAAGCCCAACTAACGCGGGGACAATCTGAAGTAAGGGAAGAAAAAATGAGAGATTCAAAAGTTTTTGTCATGGTGCTAAAGCTTATTGTGGAAAATGGAAGACAAAAAACTCTTAATCATCGGTTGCGGCTACGTGGGGCAAGCAGTGGCTAAATTTTTTCTTGAAAAAAACTGGAAAGTAACCGGCTGGATTCACACCGAAAATTCAGCTGAAATTTTGCAATCTTTAGGGGTTCGACCCTATGTAGGCGATGTTGCTAAAGAGGAAAGTTGGCAACAGTTTGTGACCCATTTTCAACCTTCTTCATTTTCTGCAGCGCTTTATTGCGCCGCTGCTGGGCGAGGGGAAGCTCAAATTTATGAGCAAGTTTATCGGCGAGGTATGATTCATGCCATGAACTATCTTTCCGAAAAAAATTTTCTTATCTTTACCTCGTCGACTTCAGTTTATCCGCAAAATCAGGGTGAATGGGTGACAGAACAAAGCGAAGCAAATCCTCAAACGGAAACGGGCAACATTTTGCGCGCGACCGAGCAACAAGTTTTAACGCGTCAAGGCGCGGTTTTGAGATTAGCGGGCATTTATGGTCCGAATCGTATGCGCATGATATCGAACATCAAACAATCGCTTCAGCAAAATCAAGAAATGCCGAATCGTTGGATCAACCACATTCATCGCGACGACATTGTCACAGCAATCGATTGCTTAATCCAAAAACAAAAAAGAGGCATTTTTAATGGATGCGATAATGAGCCAGTGCCTTTGCATCAAATTATCGCATGGTGCGCCGATCAATGGCAAATGCCGATTCCTTCCTGGATCCAGCTCGCTCCCGAACCTTCCACCCATAAGCGCGTGAACAACACCAAAATGCGTCAACTCGGCTGGCAACCTGCCTATCCCACTTATCGTGAGGGTTATGTTTGCTTGCCGGATAACTAAATTTTTTTTATGAATAATAATATGAGTATTTTAGTAGCGGGTTCGGTGGCGTTGGATTCAGTGAAGACGCCGTTGGAAAATCATGATCGTATGTTAGGCGGGTCGGCTTCTTATGCGGCGGTGGCGGCCAGTTTTTTTTCGCCGGTTAAGATGGTGGGGATTGTGGGTGAAGATTTTCCTGTGGATTATTTGGAGCTTTTTGAGAGGCGGGGTGTGGATTTATTAGGGTTGCAACGCGCTAAGGGTAAGACTTTCGCTTGGTCGGGGGAGTATGAATGGGATTTGAATATTCGTCGCACGTTGTCGGTGGAGTTGAATGTGTTTGAGAAATTTAGGCCGGATTTGCCGGAGGGTTATCGCGAAACGCCTTATGTTTTGTTGGGCAATATTGCGCCTGCTTTGCAGTTGCATGTGTTGGATCAAGTTCCGCAGCCGCGATTTGTTGTGGCGGATACGATGGATTTGTGGATTCAAACGGCGCAGGAGGATTTGAAGGCGTTATTGAAACGGGTCGATATGTTGATTTTGAATGACGGCGAAGCGCGCGAGTTGACGAAGCAAACCAGTTTGATTAAAGCGGGTTGGCAGTTGCAGCAGATGGGACCGCGTTATGTGGCGATTAAAAAGGGTGAGCATGGTTGCTTGCTTTTTGGGCAGGGCGAATTTTTTTCTGCTCCAGCTTATCCCTTGGAAGACATTCATGATCCGACGGGCGCTGGCGATTGTTTTGCAGGGGGATTACTGGGTTTTTTGGCGACGAACGATTCGTTTTCTTTTGCTGAGCTGAAACGAGCGGTGATTTTTGGCAGTGTGTTAGCTTCGTTTAATGTGGAGGCGTTTAGTTTAGGGCGTTTGCAAACGTTGACCCAATCTGAAATTCAGGAGCGGTTTAAAAAGTTCCGAGAATTAAGCGAGTTTGGTTTGTGATAGGCACGTTGGCAAGCGGTGCGCTTGCCCTACAACAATTAAAGTGAAATTATCGCCAGGTGGAAACCAGGTCGCTGCGTTTCATTTTTTCCGGTGTTACGGCAGCGCCTTGTGACCATAGCGCGACATTGCCGGAGATATCATCGTCTGGTTTAAGTTCGGCAGGCATGTTTTGGCCAATGGCATTTTGATCGATGAGATTGTCGTAATTGAAGTCGAGGATGATGTAAAAAGGACGTTTCCAGGCATCAACGAGTTCGTGAGAGCTTATGGAGCCGTTTTTAAAATCTTTGGCTTGAAAATCGCAGAAAGGAATGCGTCGAGGATTTAATCGAATGGCTTCGGCATCGTCATCTTTTGCTCCGGATAAAGTGTTGACGAGGGTTTTGAATTCCTGGCTGTCGGAGCGATATTCTTCGTCGGAAGAAGCCGAACCGATATCTGGTAGACGTCCGTATTCGGTCATGTAAGCAGTAATGCCAATTTTGATAGTGTTGAGCAAGCTGGCGGTTTGTGTTTTGCGCGCGGCATTTTTGGCAGCGGTGAGAGCCGGGAATCCGAGACCGGCTAGGATGGCGATAATGGAAATGACGATTAGGAGTTCAACAAGGGTAAAGGCGCGTTGCGGGTGAGAACGGTTGGAGATGATTTGCATAAGTTAAGTTTGGATAGGAGTGGGCGAGAAGGCAAATTATTTTTCTAACTCTTTTTCCAAGCGTTCGGCGAGCCATTGCTTGATCATGCTTTGGTAGTTGAGATAGCGTTGGCGGGCTAATCTTTTCAAGCGAGCGAGCATGCGAGGATCTAAACGCAAGGTGATGAGGGTGGAATCGGTGGATTCAGGATTGTAAAGTGATTCTTTGATGAGGGCAGGTTCCAGTTCTGTATCTATCCAGTATTGTTGTTCTTCTTTTAGTGAAGTGAAGGTTGGTACTTGATTCCATTTTTTTAGACGTTGTGTGGGAGTGTGGCTCATAAAACCTCGCGCAGTTTGCGTTCGTAATAATGATTTTCTGATTCGCTAAGCCGGCGAGTTGTTAAGATACGAAGTTGTTTTCCGTTTGTGGTATAGACTATGAACCAACCGTTTTGCGCAGTGTCTTTACCGAGACAAAAAAAGCGGTGATGATCTTTTGCCAAAGGCTCTTCTGGCATGAGTTTGAGGTTAAACGGATCTTCAAAGCATTCTTCGATTTGTTGTCGGTTTTGTGCCGAAAGCGCGGGAACCAGACTCCAGTCGAATTCCATAATGAGTGAGTTAAGAAAGTTTATGTGAGATGGGTGGTTTCATGTTGAAGGAAGGAATTTTAGTCATGATTTTTTCGCCTTCTTCGGTGGTGCCGAAATAAGCGCCTTCGGCAATGCTAGGGGTATCGATCAAATGGAAACTGTGATAGCTGAACGTTTCACCAGGTTCCAGGTGAGGATTGACTCCGACCACGCCATCGCCTTCTACCACTAATTTTTCGCCTTGTTCATTAGTGACTACCCACTTACGTGCCTGAATGGTAATCGTTTCCTGGCTTTTATTGTGAATGGAAAGATCGTAGCGAAAAGCAAAGGGTTTATCTGGTGGCGTATCGGCTTCAGGAATGTGAATGACGCTATCGACCGTAACATAAAGTCCGGGCAATTCTCGGAGTGTGTTTATCATGGTTTGTTAAAGGTAAGAGATTTTTAAAACTTAGACAACTCTAACTCAAACTTCGATCAGCTTAGATAATTATGATCCAAGCATAATAAGGCAGCCACTGACTAAAATGCCTACTCCTGCCCATCGCGTGAGTAAAATGGAGCGTCCGAATAAAAGAGGCAACATGAGTCCGATGCCATGAAGACTGGCTGTTGCCAAGAGAAAGCCCAGACCATAATTCAAACCCGAGTAGCCTATAGGAATTTCAAGGCCGTGAGCGTAGCCATGCATCCAGCCAGAAATTCCAACAATTAATAGGGAAACAGAAATAGGCAAAGGTTTTGCTAACATGAGCAAAAGTCCTAATAAAATGACTGAAGCTAAAATGCCGTCCTCCAGTAAGGGTAGAGGAATTTGTTTTGAGCCCCAAAATCCTCCCGCCATCATACTCGCAAGAAATGCGCAAGGTAGTTGCCATAAAGCCGATTGTCCCAGTTGCACGGCCCATAGTCCGATGGCTAGCATGACTAAAAGATGGTCTAAACCGAGGAAGGGATGTGTGAATCCTTGAGGGAAACTATGAACAGTATGGAGTGGGTGAGCTTGTGCAAGTGCAGGAGTTATTAAGCAACTGGCGAGAATGAGGATGATTCGTTTGTGCATAGGTAAGTTCTTGTGGTTTCAGTTTTTTTCATCATTACATTTAGTCGAGGGTTGTCAAGAAGGTAAGAATGGCAGGAGTTGAAGTTGAATTAGAGAGTTAAGATTCTTAATTTAAAATCTATCGAGCAGTCTCAATTTCACCCTTTTTTACGAAAATTTTTAGGTTGGGTCCTTGATAAAAGTTAAAGCTGTGTTTTATTTATGTTTTAGTAATAAGTTGTATGGCTTTAAGACGTAATTTAAGTAGAGACAAGAAAAATGGTTTAGTAGAGTCCTCGGTAAAAAATCGGCTCGGTTTAACTCTAACACCTTATGAAAAACCCGCTCTGCAAATCTTGGATTTCAAAGGCAAAAAAGCTGCGTCTTTAGATATTGCTAATTTGCATGACAGCTTACAAGCCTCTGACAAGAGTTCGATTGCTAACTCTAAATTTAATCCTGAAAAATCCAACGACCGGTTTTATCTCCGATACGAAAATCCAGCTTTGGCTGGAAAAGGTTTTATTGTAGCTAACATCGAAAGCAGCAATCCCACGAATCCCGATAGTTCTTATCAGGATTCTACGCTGGTTTATTTATATGAAGATCCGCAGCAACCGGGCACATTTTATTCGAAGCCTATTGTTTTAGTGTCTAATCGATCCTTTGATAACTACCCACTGAATGGCCACAAAGATAATGATCCCAAAGATCAGACGGTTTTAGCGGAGTTAGGCAGTCAAATTACTGTGACTTATCAAGATGATGTGGTAGGTAAACAAGAAACGGCATCGGTTTCAGTTCCCATAAAAAAAGTTATGGAAGTTCAACCTTTTCTAGTTAGGGATAAAAAGGGAAGGCTTTTATCTACGGAAAAGGATGCTGAAAAGAAAACTGCTCTTATGCAAGAATCCCTGGCGCCCGCAGGAATTAAAGTCGAAGTTTTACCAGCAAAAATTATCGATTTGCCCAGAGGTATTAAGCTGGAAGATGGACTATCCGCAAGAGAACTTAGGAGGCTCGCGCGTTACACAGCAAAATTTTATCCGCCTGAGAAGGGGCTTAGATTCGTCATGACGGGAGACACTCCTTTATTAGAAGGAAAGGTGCATGGAATAAGCTATACTAAGGAATTTAGAAGAATTTCATTAAAAACAGAAAATGCCGTATTTGCTTCTGATCGATCCGCAGCAAGAACACCGGGACACGAGTCAGTTCATTGTTTAATTGACAGTGTTTTGGTAGAAGACGAAAAAGCATTTCGTTCTATCGGTCATTATCGTTCTACGGGTCGTAATAGTGTAGGATTTCATCACAACAGTGATTTTAATTTAATGTCGCGGATGGCATCGACTCGCGTGAGAGAATTGTGGGGTTCAGAGCATCTTACTGATGCGCAAATTGAAATTATTTTACAATCATCCATTCTCAAAGATCCTTCTTTGCAACCTAAATCATTTCAAAGAAATCAGTCCACTCGTCAAATCTTGGATCCAAACGATAATCGTCTTGTTTTGAGCCCATTAAACATCATTTAAGGGTGCGGCATCCGATCAATCTTGAGACAAGATTGGTAATGCGCTATTTGATTTAAAAATTGCGATCTTCTTTTAGGGTCAGATTTTAGTTTTTTTTAAAGAATTTACCACAAGACTTGACCTGTTTTGAGAAATCGGTAACGTGCCATGTCTTCTCAAATCAAAGGTTAGTTATGAATTTGTTAATTGAAAAAATTGAATCGGAACAGTTTAAAAAGGAAATCACCCCTTTTCGCGTGGGCGATACGATTAAAGTCCATACTCGTGTGAAGGAAGGGGAAAAGGAACGGGTGCAGGTTTTTGCCGGATTGGTGATCGCTAAAAAAGGGCGCGGGTTGAATGCGCAGTTTACCGTGCGCCGCATTTCTTATGGTGAAGGTGTGGAACGCGTTTTCCCTTTGCATTCGCCGATTATTGAAAAGATTCAGGTTGAGAAACGGGGTCATGTGCGTCGTGCCAAGCTTTATTATCTTCGAGGTGTGGAAGGGCGTGATGCGATTACAGTCAAAGAATTAAAAGCTTCATCTACTAAAAAATAGTTGAAGCCGAGTTTTCAATTCGAAGAAAGCGCTCAAAAAAAAGGGTTTCGTTACGTAGTCGGAGTTGATGAGGCCGGTCGAGGGCCGCTTGCGGGGCCAGTGGTTGCCGCTGCGGTCTGTTTGAATGGATGCGTTTCAAAGCGGGAAGTCAAAGGGATAAAGGATTCCAAATTATTATCAGAAAAAAAAAGAGAAGAACTTTTTACGCGTTTAACCGAAACTTTACAGATGACCTGGCATTACGCAGTTGTTTCGGTCGAAGAGATTGATCGGGATAATATTTATCAAGCTACACGAAGCGCGATGGAGTTGGCACTGTGCCAATTTGTATCGCCTCCGGATTGGGTGCTAATAGATGGACGACCTTTTCGAGATTTTCCTTTTCCTCATGAAGGCATTGTGAGCGGTGATCGACTGAGTTATTCCATTGCTGCCGCGTCAATTATTGCTAAAGTAGTGAGGGATCGTTTGATGCGCGAATGGCATCAGCAATGGCCTCATTATGGATTTGATGAACATAAAGGTTATGGCACACCTCAACATTTGGAGGCGTTGAAACGTTATGGCCCTTGCCCCATTCATCGCAACTCGTTTGCGCCGGTTATGCAAGCGATTGGGCAAAAAGCAGAGTGTTGATTGCGATATAGGGAGATGGGGTGAAGCTGTTGCTGCCGATTTTTTACGAGGACAAGGATATAAAATTTTACTGAAACGGTTCCGGGGTAGAGGTGGAGAGATTGATTTAGTGTGTCGAGATGGTGAAGTTTTGGCATTTGTGGAAGTGAAAGCGCGCAGTTCCACAGAGTTTGGCAGACCGGGGGAGTTTGTGGATCGTGCTAAGCAAAAACGATTATCCAAAACTGCCTTGGAATATTTGCGTTTACTCGGGAATCCTTCTCTTATTTTTCGATTTGATGTGGTGGAGGTGGAACTTGCTCAAGAAATAGAAAAAAATTCAACCTGCTTTTTGATAAGAAATGCATTTGAATTAACGGAGCCTTATCTTTACTAGAGATGGTTTCATAATTAATCATAAGTTGCGTTACGAATCCATTTTGGCAAAGATCAAGAAGCGAAGAGGAAGGCTATCGAAACTAGATAACCGACCGAGGAGCGACGCAGAGCTATGCCAAAAGGAACGTAACCGAAAGGCCGCAATCTTTTGTTTGAATTACTTTGTCATTCGATCAGTCGCCTATATATTAACATAGGCTCCTTCCTTATTCCTCGCACTTCATCACAAAATCCTTGCGGCGCAGCCTATGATTACTTATGAAATCATCTCTGATTATGCGTTGGTTTCAATCATTTTTTTTAAAAGCGGGCAGACTTGCTATCTCCTTTATTGAACAGTTAGGCGAGGTGGCTTTGTTGATGATGGAAACGTTTCGCTGTTTTTTTTCGCGACCATTGCGGATGAAGCAGACGATTCAACAAATTTATTTTGTAGGGGTGCGATCTCAGGTTGTGGTTTTAACAACGGGCATTTTTACGGGAGCGGTGTTTGCCGCGCAGATTCAGTTTCAATTTCATCGACTCGGTATGGATTCCGCTACAGGTTCGGTAGCGACTTTGGCTATGTGTCGCGAGTTAGGTCCGGTGTTAAGTGCACTCATGATTGCGGGACGAGTGGGTTCGGCAATGGCTGCAGAGTTGGCCACGATGAAAATTTCGGAGCAGATTGATGCGTTGCGCGCGTTGGCGGTTTATCCGATTGAATATCTGATCGTCCCACGATTCGTGGCGATGATGATTTCATTACCTGCATTGGTGGCGATGGCAATTGCGGGAGGAATGGCAGCGGGTTATGTGGTGGCAGTGCCGCTTCTGGGAGTGGATGGCACTTATTACTGGTATAATATTTTGCAGTTTACCGAGGCGCGCGACATGTGGATTGGTTTGATTAAAGCATTTTTATTTTCTATTATTATTGTAAGTGTGTCGTGTCATAAAGGGTTGATGTCGGGCACGGGAGCGGAAAGCGTGGGTAAAGCGACGACCGAAGCGGCAGTAAGCTCCTCTTTGAGTGTTTTGATCGCGAATTTCTTTTTCACGTTCATGTTAAATTCATTATTTCCGGCTTCATGAAAGACGACGTTGTTATCGAGTTTAAGAATTTGGAGAAACGGCTGGGAAAACAGCATGTGTTGCGAGGGGTGAGTCTTCAAATTCATCGCGCGGAACGTTTAGTGGTTATCGGGCGAAGTGGTTGCGGCAAAAGCGTTTTGTTAAAGCATTTGATTGGGTTAATGAAGCCCGATAAGGGGCAAATTTTGGTGGATGGTAAAAATGTGGTGGGTTTAAATGAAATGGAGATGGTCCCGATCCGAAAAAAAATTGGCATCGTTTTTCAAGGAGGAGCACTTTTTGATTCCCTTTCGGTTGAGGCGAATGTTGGTTTTCCTTTGAAAGAGGAAAAAAAGTTTACTGCTAAAGAAATTAAAGAGCGCGTGGCAGAAGTGTTGGAGGCGGTCGGATTGCCTAATCAAGAGCGGAAAATGCCATCGGAGTTAAGTGGAGGCATGAAGAAACGCGTCGCTTTGGCGCGAGCGATTGCGCGTCTGCCAGAAATAATTCTCTATGATGAGCCGACGACAGGATTGGATCCGATTACGGCGGATAGTATTAATCAGTTAATTAATCAGATCAGCGAGCGTTACGGTGTCACGAGTGTAGTGGTGACGCATGATATGAAAAGTGTCTTTGCTATTGCCGATCGGATTGCTATGTTGCGAGAAGGCGTTATTTATAAGATTGATACACCAGAAAATTTTCAGAAAAGTAAAGATGAAGCGATTCAACATTTTATTGAGGGAGTGTCTGACACCAGCGAAGTCATGATTTAAAATTATGGAAAAACGGGGTATTGAAATTGTTGTTGGGATTTTTGTTCTCGTCGGACTAGTGACAGCTGCGACTTTAGTTCTCATTGTGGGTGTGGAGCAAAGTTCGGTGCATGATGATTATCGGATTACTGTGGCTTTTCCCAGCGCAAGCGGAATTATTAAAGGATCTAAAGTTTTGATGTCGGGCGTACACATTGGCAAAGTGGTGTCATCGCCTTCACTGGGTGAGGGAGGCGATCGGGCTTTGATTCAGATTGGGTTGGGAAAAGAATATCAAATTCGTGAAGGTTCCAAGTTTGTTATTCGTGAATCGGGTTTGTTAGGGGATCGCTATGTGGAAGTGCAGCCGAATAGCGATGCCAAGGCTTCCTTTATTAAAGCTAACGAAACTACCGAGGGTTCGCGCACGACGGGTATTGGGGATTTGACAAGTGATGCCCGACCAGTAATCCAAAAATCGCAAGAAGCTTTGAACCGTTTGAATCAAATTTTGGTGAAGGTAGACGAAGAAATTTTAGATGATGCTACTAAAGATAATTTAAAAAATGCTGTGTCGAAATTGAATTCCGTTTTAAATCGCACGGATAATTTATTGGCGCAAGCGGAAAAGGGACAGGGATTACTTGCAAAAGTTTTAACTGATAAAAGAATGGCACAGGATTTACGCGATTTTATCTATAATCTTCGAACCCGCGGCATTTTATGGTATAAAGATGTGGCATCTCAAGAAGAGGACAAAGCGAGACATTAGTTATGATTTCTGCTGTGGTAGTTGCTGCGGGCAGCAGTCGTCGCATGGGTAAGGATAAATTATTTCTTCCGCTTTGTGGTAAACCGGTTTTTTTTTATTGTTTGGAAATTTTTGAGGCTCATCCCCTGATCACTGAAATTATCATGGTAACGCGCTCAGAAGCGAAAACGTTATTTCAAAATCATCTTCCTGAAACTATTACTAAAGTAAAACAATGGATTGAAGGCGGTAAAGAACGGCAACATTCCGTTTGGAATGGATTGCAAGCAGCGAATCCTAGTAATGATTTGGTTTTAATTCACGATGCTGCGCGACCTTTGATTACTCGGAAAATTGTTGATGCTGTTGTCGATGCGGCACAAAAAACGGGAGCAGCAGTTTGTGGCTCAGCGTTGGCCGATACGATTAAAGAAGTCGATGAAAAGGGTTTTGTTACAAAAACTTTAGATCGAGATTGTTTGGTTGCTGTGCAGACACCTCAAATTTTTCATGCTTCTTTAATTCGAGAGGCTTATCAAAAGTTAATGGCGACCCAGGAGATTTTGACCGATGACACAGCCGTGGTAGAAAGAATGGGAAAATCGGTGCAAGTCGTATTATGCGACGAGCCTAATTTAAAAATGACTCGACCGCAGGATTTGATCGTGGCGGAAGGCATTTTACAGTCGCGTTCCACCTATTAAAATTCTGAAAGTGGGACAGGGAGCCGTTTTCCTTCTCGAAACTGTTGCACAAAACGGTAGCCAACATCCCAGGCAAACTGTTTGGCCCAATCGAAATCGCGTCCTACCTCTTCGGGGTTGTGCGCATCGGAAGAGATCACAATCGGGATATCTCTTTCAAACGCCAACTCAAGAAACCGAACACTGGGATAAGCTTCTTCAATGGGCTTGTGACGTCCCGAAGTGTTAATTTCGATGCAAAGTTTATTGTCAGCAATCGCTTCGAGCGCTGGCAAATAGTAAGGAGTTAAATCGCCGGGCGGAATGTGACAGAATTTTTTGCATAAATCGGGGTGACCAATGATGTCAAATAGACCACTTTGCGCCGATTCCGTGATGCAACGGTAATATTGTTTCCAGCTCACTTCGTAAGGCTGATCCTTCCATTTTTCTAGTTTGGTGGGATTATCCAAATCCCAGTCGGGACTGATGTAATGGACGGAACCAATAAAATAATCAAAAGCCGCTTGTTTTCTTAACTCGCGAATATGATTTTCGAAACCCGCAATATAATCGGCTTCCAAGCCCAATCGAATATTGAGTTCGGGAACTGCTTGGCGAGCTTCTTCCACGAGGTCCAGATAATCGGGAAATTCGTGAGGCGCCATTCGCCAGTCGTCATATTGTGTTGGCATGGGGCAATGATCGGAAAAACCGATTTCTTTTAATCCTGACGCTTTTGCGGCTTTGGCATAATCTACGGGACTGCCTTTGGCATGCTGACAAAGCGGTGTGTGCATGTGATAGTCAAAACGCATCATTTAGCTTTAAACGATTTTACAAAATTTACAGCTTATCTTTTTATGCTATAATCAAAAATGAGGGTGTGACAATCGCTGCCTTGTTCCTACCACGGTGGGACTAGGGAGAGGAAAGTCCGAACACCATAGAACAGCGTGCTCCTTGAAAAGGGAGGCATTGGGTTTCGAAAGATCCCAATGACAGAAAGTGTTACAGAAAATAAACCGTCCGGCAGCTGCCGGATAAGGGTGAAAAGGCGGGGTAAGAGCCCACCGTTCCATCTTGCGAGAGTGGAAGCTAGAAAAACCTCACGCGGTGCAAGGCAGAACAGAGGCCATGCGTGGTTCGCGCGGTCCGGCAGTTGCCGGATCAGCCTCGGGTACTAGCCGCATCCCGCCGCGGCGGGATTTCACAAATTAATTTTTGTGGAAAGAGAAATGGTTGTCCCTTTGTCCCGCCTCGGCGGGATAAAGTGAACAGAATTCGGCTTACGGCCCTCAAGCGAAAGTGAGGCGCTTTGCGAAAGTAAAGCGCCTCGCGCTTTTTAAGGTTTTAATTTGTATTATTGGTGTTATTTTTTTAATGAAACTATAAAAAAGTAATATGATTAAAAAGCTTGTTAAAACTCTTTTGGAAGAAATTGGTATTTTAGGCAAAAAAAGCATGACACATGCTGGAAATTTTAGCGAACTATGGGTAGGAAATGAATTAGCACTTCGTGATATTGCAAAAGAGATAGGAAAATTATCTCCGGAGGTTAAGGTATTAGGTCCCGATCTTGAAGCCGTGATAGTCAGGCGAAAGACAACGGATCGAGACATTGTAGCAGAGGTGAGATTTGAGACGCGAGAGGATCGGCAGGCACTAAGAGCTGCTATTAAAGAACAAGAAGGATTAATTAAAGGATTGAACGATTATATCCGTGATTTAAAACAAATCCGTAAGCAAGCTTTGAGTGAAGGTAATACTGAGGCTGTTACTATAGCTGATGCAGAAATTCATAAAACCACCACTTGGGTAGATGATTTCAAACAAAAATTATCAGAGCATAAACTTGCGTTGAAAAACTTTGAGTATGAGATGGGAATTGTTCGAAAGGGTTCTCATCATTCTTTAGTTTTTCCTTTTGCTATGACGGGTGGAGAAAAAGGAGAAGTTACTTCGGCCGATTTGGCTTGGTCTGCTTTAGATATGCTGGATGTTGTTGCAGGTCCGGCTGACATGATAGTCGGCTGTTTAATTGATCCTGCGGATGGAGTTAAAAGAAGTGATATTTTTTCTTGTTTGACAACTAAAGCGAATAAATTAGGAGATGAAATAGTGAAAAAACCGGCAGTGCAAAATGCTTGGAGCTATGCAGAAGATTTTGTAAAAGCCGGTGGGCCTGGGATGGCTTATTAAATAGTTAAGAGCAGCTTGTGTTTTGCGCTTTTTTAAGGTCGCCTTCCACGAATTAAGGAAAGGATAAAAAGAATAAGGAAAATAATAAAAAGCACTTTGGCAATCCAAGCTGCGGTGCCAGCGATAAATCCAAAACCTAAAACGCCAGCAATGATGGCGACGATTAAAAAAATTAGCGCATAACTTAACATAAGATTATCCTTTCTTTAAAAGTTGTCTTAAGACGTAAGACAATATGCCGCCATGCTGATAATAATCAATTTCAATAGGAGTATCGATGCGGCATTTAACCGGGACTTCAGCGATAGTTCCGTTTTTTCGCGTGATGCGAAGGGTAAGATTTTGTTGAGGTTTTAAATTTTGATCTAAACCTACGATATCATAAATTTCAGTGCCATCGAGTTGAAGAGTGGCGGCATTGGTTCCCTCTAAAAATTGAAGCGGAAGCACGCCCATGCCTACGAGGTTTGAACGATGGATGCGTTCATAGCTTTGCGCAATGACTGCTTTGACACCGAGCAAAGCGGTTCCCTTGGCTGCCCAGTCGCGTGAAGAGCCGGTGCCATATTCCTGACCTGCGATTACGACCAACGGAATATCTTGTTTTTTATATTGCATGGCAGCGTCGAAGATGGACATTTTTTCGCCATTAGGTTGAAGCAAGGTGTTGCCGCCCTCTTCGCCGTTGAGCATTAGATTTTTAATGCGCACATTGGCAAAGGTTCCTCGAGTCATAACGAGATCATTACCACGTCGTGAGCCATAGCTATTAAAGTCTTCAGCTTTGACACCGTGATCTTGAAGGAAAAGTCCAGCAGGCGAAGTTTTTTTGATTGCACCGGCTGGCGAAATATGGTCCGTGGTGATGCTGTCAGCGAAAATTCCCAAGGCTCGCGCTTGTTTGATTTCCTGAATGGGCGGGTAATCTAAAGAAAAATTTTCAAAGAAAGGAGGATTGTGAATGTAAGTGGATTCTTTATTCCATTCATAGATTGCGCCAGTCGAAGAAGGAATTTCGTTCCATTTCGGATTTTGATCAGCAAAATCGCGATATAATTTTTGAAACATTTCTGCTTTTAATGCAGTGCGCAAAGTGTCACGAACTTCTTGTTGACTAGGCCAGATATCTTTCAAGTAAACGGATTTTCCTTCTTTATCAGTTCCGAGAGGTTCTTGACTCAGATCAAGGTCAACCCTGCCTGCCAGAGCGAAAGCCACAACTAACGGTGGCGACATGAGAAAGTTGGCTTTGATACTTTGATGCACGCGCGCTTCAAAGTTGCGATTGCCCGAAAGCACCGATGCTGCAACGAGATCATTTTTGAGAACAGCTTCTTCAATATGACTTTCTAGCGGGCCGCTGTTACCGATGCAAGTCGTGCAACCATAGCCTACGAGATTGAAACCAAGTTGGTCCAGATAAGTTTGCAAGCCGGTTTGAGCAAAATATTCACTGACCACGCGCGAACCTGGCGCTAGGGATGTTTTAATAGTGGGAGAAACTTTTAAACCGCGTTCCACCGCTTTTTTCGCTAACAAACCAGCAGCTAACATCACACTGGGATTGGAAGTGTTGGTGCAACTGGTAATGGCGGCAATGAGAACGCTGCCATGACCGATTTCAGCATGAAGTTCAGGATTTACATTGGCAACGGAATCTGGCGCAGGGTGTTGATCACGCATTTCACTTTCACTGGGTGAAACTCGTTCTTTTCGCATGCCGTAATCCTGAAGAGGTTCCACATGGGGTCGGTGATGATTATTAATTTTTACGCGCTTGTTTAATTCATCTAGCGACTTGGCATAGCCACTTTCTGAAACGGGTTTACTGAAGAGTTCGACAAATTTATTTTTAAGATTGTTAAGTTGAATACGATCTTGAGGCCGTTTGGGGCCGGCGACGCTAGGGGTTACTGTGTTGAGATCCAATTCAACAACTTGAGAGTAGTCAATTTCACCTTTTTTAGGAACGCCCCATAATCCCTGAGCGCGATAATAATTTTCGTAAAGTTTACAATGTTCTTCACTGCGACCTGTGGCGCGCAAATAATTTACGCATTCGGTGTCAATCGGGAAAAATCCCATCGTTGCGCCATATTCCGGAGCCATGTTGGCAATAGTGGCGCGATCGACAACAGGTAACGCTTCGGCGCCAGGACCGAAAAATTCCACAAATTTTCCGACGACTTTAGTTTGACGCAAAAGTTGAGTGATAGTTAGCGCTAAGTCGGTAGCTGTAACACCTTCTTTTAGTGTGCCAGTGAGATGCACGCCCACTACATCAGGCGTTAAAAAGTAAACGGGTTGACCGAGCATTCCCGCTTCGGCTTCAATGCCACCAACGCCCCATCCGACAATGCCGAGACCATTAATCATCGTGGTGTGCGAATCGGTGCCGACGAGTGTGTCGGGATAATAGATTTGAATTTTTTTTCCTGAAATCTCGCACTCTTTAACAATCACGCCTTTAGCGAGATATTCCAAATTAACCTGGTGAACAATGCCAATGCCTGGGGGAACTACCTTGAAAGTTTCAAACGCTTGCATTCCCCATTTGAGGAACTGATAACGTTCGCGGTTACGTTTAAATTCGTAATCCAAATTCAATTGAAAGGCTCGAGGCTCGCCAGCAAAATCGACTTGAACAGAGTGGTCGACGACTAAGTCTACAGGCACTAAGGGTTCAATGAGTTTGGGATCTTGTTTGAGTCGCGCAACAGCGTCGCGCATCGCTGCGAGATCCACTAGCAACGGAACTCCAGTGAAATCTTGAAGAATAATGCGCGCTACGGTAAAGGGAATTTCATCAACACGTTCAGCGCCTGGCTGCCAATTCGCCAAGGTTGTGACATCTTTTGCAGTTATTTTTTCTCCATCGCAATGACGTAAAACCGATTCCAAAACAATTCGAATGGAAATGGGCAAACGAGAGATGGGTCCAATGCCGGCTTTTTCCAATGCAGGAAGAGAATAAAAATGGCCATTTTTATTGTTGCCAAGATCAAAAGTTGTTAAAGTTTCGGGTAATGATTTCATGAGATGTCAATTTGAGATTTAGACTAAGTTTTGCAAGTTAGAATTCTAGGAGTGAAAAGTTTTTTTCGAAGTCGAAGTAATAAAATTTTCGGTAAGAAAATGGCGATTTTTTTGAAAATAAAGAAAACCCGAAGCTATGGTAAGTAGTGTGGCAATCCAAAAACTAAGCGTGATCAAAAAATCAAGGTTGCTAACGATTTTTTCAGGAAGAAAAGTTTTATCGCCTAATTGAAATTGAATTTCTTCTACAGCTAGATAAGCCAAAGCCAGGAGAATGGCAACGATTTGAGAAATCGTTTTATGTTTACCGGTGCGTTCTGCTGCTAAAACGACGCCCTTGGCGGTAGCGATAAGTCGCAAACCAGTGATTAGAAATTCTCGAGACACCATAAGAATAGCCATCCAGACGGGAACCATATCGACGTAAACAAGAAAAAAGAGGGCGGAAGTGACAAGAATTTTATCTGCTAGAGGATCCAACAATTTTCCCAGATCGGTGGTTTGATTCCATTTTCTAGCGAGATAACCATCTAGCCAATCGGTTAGGCTTGCAATGACAAAAATACTAAAGGTAATGATGGCTTGAAAGCTAGATTCATAAGAAATGGCCACTACAAAAAGTAGCGTGAGAATTAATCGCGCAATGGTAATTTGATTGGGGATGTTCATGCTTGGGCGATTAAATCATAGTCGGTTGCTTCTTTTATAAGAACTTCAGCAAATTGGCCAGGCGCTAAATTTTTATCGCAAAATACCTTGCCATCAATTTCTGGAGCATCGGCCTGGGTGCGACCCAAACCGGGTGTATCCACGAGAATTTTTTGTCGCGTGCCAATGCGACTTTGTTGAATTTTTCGAGCTAATTTTTTTTGAAGTTTCATGGCTTGATGAAATCGCTCTTGCTTGATTTCTGCCGAGAGATGATCAGGAAATTGATAGGCGCGTGTGCCCTCTTCCAGGGAATAAGTAAAAATGCCAAGTCTTTCAAAATGGGTCTCTTCAATGAAATTGAGGAGATGTTGAAAATGGTTTTCGGTTTCTCCAGGAAAACCAACAATAAATGTGGTTCGAATAGCGATGTCGGGGATGATTTTTCTCATTTGAACAATCAAATCGCGAATGTGTTGCTCTGAAGTTTCGCGTCGCATCAGTTGCAGCATTTTTTCATGAATGTGTTGCAGTGGAATATCGATATAGCGCGCAATTTTTTCACAAGCAGCAATCGTTTCCATTAATTCCTGGCTCCAATGCGCGGGATGGGTGTAAAGAAGTCGAATCCAAAAATCGCCTTCAATGGCGTTCAATTCGCGCAACAGATGAATCAGGCTTTGACCGCGTGACGAATCAACTTGTTGTCTGGGAGTGGCGCGTTGCTCCCATGAGTCCATGCCAAAATAAGTGGTGTCCTGGGAAATGAGAATTAATTCCTTAACGCCACTGTGAATTAAAGCGCGCGCTTCAGCGACGATGGATTCCACAGTGCGACTGCGGTGACGTCCTCGCATTTGAGGAATGATACAAAAAGAGCAGGGATGATTGCAGCCCTCGGCAATTTTTATGTAAGCGTAATGATTGGGTGTTAAGCGAAGTCGTGGCGTGTCAAAATCAGGAATATAACGTGGTCGTGGTGTGACATAATTTTTTTCTCCCGACTCTTGCCAGACTTGGTCGACGATTGAGGTAATATCTTTGATTTGGTCTAGTCCAATAAAAGCATCCACTTCTGGCAAGGCTTCCGGCAACTCTTTGCTAAAACGTTGAGCCATGCAACCAGCAACAATAAGTTTTTGCGAATGACCGCTTTTGCGCAATCCTTTGTAACGGTTTGCCTCAAGAATGGCTTCAATGCTTTCTTCTTTAGCGCTTTCGATGAAACTGCACGTGTTAACAATTAAAATATCCGCTTTCTCGGCTTCATTGGTGATGGGGTAACCTTCCTTTTGCAAGCAGCCTAGCATGATCTCGGCGTCCACCAAATTTTTGGCGCAACCCAGGGAAATCATGCCCACTTGCGGGCGATCGAGAACAGCAGTTACTGGCATAATACTTGGTCTAGGCGAAATTTTGATTCAATCAAGATTACCTTCTTGCGCCTGGCGAAAAAGCCGCTTAAACTACCAATTATCTGTGGGTGAGATGGCTGAGTGGTCGAAAGCAGCGGTTTGCTAAACCGCCGTCCTGTGTAAAGCGGGACCGAGGGTTCGAATCCCTCTCTCACCGTCATTTAATAAATTTTATGTCTATGTTAAAGCAAAGCTATTTTTACTTAAATAAGATTAAATCATACGCATTAGTTAAAAAATGGTCGCTGTTAATTATTTCTATTTTGTTTATAGCGAGTG